>JAHJCH010000229.1 GCA_018813065.1 Myxococcota bacterium
CCCTCGACGATGCGCCGCAGCGCCGCCCGCGCCGCCTCGCCTTCGCCCCGCTCGGCCCGCAGCCCCGCCTCCATCCACAGCGCGTCGTCGTAGAGGGTGTGCGTCGGCCACGTAAAGCGCGCCAGCGCCGCCAACGCCGCCTCAGCGTCGCCGCGCGCGTGGCGGTGTATCCAGGCGACGCAGTAGAGGGCCATCGGCGCGCTCTGGCGCGGGGCGGCGGCGCGGGCCTCCAGCCAAGGCACCAGCGCCGCCGGATCGCGGGCCTCGCGGCTCAACGCGCCAAGGGCTTGCTCGGCGAAGAGGTCATCAGGCCAGCGCACGGCGAGGGCCTTGAGCGCCTCGACGCGGGCCTCACCTTCTGTCGCTTGGGCGGCGCGCCAGGCGGCGCGGGCGGCGGGATCATCACGTGGGCGGGGGGCGGCGCAGCCGATGAGCTGGCCAAGGCAGAGGAGCAGGGCGCTTACATGGAGACGGAGACGCCGATCTCGGGGTAGATGTCCTCGCATGGGGCGTTGGCCGTAGGCGTGCAGTCGAGCTTCTGCTCATAGACGACGCCGAGGTTCATGTACACCCCCCTCCCCGATTTGTAGTAGATGCCCGCCCGCCCGCCGAGCGAGCCCGTGTCTTCGTACTGCTCTCCATTGGGGCCGTCGCCCATAAAGATGCGGCGGTAGAAGGCGCCGAGGTAGGGCTGGACGGTCTTGACCTGGTAGGCGACGTAGCGGATCTGCGGGCTGAGCTTGAAGACGGTGGGCTCCTCGGGGAACCAGTACTCGGCGTCGATGCCCAGCTCCAGGCCGTCGGCGAGGAAGTAGCCAAAGCCGCCGCCGGCGATGATGTAGCGCTGACCAAAGCTGCCCGCCGTGCCCGCTGAGAAGTTAAAGCGCTTGGCGCCCGCGCGGAACGCCTTGGGCACAGGGTTCTTCTTCTTCTTCTTCTTCTTGGCGGCGGCTTTTTTGTTGTTTTGGGTGGTGCGGGTCTGGGTGGTCGTGCGCGCCTCGGCGACGGGCGCGTAGGCGATCGCGGTTGTGAAGAGGGCGAAGAGCAGGGTGAGGCGCATCAGGGTTCCTTCTTTTCCTGGGGGGGAGGCTGAGAGGCGGCCCGCTGACGCGGGGTCAGGGGCTTTATTCGGCCACGTCGCTCAACGATCCCCCTCGACGGCGGCGCGCTGGCGAGCGTAAATCTACGGCGCGCCGCCGTGGCCCGCAAGGCGCCCCGCTGCCCCAGCTCAGGCCACGCCTCGCGCCTTGTTTTTTTAGCAGCGCACCTCCTACGGTGCGCCCATCTTTAACCTGTCGTGCTACAAGGCCAGCCATGATCAAACTCCAGGATGTCCGCAAACACTACCGCGCAGCGGCGAAGGGCGAGCTGGCGCTGCGGGGCGTGGATCTCGAGATCGAGGAGGGGGAGATGGTCGCCATCGTCGGCACCTCCGGCTCAGGCAAGACCACCCTCCTCAACATCATCGGGGGGCTCGATCGCGACTTCACCGGGCGCGTGTCTGTGGGCGACGCGGATCTTCAGACCCTCTCTGATGCCCAGCTGGCGCAGCTGCGCAATCAAAAGATTGGCTTTATATTTCAACACTTTAGCTTGCTCGATCACCTCACGGCGGTGGAGAACGTCGCCCTGCCCGCCTCCTTCCTCAAGGGGGCCTCGCCCGTGGGCGATCCACGTCAACGCGCCCGCGAGACGCTGACGATGTTGGGCCTGGGCGATAAGCTCGATGCCCGCCCCAATCGCCTCAGCGGAGGGCAGAAGCAGCGCGTCGCCATCGCCCGCGCGTTGCTGTTCAAGCCCCAACTGCTCCTGTGCGATGAGCCCACGGGGAGCCTCGATAGCGTGACGGGTGAGCAGATCATCAAGACCTTTCAGGATCTCAATGAGGAAGGCTACACCGTGATCATCATCACCCATGAAGATCGCGTCTCTGACGCCGCCAAGCGCGTCATCCGCATCGAGGACGGGCGCATCACCGATGATGGGAGGGCGAGGCCTTGACGCTGACGGCCCTCAGCGCCTTGGTGGCGCAGAACATCAGCCGCTCTAAGAAGAACTTCTTTATGAGCGGGATCGGGATCGTGGTGGGCATCTCCACCTTCGTCTTCTTCCTCGGCCTCGGTGAAGGCATCAAGGAGGTGGTCTTGGGCCGCATCTTCTTGGTGGATCAGGTGGAGGTGGTGCGTAAGAAGTTCGACACCGGGCTGACTCAAGGTGAGGATCTCTTCGGCATCGCCGGGAGCCGGCAGCTCGATGACTCCGCCGTGGCGGACTTTAAGGCGCTGCAAGGGGTCCGCGCCGTCTACCCCAAGATGAAGTTCACCTTCCCCACGCGCGGCTATGGCGGTGAGCAGCTGTTTGGCAAGGAGGTCTGGGCCGAGATCATCGCCGATGGCATCGAGCCCGCCCTGGTGGCCGATGAGCTGGCGGCGTCCTCTGGCTTTAAGGACTGGGAGGCGCCGATCTCATGTAAGGCCGACGCGGGCTGCCCCGACGGGCGCACCTGTGACGCGGGCGAGTGTAAGAAGCTGCCATGCTTGTATGAGGAGAAGACCCGCCTGACGAGCTGCCCCGGCGAGTCTTATTGCGCCGCTGACACGGATCACTGTGAGACGCCCATCCCCGTCATCGTCAGCCATCACCTCCTGGAGCTCTATAACGGCAGCCTCGCCACCGCCCTCAGCAGCGGCAACCGCAAGATGCCCAAGATCTCTAAGCAGACGATCTTGGGCTTTCAGCTCAACGTCACCCTCGGCAAGTCCTTCCTGGGCCGCGCCGCCAAGAAGGGGCGCTATCTGACGCGCCGCCTCAAGCTCGTCGGCTTCAGCGATAAGGCCATCACCGTGGGCGTGACCATGCCGCTTGAGTACGTCCGCCGCCTCAACGCCCGCTACTCGGGTGAGGTGGCGGCGGAGCGCTATCACAGCATCATCATCAAGGTCCAAGAGCAGACGCAGGTGCCGCAGATCATCGCGGCGGTCAAGGATCTGGGCTTTGAGCTGGCCGAGAACACCGACAACGCCGAGCGCGCGGCCAAGATCATCAAGACCGTCGAGAGCGTCTTTGCCTTGGTGAGCTTTATCATCGTGGGGATCGCCGCCATCAACATCAGCCAGATGTTCTTTATGATCATCTATCAACGAAAGCGCGAGATCGGGCTCCTGCGCGCCTTGGGCGCCAACCGCGGCCATATCCGCGCGGTGATCTTGGGCGAGGCGGCGATGATCGGCGTGGCGGGGGGGGCGTTAGGCTGCGGGGTGGGCTATGGGGCCTCGCGCTTGGCCGACTGGGTGGCCAATCAGCTGCCTCGGTTCCCCTATAAGCCAGACACCTTCTTCGCCTTCCCGCTCTGGCTCTGGGCGGCGGCGATCAGCGGCGCGGTGCTCTTCTGCCTCATCGGCGCCTTCTTCCCCGCCAACACCGCCGCGCGCCAGGAGCCCGCGGCGGCCTTGACCCAGTGACGCTCAGCTGCCCTGCTTGAGCAGCGCCTTCTTGACCCCCTTGTCAGCGGGCTTGGCCCCAAACCAGATCGACCAAGTCGCCTTGGCGAAGTCGAGGTTGTCGATGTCCAGCGGCGCGGCCTGATCGATCTGGCAGCTCAGCCCCTTGCCGGGGACATGCGTAAAGATGATCTCTTTGCCTTTTTTGGCGTTATTTTTGACAAAATATGCCTTAAACTTGCTCAGCTCGTCTTTGAATTTGCCCTCACCGCCATTCTTAAAGATGCTCTTCTCCAACGCTTCGTACATCGAGTCGCCGTCTACGTCCCGCTCCATGCGCAGGATAAGCTGCTTGGCGATATCGGCGCGGATCAAGGAGCCCGCGCCGTTGACCTGGGCCGTCGCGTCGCGGTAGCTGGCGATGGCGTAGACGTTGACGAACATCTTCTCCCGCAGCCCCGCGCCCGTGAGCTTGAGCTGGTAGGCCGTGGCGCCGATCGTGGCCTCGCGGGTGGTGGGGAACTTGGCGTCGCAGCCCTTGACCTCGATCTCATCGGCGAGGGCAGGGGCAGAGAGCAGGCAGAGGGCGAGGAGCAGCCGAGTGATCATGCGGCCTTGTCCTTTCAAGCGAAGCGGCGAAGCCAAAATCGCTCTGTCTTTGTGGGTTGAGCCTCGGATGATGCGGCTTGGGCGGCGCGCGCTTCAAGCAAAACGCACAGATTTCATCGCGTCCTTGAGTCCGCTGTGATCTGGATTTACGCTGGCGCTCGCGCCGCCGCGCGTTGGCTGGTGGATCGCGCTGAAATTTAAGACAGGTGAGTTGTTCATGAGGGATGAGGCTGAGCTTCGTGGATCTCTAGATGCGTTGGAGGGGCTGGCGCGCGTAGGGCCGCTCACCTTGCTCGCCGCCAAGCAGGAGGCGCGCGGCGCGCTGAGCGAGGCCCTCTCGGCCTACGTCGAGATCCTCCAGCTCAACCTCGCCGACGCGGAGGCTGAGGCGGGGCTGCAGCGGCTTGAGGAGGCGGGCGTCGAGGACGCGCAGTCGCGGCGGCTCCTGACACGGGTGACGCTGCATCAGCAACGCTGGCTGGAGGCCGCCGCGCGCCTGGAGGCCACCGCTGGCCTGGAGCCCGTCTCGCGCTATCGCCGCTTGGCCCAGATCTACCTCCTCGCCGATGAGCCCAGCGCGGCCTTTGACTGGGCCCTCAAGGCGCTGCGCGCCGATCCCGCTGACGTGACCACCGTGGAGGGGATCGGCCACTTCGCCGAGGCGGCGCAGGAGAGCCTCCAGCTGGGCTGGCTCTTGGCCGAGTTCATCCCCACGCTCTCGGAGGCTGAGCGGGCGCCGCTCATCAAGGCCCTCATGGCCCTGTGCGAGGGGCCGCTGGCGGCTGAGCGTGAGCCGCTCTTCCTCAGCCTCTATGAGCAGGACCCCGAGTCTGAGCAGATCGTGGCCTTCTTGGAGGCCCCCTTTAAGCGGGCGCTGGATGAAGGCGCCCCCAGGGTCGAGGCCCTCTTCGCCCTGGCGACCTTCCGCGAGGATGTGCTCAAGCGCCCGCTGCGCGCCCTCAAGACCCTGGAGGAGATCCAAGGCCTCGATGCCAACCACCCCGAGATCTTCCCACGCATCCGCCACATCCTCTCTCGCCGTGGGGACTGGCAGACCCTCATCGATCAGATCCTCGACCGGCTGCTCTATATCAGCGATGAGGTGGAGCGCGTCGCCCTCTTCGATGAGGCCGCTCGGCTCTATGAGATCCAGCTCAGCCAGCCCGAGCGCGCCTTCTCGATCACGCTGCAAGCCTTCGGCGAGGTGCTCGATGATGAGCGCTACGGCGATGAGCTGTGGCGGCTGGCGGAGGCCTCTGGGCAGCGCAAGCAGCTCACCGAGCACTACCTGGCGGCGATCAACCAAAGCGATCGTGAGGCCGCCGCGCCGCTGCGGCTGCGCTTGGCGGGTTGGCTGGGCGCCGCGCAGCCCGCCCTCGCCGCCGAGCAGCTCAAGGCGCTCTTGGAGCTTGACCCGCGCGATGAGGCGCTGCTGGAGACGCTGGCGCTGCGCTTGAGGCAGGCCGGGGATATGCGCGGCTTGGCCGAACACCTGGGCCGCTGGGCGGATGAGGAGCTGGATGCTCACAAGCAAGGGGAGCTGATCATCCAGCGCGCCGAGGTCCTTGAGGCCCTCGGCGATCTCGCTGAGGCGATCAGCGCCCGTCGGGGCCTCTTCGATATTGGGGAAGACTTGGAGAACCTCGATGCGCTGGAGATCTTAACGGAGCAAGTGGGTGATCTAGAGGGGCTGGTGGACGTCCTGCGCCGACGCGCGCGGCTCGTCGATGGAGAGGATCAGGTCGATACATATCTGCGCCTCGCCGGTCACTTTGAGCGCCACGCCAAGCTAGAGGAGGCCATCGAGGCGTATAAAGACGCAATCTATATCGATGATGAGAGCGAGGCGGCGCTGCGTGGCTTGGAGCACCTCTACCGTCAAGTGAGCCGCTTCGAGGCCTTGCTTGAGATCTACAAGATGATGCTTCAGCTGGAGCCTTCAAGGGATGAGCACCTGCGCATCTTGGGAGAGGTCGCGCTGATCCAAGAAGAGGAGCTGGAGGACACCCAGGCGGCGATCGAGGTCTATCGTGAGCTGGCCGCGCTGGCCCCCCGCGATCTCACCGCGCTGCGGGCCTTGGAGCGGCTCCACCGCGATGAGGGGCGCTGGGACGATCTGGCGGACATCTACACCGAGCACCTCGACGCGATCACCGACGAGGGGGACAAGACCGAGCTGCGCCGCAGCCTCAGCGCCATCTTTGAGCGCCACCTCAACCAGCCCCTCCGCGCCATCCGGGTGCTGGAGCCCATCCTCAGCGCCTTGCCCGAGGATGAGGAGACGCTGATGAGCATGGCGCGGCTCCATGAGCAGGCCGGCGACGCGGGCCAAGCCGAGGCGCTGTGGATGCAGATCGCCGCGCGCGCTGAGGGGCCAAGGCGCCTCGACGCCTGGCGCAACGCCGCGCGGCTCCTCGACGCCCACGACGCGACAAGCGCCGAGGCGCTGCGGTTGCAGATCTTTGAGGCAGGCGGCGCGGACATGGAGACGCTGACGGCGCTGCAAGCGCGCTTCATCGCGCGGGGGGAGTGGCCTGAGCTGATCGCGCTGCTCAAGCGCGCCACGCAGCCAACAGCCGCCTCCTACGCGCTCTTGGGTCAAGCGCACCTGGAGCTGGGGGTCTTAGAGGAGGCCGAGGCGGGCTTTAAGGCGGCCCTGGCCCTCGACGCCCATGAGCCGCTGGCCCTTGAGCGCCTCTCCCAGATGTACCTCAATGAAGCCCGCGTCGAGGAGGCCGCCCCCCTCCTGGAGCGCCTCATCCCCTTGCTGGACGACGATCACGCGCGGGGCGAGGCCTATACACAGCTGGGCTTGATCGCGCGCGAGGCGGGGCAGGCGGAGCGCGCCCGAGAGCACCTCTCGCGGGCCATCGGCCTGGGCTACATCAGCCAAGAGGGCTTGGGCGCGTATGGCGATCTGCTCTTTGAGGCCGAGGCGTTGGCCGAGGCCGCCGACGCCTATGAGCGCCTCTTGTTGGGCTTTGAGGCGGCGTTGAAGCCCGAGGCGCTCAAGGCGCTGCGCTTCCGCGTGGGGCGCATCCAGGCCCGCCTGGGGGTGCCAAACCGCGCCATCGAGTTCTTCCGCGCCGCCTTGAGCTTGGAGCCCAGCGCGCACGCGATCCGCGTCGCCTTGCTGGAGCAGCTGGAGCTGAAGCAGGACTGGGCGGAGGCCATCGAGCACCGGCGTTGGATCATCGAGGCGCTGCCGGAGGGGCCTGAGCGCCGCGAGGCTGAGGAGGCCTTGGGGGATCGCTTGGCGGGCCCGGTGGGCGACGCGGAGGGCGCCATCGCCTGCTACCGCCGCGCCCTGGTGATGCCCGGCGCGGATCAGGCCAGCTTGCTGTCCAAGCTGGCGCGGCTGAGCCAAGAGCTGGGCGACGCCCCGGCCTGCCTGGATTACATGCGACAACGCGCGCGGCTGGAGGCGGCGCCAGAGGCCCGCGCCGCCGCGCTGCTGGCCCTGGGCGATCAGCTGGCCGAGGGCGCGCCTGAGGCGGCGTTGAGCGTGTATGAGGAGGCCCTTGACATCGATCCGACGCAGCTCATGGCCTTCCGTAACCTTGAGCGGCTGCTGTTGAAGCACAATGACTTCCAGGGTCAAGACGCGGCGTATCGCAGGATGCTCAAGCGCGCGCAGGAGCACCCCCTTGAAGACAAGTTCATCGTCACGCTGGCGCGAAACCTGGGGGAGATTAACCGCGCCTCATTGCAGCGCTTTGAGGAGGCCCGAGACGCCTACCTGATCGCGCTTCAATACGCCCCCAAGGGCGTGCAGCTTCATAGTGTGCTCGCGGACATCTATCTACAGCTCAACAAGCCAAGAGAGGCGCTCAAGCATCGGCGCAAGATCTTGGAGCTTACGCCGCGTAATGTAGAAAACTTAAAAAACCTATATGAGCTTTTTGAGCAGTTGGGCGAGGCCGACGGCGCGGTGCAAGCCGCGCGGTGCTTGGTCTTCCTGGGGGGCGCAGAGGAAGCGCATAAACAGGTCCATGATCAGCACCAGCGACCGCTGTTACCCGGCTCGATGTTAGAGGCTGCTCACTGGTCATTATTAGATCATGAGGACAAAAACCCGCAGATTGATCAGATCTTCGCCAAGCTTTACAAAATCACCGTGCCGCTGATGACGGTCACGCATAGAGAGCTGCGCATTCATAAGAAGAAAAACCTGATCACAAACAAGGTTAAGACGCCGCTGAACCAGATGTTTGAGATCGCCTTACAGCGAACAGGCTTTGAGCGCGTCGAGCTTTATCAAGGCGCTGGGGATTTTCAAGGGATGCGCGTCGTCAACCTCGGCCAGCCCGCCATCCTCGTCAGCCCAGAGATGCTCGGGGGGTTGAGCCCGGCGCTGATCATGTTTGTCGCCGCGCGCACGCTCTACATGACCACGCCCAAGTACCTCTTCGCCGCCCTGGATCGCACCCGTGACGCCCGCGTGCGTCGGCTCTTGGTGATGGTCTACAGCCTCCTCAAGAGCCTCCAGCCTGAGGAAGCCCCCCCGCGCGACTACCTCGATGAGAACCTCCTGCGCGCCTTCGCCCGTTGCAGTGAGATTGAGCGCCAAGGGCTTCAGTTTTTGCTCAACAAGATCGGTCTGCTCAACAACCTTGGCCTGCTCAACCAGAACAGCCAGCCGAACCTCGCCGCTTGGCTTGAGAGTGTCATCCTCACCGCGGATCGCCTGGGGCTGCTGCTGTGTGATGACATCGCCGCCGCCGCCCAGGGTGTGCAGATGACCGATCATGGGGTGCTCTCGGTCAACGCGCGGGTAGACGCGTTGCTGCGCTTCTCGCTCTCTGAGCCCTACTTTAAGCTGAGGCAGGCGCTTGAGCTTCATTCATTTAAATAATAATCAGGCAGGGGGCTTTGAGTATGGAAACTCATCAGCAATCTCTTGATGTTAATCTTTTAATTTTTAGCCAATGGCGTTTTAAGCCAGTTAAAGGCCGATGAATGATCAATCAACTAAAGAGAGTGAAGACCAAGCTCCAACGCGAGATCAAAAAGTGGGTGAGGCTGCGTGAGGCCCGCGCGCTTGGCCTCGTCTATCAGGCGCCCAACTTTCTCTATGCGCCGCGCTTGGATCATCGCGCGGTGGTCATCGACGCTGGATGCAGCTATCAAGCAGACTTCTCCATGCACATGATTGGGCGCTATGGCGCCCGCGCCTACGCCGTTGATCCCACGCTCAAGCACCGCCCCGCCCTGGAGGCTTTGCAGCGCGCCTATCCTGGGCGGTTTGAGCTGCTGCCCCTCGCCATCAGCGCCACCCCAGGCGCCCTGCGCTTCCATGAGAGCCAATCCCACGAGAGCGGCTCGCTGATGGAGGATCATCACAACGTCCGCGCCGATGAGATCCGCAGCTATGAGGTCGAGGCCGTCACCCTCACGGGGCTCGTGGCGCGGCTCGGCGTTGAGGTCGTGGATCTGCTCAAGCTCGACATCGAGGGCGCGGAGTATCCGCTGCTTGAGGCGCTCTCCCCCGCCGATCTCGCCCCCTTTCGCCAGATCTTCATCGAGTTTCACCACCACGCGGTGGCTCGCTACACCCCCGATGACACCCGCGCGGCGGTGGCGCGGATCTGCGCGGCGGGCTTTGAGCGCTTCTCCCTCGACGATCACAACTATGTCTTTTGGCGCCCCGGCGTCCTCTGAGCTTGCGCGCGCCGCCGCGCGCCGCTAAAGTCCCCCCCGCCTCTCAATCCGCCTAGATGGAGGGATCAATCATGCAGCACGTTGAACGCACCCGCTGAACGCAGCCTCTGCGGCCTTGGCCGCGCGACGTTTAAGCCCTTCAACTTATTAAAATCACCTCGTCGCCCGTACGAGCGACGCTGGAGATCTGCATCTATGTCTAGGCGAAGCTCCGCCCAAGGGCGGAAAACCCTTCAGCTCTGTCGCCAGGTCCAAGAGGGCCTGGAGCTGGCCCTCGCCGGCGCGTCAAACCCCGACTTGCAGTCCTTTTATATCCTGGCCGTGGAGCCCGCCCCCGACGCCAGCCACCTCCGCGTGGTCGTCTCGGGGGGGGCGCCCAGCAGCCTGGAGGCGGCCAAGCCTTGGCTGCGCGATGAGGCCGCCGCCGCCATCTCCCGCAAGCGCGCCCCGTTCCTCGACTGGGTGATCCTCTAAGGATTTGGGGTGCGGCGGGCGGTGACATCCGCTACAAAAAACAAAACGAAAAACGCCGGTCCCCAAAGCAAGCATGATCCCTAAATATCTTATCTCATTGGGCTTTATCGGGCTGATCGCCTGCAAAAGCGATCCCCCCGCCCAGCCCCCCTCGGCGGACACCGCCCCCCCCCTCGACGCGCACGCCTCGGACGCCACGCCGCCCCCAGCGGACGCCGCCCTCGCCTGCGCTCCCGGTCAGACGCGCTGCGATCCCGATCTCCAACGCCTCTCCTGCGGACCTGATGGCTGGGGCGCGCCGAGCCCCTGCCCTGATGGTCAGGTCTGCCTTGAGGACGCCTGCGTTGAGCCCGCCGTCTGCGTCCCCTCCACCACGCGCTGCGCGACCCCGCAGGCCTTGGAGATCTGCGATGAGCGCGGCGATGGCTGGACCCTCGTCCCATGCGGCAACGCCTGCCGCGAGGGGCGCGGCGGCGTGGCGACCTGCGATGATGTCATCTGCGTGCCCAATCAGCGCGCCTGTAATGGTGAGCAGATCGTCGTTCAATGCACCACCGATGGCGCCCAGTTTGAGTTCGTGGAGCGCTGTAACGGCAGCCGCACCGGCGCTCAGTGCGATCGCGGCGAGTGTGTCCCGCTCTGCGTCCTCAGCGAGAAGGTCAAGACCAACGTCGGCTGTGATTACTGGGCGGTTGATCTCGACAACGCCTTTGTCGAGAGCTACCGCGACGGCCAACAGGTGTTCCTCGACGCAGCAGCGGCCCCCTTCGCCGTGGTTGTCTCCAATCCCCACCCAGAGTACACCGCCGAGGTGTCTGTCTTTAATAATGAGGGCTTGGTTCAAAGCCAGCTCGTGCCGCCCCTGGGCTTACATGTCTTTAATCTGCCCCGCAGAGACGTAGACGGGACGACGGTTGTCCCTCACGCTTATCGTGTTCGCAGCAGCATCCCCATCGTCGCTTATCAATTCAACCCGCTAGAGAATGAGAATGTCTTTAGCAATGACGCCTCCTTACTCTTGCCCAGTCACGTCCTTGGCGATCACTACCTGACGATGACCCGCGAGCAGAGCTTTGATAACCTCCGGGGCTATATCACGGTGGTGGGGATCGATGAAGAGCCGACGCGGGTGCAGATGATCTTAACCGCAGACACCCAAGCAGGCGCGGTTGGGCAGATCCCAGCGATGCGCGCGGGGGACACCTTTGAGATCTTGCTCTCTCAGTTTGACGTGTTGAACATCCAAACACGCAGCCCCGGCGCGGACTTAACCGGCACGCGCGTCTTGGCGGATAAGCACGTCGTGGTCTTCGCCGGGAGCGAGGCGGCCAACGCGCCCAACACCAATCACTGCATTGAGATCGACCCGCAGACGCGCCAAGGTGTCTGTGAGTATGGGCGTGATATCACATGTAGAAATAACTATGACTGTAATGAGGCGCGCTTAAACACATGCTGTGCAGATCACCTGGAACAGCAAATGTTTCCGATCAATACGCTGGGGCGTCATTACATCGCCAGTAAGAGCTATGACCGTGGCTTAGAGGACGATTATTGGCGCATCTTAGCGACCGAAGACAACACCAAGATCGAGACGATACCGCCGCAGGTGGCCATACCAACGCTGAACGCCGGTCAGCACTTCGAGTTTGGCAGCCGCGAGCACTTTGAGATCATCAGCGATAAGCCTGTTCTTGTCGGGCAGTTCTTGGCCGCCGAGCAGGCGCCCAACCCCAATCGCTACAGCAGCGAGGAGCCCGGCGACGCAGGGACGGGCGATCCGGCCTTTATCCTCGCCGTCCCCGCCGAGCAGTTCCGCCGCGACTTTGTCTTCCTGGCCCCGGATAAGTACGCCTTCGACTACGTCAACATCATCGCCCCAGGCGGGGCGGCGGTGTTCTTTGATGAGGGCGTCCTCCCCGTCTCTTGGGAGCCCGTCGGCGACAGCGGAGAGTGGCAGGTGGCCCGCTTCCCCATCGGCGATGGCGTCCACTTTATCCAGGCCGATCAGCCCATCGCCGTCATCGTCTATGGCTACGATCAGTACGTCTCCTATGGCTACCCCGGCGGCTTAAACCTCGACGTGGTGGAGGAGGAGGCGCCGTGAGAGCTTGGTGGGCGCCGCTGGCGCTGCTGTGGGCTTGTCTGTGGGCCTGTCAGCCAAGCGAGCCGATCCCCGTCGCCGATGACGTGGGCCGCCTCGCCCCCCGCGCGGATGGCCGCGTCATGGCCGAGGAGGCGGGCTTGGATGAGGGCCTCGATCTCGGCGCCCCCGACGCCCTCGCGGACGCCGCCGAGGTCGATGCTCAGGCCACGGCGGACGCTTCGGGCGACGCCGGGCCGCTTGAGGCCCTCTCCCTTAACTCCGTGGTGCCCAACCGAGGCGAGATCGGCGGCGGGCTGAGCGTGCGGATCGTCGGCGCGGGCTTCACCGCCCAGACCGCCTTCTTCCTCGGCGAGCGCGCCTGCGAGGTGGTGGAGATCACCAGCCCCAACCACGCCCGCTGCCGCACACCCGCCCAAGGCGCGGGCCTCGTGGATCTGCGCGTCGTCGATGGCGCCTCTGATCGCGTGTTCGTCTTACCCGAGGCCTTCACCTACTTCGAGGGGCTCAGCGTCACGCGGATCGCCCCGCCGCGAGGGCGCGTCGAGGGCGGGGTGCCCATCTTGATCGAGGGCGCGGGGCTGATCGAGGGCACCGAGGCGCGGATCGGCGGGCGGCGGCTCTTGGAGGTCAGCTACACCGATGGCGGGCTGATGGGCGCGCTGCCCCCCGGCGAGTTTGGCCCCCAAGATGTGCGCGTGATGAACCCCAACGGCGCGGTGATCGTGGCCGATGGCTTCTTTTATTACGAGCCGCTGCGGTTGGCGGCGGCGCGGCCCTCGGCCAGCCCCGTGGAGGGCGGGGGGATCATCCGCTTGGAGGGCGAGGGGCTGACCGGCGAGGCCCTTATCACCTTGGGGGGCGTACCCTGCCCGATCCTCACCGCCGATGAGGCGCGCCGCTGGGTGGAGATCCGCGCCCCCGCCCACCCGGCGGGGGTCGTGGACATCACCGCCGCCAGCGAGGACGGTCAGGCGCGCCTCGACGGGGGCTTCCTCTACTACGAGCCGGGCGCGGGGCTGGCCCTGGTGGGCGTGGTGCCCGCGCGCGGCTCGACCCTGGGCGGCGAGGCGGCGCTGATCGGCGGGGCGGGCTTCGCCGAGGGCGCCGTGGTGACCTTTGATGATCGCGTGTTGGCCTGTCAGCCCCCCCAAGCTCACTGGATCGAGTGCCAGACGCCGCCCCACGCCCCCGGCCCCGCCCGCGTGGGGGTGGAGCTGGGCGGGCGGCGCGTCGAGCTTGAGGCGGGCTTCACCTATATCGACGCCCTGCGGCTGACGGCGATCACCCCGCGCGCCGTGGCGATCAGCGGCGGCGCGCTTTTGATCGTCGAGGGGCGCGGCTTTGGCCCCGGCGTGGAGGTCTACCTCGATGACGCCCCGCTCACCGATCTCCAGATCATCGACGAGACGCGCCTCATCGGCCGCGCGCCCCCGCACGCGGCGGGCGCCGTGGACGCGCGGATCACCCGCGCAGAAGCGACGGCGGTCATCGAGGGCGGCGTGCTCTACTTCGATCCCGCCAGCCGCTACGGCGGCCTATGGGGTGAGCCCATCGACGGCGCCGTCAACGTCACCGTGCGCGACGCCGACGGCGGCGATCCCATCGAGGCGGCCGCCGTTTTGGCCCTCAGCGCCGATGGTCGCTTTGAGCTGGAGGGCCTCAGCGACGCGCGCGGGCAGCTGACCCTCTCAGCCCTGGGCTTGGATGGGCCGCTGAGCCTCACCGCCGCCCATGAGGGCTATCAAGTGACGACGGTGGAGGGCGTCGAGGTGGAGAACATCACGGTTTATCTACAGATGAACGAGGGCGACGCCGGCGCGCCGCCCGGTGGCGCGCTTCTCAGCGCCCTCAGCGGCACCCTCAGCGGCCTCGATCGCCTCCCCAAGCCCCGCCAAGAGGGGCGGATCAACGTCGCCGTGGTGGAGACGACCCACACCAACCCCTATAACCGTGGCAAGTTGCCCGATCCCGGCCCCGAGGCGCTCTTGACCGAGGATGGCCCCTTCGCCATCCAGGCCCGCGCCGGTGAGCTGGCGCTGATCGCCACGGCGGGGGAGGTGGATCGCGCGCATAAGGCGGCGTATCTCGCCGGGGAGATCAGCTGGGGCGCCTTTCGCGCGCGGATCACGCCCCTGGCGATGGGGCTGCGCCGCTTTATCTCCGCCAGCCCCGGCCTCGCCCTCTCCGGCCTGCACGTCGAGGTGGATCACCCCACGGATTATGACCTCTTGATCGACCTCGACAACCCCCCACGCGGCGCGGATCCCGGCCCCGCCTATTACGCCGTGCTGCCGCGCCTGGATCTGGGGGCCGAGGGCTACTGGGAGCTGGACACCGACGCCTTTAGCCTGACGCCCAACCTGGTGATGGCGCGCACCCCGCGCCTGGAGGGCTGGGATCCCGACATCTCGCTCTACCTCATCGGCTTCGCCTTCAGCGCCACCAGCGATAACCGCCCCTATGCCGTCAGCGTCACCCACGTCCGCGACCTGGCCGCAGGGGTTTTTATCTCGCCCTTCGTCGGCACGGCCCAGATCATCACCCCCTCGGGCGTCTTGGGGCCGGGGCGGCGCGTGGAGTGGCGCGTGGATGAGGGCTACTCAGGGCCGATCCGCCCGCCCTCGGCCTACCTCATCGAGATCTCCGAGCCGACCTTGGGGCCGCCCAAGCCGCTGTGGCGCTATATCGCCCCCGCTGATCAGACCGCGCTGGTCCTCCCCGCCCTGCCACGCGCCGCCGGGGCCACCGGGCTGGGGCAGGGCGCCATGATCTTGGAGGTGATCCCCTTCCTGCTCGACGGTGACTTTGACTTCGATCGCTTCTCCTATAGCGATCTCAACCAGCTGCGCTGGCGCGCCTGGGCGGAGACCAAGATCCTCTTCATGCAGTGACCATGCAGTGACTGGCGCTGCGCGCTCTGATCTGAAACCCTCCTCGCGATCACAGTGGGGGAGATCCTGTGAACAAGCTCTTGCTCGTCCTCGGCGTGGTGCTCCTCGCCAGCCTCGGTAAGCTCAACAACGCCTTCGTCTGGGATGACATCCCCCTGCTCGTCAAGAGCGATCTGCTCTATGACTGGGCCAACCTCCCCGTGATCTTCGGCCACGACACCATGTACGCCGCCGACGGGGGCGCCTTCGCCAAGCAGGCCCAGCTCGACACCTACCGCCCCATCACCCTGCTGACCTTTATGCTCGACGCCCACCTCGGGGGGCGCGATCCGCTGGTGTTTCACCTCTCCAGCCTGCTCTATCACCTCCTGGCCGTCGCCGCCCTGTGGCTGCTCCTCGCCCGCCTCTGGCGCGCGGACTGGGCCTGGCTGCCCGCCGCCTGCTTCGGGCTCCATCCGCTCTTGGGCGAGGCCCACCTCTGGATCAACGGTCGCTCGGATGTGCTGGCGGGGCTCTTTGGCTTCACCGCCCTTTGGCTCTCGCTGGGGCGCGGGTGGCGGCCCGCCTTGGGCGGCGCCCTCTTCCTCTTGGGCCTGATGAGCAAGGAGGTGCTGCTGATGGCCCTGCCCGTCTGGGCGCTGGCGATGGCCTGGGGCTGGGGCGCGGGCTTTAGCCGCGCTCGGCTCAAGGCCGCCGCGTGGGCGCTCAGCCCGCTGATCCTCGCCGCGCTGCTCTACCTCGGCGCCCGCGCCGCCGCTTTGGGGGGGCTGAAGTCCAGCGGCGGCCCTGAGCATCTGCTGATGGCCCTTGGCCGCGTCGGCTGGCTCCTCCTCGACGGCCTCCAGTCTTTGGCCCTGCCGCTGGACACCAGCCTGCGCTACTTGATGGAGGACTACGCGCGCCACGCCACGGCCCGCTTCGCCCTCAGCTGGCTGGCCCTCCTCCTGGCCCTCGCCGCCCTGCTGCGCTGGCGCCGCCGCGCCCCGCTGGTCCTGATCGGCCTCTCCCTCTACGCCGCCCTCCTCGCCCCCGCCGCGCTGATCACGGGGCTGCGCTGGTATGGCTTTGGCCGCTACCTCTACTTGCCCTTCGCCGGGCTGCTCTTGGCCTTGGCCCCCGCCGTCGAGGCCCTGCTGTCCCGCCGCCCTCAACGCCAGCGCCCCTTGGCCGCGCTGATGGCGATCTACCTCCTCGGCTGCGGCGCGCGGCTCTACGTCAGCGCCGATCAGTGGGATGGGGATCTCTCCATGTATGAGGCGATCATCGCCGCCCAGCCCGACAGCTCCCACGGCTACGGCGGCGTGGGGCGGATGCTGATCGAGGCGGGCAACTATCCGGCGGCGGCGGAGATGCTGATCAAGGCCAGCGATCATAACCCCCAAGATCCCCGCCACCTCTACAACTTGGCCCAGGCGTTTCTGCGCGGGCGGCGGCCACGGGAGGCCTACGCCGTCGCCCTTCAGGGCATCCAGCGCTTCCCCACGGCGGCCCGCTTTCAGCACGCGGCGGCCCAGGGCGTGATGAACCATGATCCACAGCGCGCCTTGCGCCACCTCCTGCGCGGCCTGACCGTGGCGCCTGACCATGCCAAGAGCGCGGCGATGCTCCAAGAGCTGCTGCGAGATCACCCTTGGGCGGATCGCTACCGCGCGGCCCTGGTGGCCCTCAAGGCCGCGCCGCCGCCCGATCTGGCCCCAGCGTTGGCGCGGTTGCCCGTCCCCGAGGCCTGAGCGCGCGGTTTTTGATTTTTCGCCGCGCGATGGCTCGACTCTTTGATCCGATAAGCCGTGTACAACTTCGCCCCTCCTTGAACCTGACCAAGATGAGCCTCAATATGCGTTCGCCGCTCTTGATCATCCTCTACGCCGCCTTGATCCTGCCCCTCGGGGCGCTCGCTCAGACAGGACACCTCCAAGTGGAGCAGCTTGAGCTAGAGCCAGGCCCCGCGCTGCTCAACACGCCGCTGCCCGAGGTGACGCCCCCAGGCGGCTGGACCCTCGATCTTTGGCTGCACCGCGCCCATGAGCCGCTGGTCTTGGCCCCACGGCGCGCCGATGACCCTCGGCTGGCCGAGACGGGCTTCCCTGATCGCCTGCGCGCGGAGCTGGTCGGCGCCTTTGGGCTGCGGCGTGGCCTCCAGATCGGCGCCGCGCTGCCCATGGCCCTCTTCCTCGACGCGGGGGGCTACTGGGTCAACGCCCGCGAGACGCGGCCCCTGGAGGGCGCGGTCTTGGGCGACGCCCGCCTTCACGCCCGCGCGGGCCTGCTTGAGCTGCTGGGCGAGGGGCCTTGGCGTGGGCTCGATCTCACCTTGACGGCGGCGCTGTGGCTGCCCACCGGGGATGAGCAGGCCTTTGAGGGCGAGGGCGCGTGGCGCGTCGAGCCCGGCCTGGGCCTGGGCTGGCGCGGCCCCGTGCGCCTCGCCGCCCATGTGGGCTATCACGCGCGGCCCAATCAGCGCGTCTTTGATCTCACCCACGATGACGTGATCCGCTGGCGCGCCGCCGCCGAGGTGCCCATCCCGCTGGATCTGTCGATCATCGGTGGCGTCTTCGGCGCGCGCCCCACGGCGGATGTCAGCGGCCCCGCTGAGGCGCTGATGGCGCTGGAGTGGCGTCATGGCGGGCTGGTCCTGACCTTGGGCGGCGGCGCGGGGATCTCCGAGGGCGTCGGCGCGCCAGCGTGGCGTGGGCTGCTGCGCTTGGGCTGGCGGGCGCCGCCCCCCGCGCCTCTGCCGACCTGGTGGGCGGCGGCGGACGCCGATCTCGACGGCGTCGCCGATGACGTGGATGTCTGCCCCTATGAGCCCGAGGATCGCGACGGCGTGCGCGATGAGGACGGCTGCCCCGA
>JAHJCH010000230.1 GCA_018813065.1 Myxococcota bacterium
GCCATCGCTGCGGCGCTGCGCTGACCACGCGCCCTTCGCCGCGCCGGTCACGCCGCCCCTGTGAAGCGGGGGTTACGCAGGCCAGCGCCGCGAACCTGAGGGGCGTGGCATATCGCTGGCAGAAGGCGCACTCTTAAATGCCTAAGGATAAGGTGACGAGATGCGCTCCCCCCTCCTGCTCCTCTGCGCGACGCTCCCCCTCAGCGCCCACGCCCAGCTCTCCGCCCCCGAGGGCGCCGCCCCCGGCTCCGCCCGCGCGATGCAGCAGCTCAGGGCGGGGCAATCCAACCTCATCATCACCCCCATACACGCCTCTGATCCGCGCCTCCGCCTTACGCTCGGCGCGGGCTTGGGCGAGGGCCTCCAGGCGCCCTATGAGGGCTCGGGTAGCCCAGAGCTGCACACCGCCCCGGTGAGCCTGCACGGCGCGCTGGGGATGCGCTTGGGCAGCGTGGAGCTGAGCTTTGTGTTTGATGAGGGCCTCACCGACAGCCAAGAGGGCAAGATCGGCGCGCCGCGAGGCCCCACGCGCCAGTACGCCTTTCGGTTCCGCGCCAACCCAGGGCAAGGGATCTTCTTCTTTGGGATGTCCTTCGAGCTGGGCACGCGCGTGATCCAAGCCAGCGTCCCCGGCGGCTGCGACGGCAGCGACGCCGACGCCATGTGTACGCCGAAGCGGCGCTTTGAGCTGGGGCGGGCCTACTTCGCGACGACGATCTACCCCACGCTCAAGCTCAGCGAGGCGCTCTATATCTCCGGCGGCCTTGGGGCCAGCTCCGGTTATCTGACCCGCTTCGATGTGGATCTCATGCGCTCAGACGACGATATCTTGGAGTTCGTCCCCGATGAGGATGATCCGCCAGCGGGTTACTTCACCCTTGGGGCGGAGCTGCGCCTCAGCGAGCGCCTCATCAGCGGGCTGAGCGTTCGCCAGCGGCTCGGCGAGAGTCTCAGCGGCGCGCCCTTCACCATGGAGGGGCGAATCAGCTTCATCTTCTGATCCCCACGCTCGCCTCACGCCTCAAGCCGCCGTAATATACACGCCTCCATTCAGATGAACACGGTGACCACAGGCTGCTCGGACGAGCCCTTCACGCCCTGCGGCCGCACGCGGAGCCCATATGCTGACCGACCCACGCCTCCTGGAGCTTCTCGCCGCGCTCTTTGGCATCCTCATGGTCTTCGCCGCGCATCGCCGCGCCAAGCGCCGCTATGTCCGGCTGCCCTATGAGGCGCACTCGCGCCCGGCCAGCGACGCCTGGCGTTGGCGCGCGCCCGATGACAGCGAGGCGCTGTTGAGACGCAGCGATGAGGACCCCCACGGGCTGCGCGTCGAGGACAGCCCCCACGCCAGCGCGCTGCGCCTGCCGCTGCGGATGCTCACCTTTGAGAAGGGCGGCGTGCTCTTTGGCTACGCAGGGCTGCTCTTGTGTGCTTGGATGCTGATCGTGATGCTCATCCATGATCGGCCCCCGCTCCTCTATCTCGTCGTCGCGATCTTCGCAGGCCTCTCCTGGCTGCTGCTCAGCTTGGGCAGCCGCGTGACTTCAATCGAGCTGCGAGAAGATCGGCTTATTTTTACGCTCAATTACGGTATTTGGTTCTCTCGAACGCGTGTGTTTCGCCATAACCCCTCGTTAAAGTTTGAAGGGCGCTGTGAGTCTATGTTTGAGATGACTGTTGATCATGATTTGCCCGATTTTAAGCTCTATATTGTCAAAAAAGGATTTATTCTGAGTAAAAAGTGGCGATTTTTTATGTCAGTCAATCAATCTCAAGGCGAATGGTTGGTTGAGGGGCTGCGTGCGTGGTCTGCACGGGATAAAAAATGAGCGAGCGCGTCGCGCTCAGCTTGTCATCAAGGAGTCAAGCATGGATCTGAACACTCACATCGCGGGCGTGGGCCGCTACCTCCCCAAGCGCGTGATCGACAATGAGACGCTGGCCGCTGAGCTGGGGGTGACGCCCCAAGCCATCTTTGAGCGCAGCGGGGTGATCTCGCGCCACCGCGCCGACCCCGAGGAGACCAGCTCCATGATGGCGGCGCGCGCCGCCGAGGAGGCCCTGGCCGACGCCGGGATCGAGGCCAAGGATCTGGATCTGATCCTCAACGCCTCGGGCCTCCCTGAGCAGGCCATCCCCGATATGGCCCCGCTGATCCAACGCCACCTCGGCTTGAGCGCCTCGGGCATCCCCAGCTTCTCGATCCACTCCACCTGCCTCAGCTTCCTCTCCGCCGTCGAGGTCGCCAGCGCCTTTATCCAGCTTGGCCGCTTCAAGCGCGTGCTGATCTGCTCCTCGGAGATCCCCTCCGCCGGCCTCAACCGCGCCGAGATCAAGACCGCCGGGCTCCTCGGCGACGCCGCCGCCGCCGTGGTCCTCACCCCCAGCCCCGAGGGCAGCGCCTCGCGCATCCACAGCATCGGCTTCTCCACCTACAGCGAGGGCGCTTACCTCACCCAGGTGCCCGGCGGCGGCACGCGCCTGCACCCCATGAAGCCCGAGGCCAAGCCCGAGGACGGCTACTTTCAGATGCAGGGCTACGCGGTCTTGCAGATGGCGCTGCGCTACGGCCCCGAGGCCTTTGAGCGCATCTGGCCGGGCCTCAGCCGGGGCCTGGGGGACATCGAGGTGGCGATCACGCATCAGCCCAGCGCCGCCGGGATGGAGGGCTTCGCCCACTTCTTTGGCCGCGAGCGGCTCGTCGTCACCCTGCCCAAGCTGGGCAACTGCGTGGCCGCCTCCATCCCCGCCACGCTCTATGAGGCCGTCTCCACGGGGCGGCTTAAGCGCGGGCAGCGGGCGCTGATGGTGGGCACCGGCGCGGGGCTGTCCATCGGCGGGATCGTCTTCACCTACTGATGCCGATCCGCGTCCTGCTCACCGGCGGGCGAGCGCCGGCCACCTTAGAGTTGGCGCGGCTGCTGTGGCGCGGCGGCGTGGAGGTCACGCTCGTCGAGTCCCTGCCCGCCACGGTCACGGCCCTCTCCCGCGCCGCGCGCCGGGTCTATGGCGCCCCTGGCCCACGCCAAGACCTCGCGGGCTTCGCCGCCGCCTTGGCCCGCGTCATCGAGGCCGAGGCCATCGACGTGGTGATCCCCACCTGCGAGGAGATCTTCCACGTCGCCCGCGTCGCCTCGACCCTCCCGCCCCGCGCGCGGCTGCTGGTGCCGCCGCTGGCGACGCTGCGCCGCCTCCACAGCAAGCACGACTTCATCGCCTGGGCGCGCTCGATGGGCTTGAGCGTGCCGGAGACGCGGCGCTTGACCTCCCGCGAGGCGCTGGCGGCGCACCTGGAGGCCGAGGGCGGGCATGGCTGGGCCTTTAAGCCCGAGTTCAGCCGCTTCAGCACCGCCACGATCCTGCGCCCAGCGGGGCTTGAGGCCTTCGAGGGCGTCGAGATCAGCCCCGCGCGGCCTTGGGTGGCGCAGCGCTTTATCGAGGGCCGCGCGTTGTGCTCATGGGGCGTCGCCTACGAGGGCGAGCTGCGCGTCCACGCCTGCTACCCCGTCACGATCGCCGCCAGCGGCGCGGCCATCACCTTCGAGGCCGAGGATCACCCAGGCGTCGCCGCTTGGACGCGGCGCTTCGCCGCCGAGGCGGGGCTCACAGGGCAGCTCGCCTTTGACTTCATCGAGCGCGAGGGGATCGTCTACGCCATCGAGTGCAACCCGCGCTTGACCAGCGGGGTACACCTCTTTCGAGGCGACGCGCGGCTGGCGGCGGCGATCTTGGGCCAGGCCCCCGGCGCGACGCTTCAGCCCCAAGGCCCGCCCTCCACGATCTTCGCCGCGCTGTGGATCTACGGCCTGATCGACGCGCTGCGCCAGCGACGGCTGAGGCGCTGGCTGCGGGCGGCGCTGACGGCGCGGTGGGTTTTATGGTCTTGGCGCGATCCAATGCCATTTCTGCTGCAAGGGCTCAGCTATGGGCGGCTCCTGCTGCGGGCGCGGCGGCTGGGCGCCTCGGCGATCCTGGCCTCAACCTCAGACATTGAATGGAACGGTGAGCCATGAAGGCGCTGGTGACGGGCGCGACGGGGTTTGTCGGCGGGGCGCTGAGCCGCCGCCTGCTCGATGAGGGCCATGAGGTCATCGCCACGGGCCGCGATCTGATGCGCGGGGCGGCGTTGGCGGCGGCGGGGGCGCGCTTTGAGGCCGCCGACCTGCGCGACGGGGCGCGGATCGGCGCGCTGTGTCAGGGCGTCGAGGTGATCTTCCACGTCGGGGCGCGCGCCTCGCCTTGGGGGCGGCGGGCGGACTTCGAGGCGGACAACGTGGAGGGCACCCGCCACGTCCTCGACGGCGCCGAGGCCCACGGCGTGCCCCGGCTCGTCCATGTCTCCTCCCCCAGCGTCATCTTCGCCCACCGCGACGTGGCCGAGGCGGATGAGGACACGCCCTACCCTCGGGTCCCGGCCAATGAGTACGCCCGCAGCAAGCAGATCGCCGAGGCGCTGGTGTTGGCCCGCCGCCCCTCGGCGGCGATCATCCGCCCGCGCGCGGTCTTTGGCCCCGGCGACACCGCCCTCTTCCCCCGCCTCCTGCGCGTCCTGGCCTTGGGGCGCCTGCGGATCATCGGCGACGGCCAAAACGTGGTGGATCTCACCTACATCGACAACGTGATCGACGCGCTCTTGAGCGCCGGGGCGCGGCCCGAGGCGGCGGGGATCTTTCACATCACCAACGGCGCGCCCACGGCGCTGTGGGCGCTCATCGCCCAGCTCGCCGCGCGGCTGGATCTGCCGATCCCCACGCGGCGGGTGCCCTACCGGCTCGCCTACACCGTCGCCGGGATCTTGGAGGCCCTGCATGGGGCCTTCGCCCCCGATAAAGAGCCCGCCTTGACGCGCTACAGCGCCTCGGTTTTGGCCCGCAGCGTGACCTTGAGCATCGCCCGCGCCCGCCAACAGCTCGACTACGCCCCGCGCGTCTCCATCGAGGAGGGCGTTGAGCGCTTCTTCACCTGGTGGCAGGCGGAGGGATCGCCATGACCGTGCGCTTTGAGCTGCTGGCGGCGGGCTATTGCCGACACCCGCAGCGGGTGATCCTCCGTCGAGGGTGGCGGATCATGACCTTCCCCTCGATGTTTGGCCTCATCGAGCACCCCAAGGCGGGGGTGATCCTCTATGACACGGGCTACGCCGAGCACTTCCACGCGGCGACGCGCCCCTTCCCCGAGCGGCTCTACGCCTGGGCGACGCCGATGCACCTCGATCCGGGGGAGGCGGCGGTGGCCCAGTGCGCCGCGCGGGGGATCAAGCCCGAGGATGTGCGGCTGATCATCCTCTCCCACCTCCACGGCGATCACATCGCCGGGCTGCGCGACTTCCCCCAGGCCCGCTTTGCGCTGCTGCCCGAGGCCTGGGCGGCGATCCAAGGCCTCAGCCGCCTCAACACGGCGCGCCGGGGCGTGCTGCCGGGGCTTTTGCCCGAGGACTTCGCCGCGCGCCTCCAGCCGCTGCTGCCCTCAGCGGCCCGCGCCCTGCCGCCCGAGTGCGCGCCCTTCACCCAGGGCTTTGATCTCTTCGGCGATGACCTGCTTTGGCTGGTGGCGCTGCCGGGGCACGCGCCGGGGCAGGTGGGGCTCTTCGTGCGCGCCGAGGATGGCCTCAAGTTCCTGATCGCCGACGCGGCGTGGCACTCCGCCAGCTACCGCGAGGGCATCATGCCTCACCCGCTCGTGCGCTGGCTCTTCCCCGACGCGCGGGCCTATGAGGCGACGCTCCTTAAGATCCAAGCCCACGCTCGTTGGCGACCCGAGACGCTGATCATCCCCTCGCACTGCGAGGATCTCTGCCAGGCGCGTGTCTGGGGCGAGGCGCGGCCTTGAGCCCCCAAGCGCGGATCTGGATGGCCGAGGCGGCGGCGGAGATCCCCTGGCCGGAGACGCCCATCGCCGACTTCACGCGGCGCTACCTCAGCGGCCTCTTTGGCGGCGGCCCGGCGGCGATGATCCGCAACGCGCGGACCGCGCTGGGGGTGGTGATCGTCGATGACGTCGTGTTGCCCATCAGCGTCGGCCAGGAGGGCGCGGGCAACAGCTACGTCTGCGCGCCTTACAGCCACTATGTCCTCTACGCCCGCCAAGAGCTGCGCGAGCTGGGCTCGGCGGCGGCGCGTGGGGCCATGCGCGCGGCGCTGTGGCCGCTGGATCAGCTCAGCCGCTGGGGGCGGCTCGATGATGTGGTGATGGTCAATAACTGGCTTTTGTCCACCAACCTCTACCCGCCGATCACCGCCCCGCAGATCCAAGCCGTCCTCAGCGCCCTCCTGGCGCGCTTCCCGGCGCGCGCCATCGTCTTTCGCTCCCTCGACGAGGCCACGCGCGCGCCGCTCTTGAGTTGGCTCAGCGCGGCGGGCTGTCGGCGGGTCGCCAGCCGGAGGGTGAACATCAACGCGCGGGGGGATGAGCGCCCCTGGCGGCGCAGCAACACCCGCTATGACCTCAAGCTCAAGGCGCGCACGCCGCTGCGGCTGATCGAGGGCGAGGCCATGAGCGACGCCCAGCTTGAGCAGGCCATCGACCTCTACAATCAGCTCTATCTAGAGAAGTATTCTTATTTAAATCCGCAGTTTACGCCGCGCTGGCTGCGCCATCTGCGCGACGAGCGTCTCTGGCGATTGCAAGGCTTTATGGACGAGGCGGATCAGCTGCGTTCGGTGTGCGCCACCTTCGCCTTGGGGGGGGTCAGCACGGCGCCGATCATCGGCTATGACCGCGCGGCGCCCGCCGCAGAGGGGCTCTACCGCCTGGCCTACCTACAGATGCTCTTGATGGGGCGCGAGGCGGAGACGACGGTCAATTGCAGCGCGGGCGCGGCGCGCTTCAAGCGCCTGCGCGGCGCCCTGCCTGCGTTAGAGTACAGCGCCGTCTATGATCGCCACCTCAGCGCGCGTCGCCGCCTGCCTTGGGCCGTGTGGCGCTGGGCCTTGGACACGGTGGCCATCCCCGCCATGGTGCGCCAAGACCTTTAGTTGATTGTAACGTTCACTTTTACCGGCGTTTTTTCGAGTTTAATTAAATTCTACTACCATACAAGGGTTATGTATACCCCACATCAATAAGACTAACAACATAATCACCTTTAAGACTGCCTAACAGGCTTATTTCTTTAGAATAACGAAGATTTTGTTGATGTATTTGGTCAACATTATCTTTTTGTGGCGCAAGTAGCCGTTTTATTGCAACTATTTGACCTGTAGATTTTTGTTTTGCTTTATAAGCAACGCCAAATGTCCCACTGCCAATTTCACCGTAAAGTTCATATCTATCTTTAATTAAATCGCTAAATTCATCCTCTATAACCGCTTTCATCATCGTTGTTTCTCGTATAAGAGTTTATTTGATGGTAGATACAATAAAACACCCTCCTCTGGAAGTCTACGATCACGGGCGCGTCAGTCATCGATCATGTGCGTTTGGCCGCTCATGCCACGATTTGGGGGGCTCTTGAGGTTGAGCCCTTGCGCCGCGCGCCACGTCGGGGCACCCTGGGCGCGATGAGCGACCCAAAAATCCCCGTCTTCTTTCACCCCGCTCAGCTCGACTTCAAGCCCCTCTATGAGTGGGCCTTCGGTGAGCGGATCGATCATCCAGAGACCACCGCGCGGGCGGAGTCGATCCTCGCGGCGCTGCGCGGCGCCCCAGAGATCTTTGATGTCCACCCACCCAGAGCGCTGCCGCTTACCGCGCTGCGCGCCCAGCATGACTACCAGCTCCTGAGCCTCTATAACACCGCGCGGCGGCTCGCCGAGGGCCAGACCTTTTATCCCACGGTCTTCCCCCGTGAGCGGCCGATCTATGCAGATCCACATAACATCCACCACGCTGGCGCCTTCTGCTTTGACTCAGGCACCCCGCTCAACGCCCAGACCTTCGACGCGGCGGTGTGGAGCGCCGCCTGCGCCAAGGACGCCGCAGAGGCCATCCGCAGCCGCGCCACCCGGCTGGCCTACGCCCTCTCTCGCCCCCCCGGTCATCACGCCACCCGCGATCTCTTCGGTGGCTACTGCTACTTCAATAACGCCGCCCTCGCCGCTCGCCACCTGCGCGGCGCCGGGCGCGTGGCCATCATCGACATCGATTTTCACCACGGCAACGGCACACAGAGCCTCTTCTACCGCGACTCCAAGGTGCTGACGATCTCTGTCCATGGCGATCCCCGCGCCTTCTTCCCCTTCTTCGCCGGCTACCCCACCGAGACCGGCGCCAAGGCCGGGCTGGGTTACAACATGAACCTGGTCTTAGAGACCGGCGCCGACGCTCAAGCCTATCTGCGCCTCCTCGATGAGGTGGCCCTCCCCGCCGTGCGCAGCTTCGCCCCCGCCTGGCTGATCGTCGCCGCAGGCTTTGACACCTATCACAAGGATCCCGTCGGTCGCTTTGATCTTCAGACCACGGACTACGCCGACATCGGCGAACGGCTGGGGCGCCTGGGTTTGCCCACCGTCGTCGTCCAAGAGGGCGGCTACTATACGCCCGATCTCGGCCTCAACGCGCGGACCTTCCTCTGTGGCGCGCGCGACGGCCAGCGCGCGCCGCGCCCCGCCCTCGCCCACGATTGACCCCCGTCTCTCTCATCGGTTAGAAGTCCCTGCTTTCAGTCTGGAGCCATTGGATGACGCACGCCCCCTCCTCACGCTTCTTCGCGCGCCTCGCGCTCACCGGCGTCGCCGCCGCGCTCTTGGCGGCCTGCGGCGTCGAGGAGACGGGGATCGACCCGCCGCGTGACGCCCTCTACAACCCAACGGGCTTGGCGATGCACCCCGATGGGCGCTACCTCTATTTGGCCAACGCGGTCTTTGATCGACGCTATAACGCCGGGACCATGATGGTCCTCGATACCCATGAGGGGCGCCTCATGTCACGCAGCGCGGTGGAGATCGGCCTCTTCGCCGGTGAGGTGATCGTCGCCCGCCCCGCCGGGCAGTCACAGGTGATGGGCTTCGTCGCCACCCGCGACGATGATCGCGTCATCCGCTTTGACATCGACGCCGCCGCCGGCGACGCGCCCGGCCATCTGCGCTGCGCTTCGGCGGCGGGCGCGCCGTGTGAGGCCCCCTGGGTGATTGATCGCTTCCTCGATGGGCCGCTGGCCGATGATCCCTATAGCTTGGACTTTGACGGTGAGGCCCTCCTCGTCGGCCACCTCAAGCGCGGGATCGTCTCACGCTGGTTGGTGGCCCCCAGCGCGACGGCCCCCACCTTCGCCTGCGCGGTCAACCTGGAGGGCGGCGTCACCGAGCTGGCCCCCCATCCGCTGCTGGGCTGGATCTACATCACCGATCGCGGCGGGCAGCAGCTTCAGGTGCTGGAGCCCGCCGCCAGCCTCTCACCCGCCAACCTCTGCGCGCTCAACGCCAAGCGCGGCCTGCTCGTCGATCCTTATTATGATCGCGGCCACACACGCGGGATGGCCTTCAGCGCCGATGGCACCCTCCTCTACGTCGCCAACAGCACCGACGGCTCCCTGCGCGTCTATGACGTGACCCTCGACGCCAACGGCCGCCCCCGTGATCGCCTCGTCTCCGCCATCCCCATGGGCGAGGCGCCCAACCTGGTGCGCGTCGCGGGCCTGCGCCCCGGCGAGCGCCGCGCCCCCGACGCCCTCGATCGCGGGGTGACGGGCGCGGCGGTGGACGCCAAAGGCGAGGGCCTTGTCTATGTCACTGTCTTTAATGAGGATCTGCTCCTCGTCGTCGATCCCACGATCCAAGCGGTCATTCACCGCATCGAGATCGAGGGCGGTCCCCATGACATCGCCTTTGGCCCCGACGCCGACGGCGCGCTGCGCGGCTACGTCAGCGGCTTCAAGGATCACCGCGTCTCGGTGCTCGATCTGGAGCCCGGCTCCGCCACCCGCTTCACCCTCCTCAGGACGGTCCCTTGAGCCTGCAATCACGATCCGTCACCGCATCACGCTGGGCGCTGCGCTGGGCGCCGCTCTCGGCGCTGCTCTGCCTCGCCTGTGAGACCTTGCCCACGCCCCTCTCCGTGGATCTCAACGGCGCGCGCTTCTTGGCCTTCCGCTGCGTCGATGGGGCCGAGGCCGATGATGAGGCCCCCGCAGGCTTCCCCCTCGATGGCTGCGGCTGCGCCCGGCGCGAGGCCACGCCCGAGGGCGAGGTCCTGAGGCAGATGGGCCGCGTCGAGTGTGATTGCGTCGTGCTCAATGAGGCGGGCGAGTCGGTCGAGGTGGAGGCCATCGCCCTCGATCCCGACAGCTGCGAGCCGGTCGAGGAGGGCGGCTGCGTCGTCAACTGGATCTGCGACGCGCGCCGCGATGATCGCTCCGGCGATTGGGTGCCCACCACGCCCACTGAGGTCACGCTCAGCCCCGTGGAGGGCTGCCCCCCGGCGCCGCCACGCCCCACCAGCGCCCGCTGCCGCCCCCAGCGGCGCGGCGAGGTGCGCGGCTATGTCGGCAGCGTCGCCCGAGGTGAGGTGTCGGTGATGAATCTTCAAGAGGACACCATCCGCGATCTCGATCCCACCACCCCCGGCGTCAACGCCATCTTCATCGATGATCTGATCAGCGACGTGGCCGCCCACCCTGATGGGGCCTTTGTCTTCACGCTCAACTCCAGCGCGGGCGCCCTGTCGGTCATCTATGACGATCTGGCGCTGCGCCCCGCCCTGACGGTGCCCTTGGAGAGCGGCCCGCTCCTGCAAGCCATCGTCTGGCCCAAGCCCGATCGCCTCGCGCCGACCCTCTCTGCCCAGCCCCGCGCCTTTATCAGCGCCCCGCTGCGCGGCGTGGTGCTGGAGATCGACCTCGACGCCCTGGGGCGCGGTGAAGATCCGGTCATCGGCGCCCTTGAGATCCCCCGTTCGGGCGCTGTCTGTGGCGCCTGCGGCGCGGGGGAGCGCTGCGAGGGCGAGGCCTGCGTGGTCGTGCCGGGGCGTCTGGCGATCAGCGATGAGGGGGATCGGCTGTTTGTGGCCCACGGCGGCGCGCCAGCGGTGACGATCTTTGATCTGGTCAGCGATCGCGCGCCCGTAACGATCAACTTGAGCCTCGCCGCCCCCTGTGATGACGGTTATCTCACCCGCTTGATCACCCCCAAGGGCGATGAGCCGCCTTGTCTGCAAGCCTCCGAGTGCGAGGACGGCGCCGACAACGACGGCGACGGCCTGATCGACGCCGATGATCCCGACTGCGGCGGCTGCCTCGCCTTAAATCAGGGCTGCGGCGGCTTCCCCTGGGAGGGGCCACGGCCCGCCTGCGATGACGGCGTGGACAATGACGGCGATGGGCGCGTGGATCGCGCCGATCCAGGCTGCGCCCACGAGGCCGATGACGATGAGCGCGACGGTTTTGAGCGCGACGCGGCCTGTCAAGATGGGCTCGACAATGACGGCGACGGCCTGATCGACGCCTTGGACCCCGGCTGCGTCGATGATCGCGCCTTTGAGCGCTACAGCTTCGAGCGCTACGGCCAGTGCGCCGACGGGATCGACAATGATCTCGACGGCGCGGTGGACTTCCCCGACGATCCCGACTGCTACGCCGCCGCCGATCCCTATGAGGCGGGCGCGGCGGTGGCCGTCGGCCCCTCCGATCTCCAGACGCTGCGGGTGGATGAGGGCGGCGTGAGCCGAGATCACCTGCTCATCGCCGATCCCAACGCGGGGCTCCTGCGCGTGGCCCTCGATGATCTCAGCGTGGCGCGTGTGCCCCTCGACGCGCGCGTGATGTCCATGGCCACGCGCCGCCGCGACGGCGACAGCAGCGTCATCGTCATCACCGACGATGGGCTCTTGCGCGTCATCGACGCCGCGCCGCCCGCCCCCCTCCTCAGCGACGCGGGGCGTGAGGTCTTCGCCCACGTCATCAACGCCCCCATAGAGGGCTGCTCGATCCCCGCCGCGCGCGGGCCGGTGGAGGGCGACGCCTTCGCCTTGGAGGGCGATCTGGACGGCGATGGGCTGCTCAACCCCGAGGACAACTGCCCCAGCGCCTCCAACCCCGGCCAGGAGGACGAGGACGCCGACGGGATCGGCGATGTGTGCGAGGCGGAGATCTGCATCGGCGGCTTCTACGTCGTCCGCGACGGCACCGCCTGGGGCGTGACGGGCATGGAGATGTACACCGGCGGTCATCGGGGCGCTTGGCCGCTCTTGATCACGCCCGAGGCCGCGCCTCAAGAGACGACGACGCCCTTTGATCTGATGGGCGAGGGCTACACCATCGAGGCGGGCCGCGCCGATCCCATGGTCTACGCCGCGCCGCGCGCCTTGGCCTTCGAGGAGGCCAACCTGCGCCGCAGCGCCTATGGCTATACCCCCCGCGCGCTGACGGCGCCGCAGCTGTTCTACCAAAACACCGCCGCGCGCTTTGATCCGCAGCGCTACCCCGCCTTCTGCCGCCTCGATGAGCAGACCGGCGAGCCCGACGCCAGCTGCATCCCCGTGAGCTACACCCCCGATGGTCGCCTTGATGATCCCGAGGCGCTGCGGCTGCGCAGCCGCGCGCGGGTGGCGGGCGCGGAGGGGATCGAGGTCCACGGGGATCGCGACGCGCTGATCACGGGGCGGTGGCACCTCACGTTCGAGGGAGAGCTGCCCGGCACAGAGAGCCGCACAGGGCAGTTTGGCGCGCGCCAAGACGACGACGCTTGGACGCTCTTGGACTACCACGCCGACTTCTGTGAGCGCGGCGTGGAGGTGGGCGATGTCCTCTTGGTGGAGGTCTTTGTGCCCCTCAGCGCCGCCGCAGGGGCCATCCCCGAGTGCCGCGCCCTGCGCGACGCGGCCCAGGGCGTCGGCGCGGCGGCGGGCCTGCGCGAGCCGCTGCGCTATCGGATCGCGGCGGTCAGCGCCCATCAGCTCGATCTCGTCCGCGATCCGCGCGAGGGCTACGCCCCGCAGGTGAGCAAGGATGAGCGCTCCACCCTGCCCAGCCTCGCCGCCGCGCCGCCCGCGCCCCTGGCAGACTGCGCGGCGCAGTTTATCTACTACCGCGTCCGCGCCGGCGATGAGGCCTGGCTGTTAACCAGCGAGGCCAAGGGCTATCGTCACCCCTGGATCAACCAAGGCGGTCAGTGCGCCCTCTCCAGCAGCCGCCTCGCCGCCAAGCGCGTGGGCCGCGTCCACCTCGACGAGCCCTTTGAGGGGGAGTTTTTCCGCTTTAAAATCGGCGCCTTCCGCCATGATCTCTGTGACGCGCTCAGCTGCCTCCAAGACCTCGGCGTCCCCGACGGGGCGCTGCCTTATATGATCGACGCCCGCTTTCAGTTCGACATCGGCGGCGGCGTGGAGCGGCGGCGCCTCGCGGACGTAGCCATCTTGCCCCAGGAGATGCGCTGGCTGCCCAATGATGATCGCCTCTATGTGGTGGACAACGGCTATCAAACCGTTGTCAAGCTCGCCGGGCTCGATGTCCTGCGCGGTGGCCTCTTACGGATCGTGCAGCGATACAAATAAGCGGTTATCATCGCCCACCTTCACCACGCCGCGCCGGTACGGCGGAGGTTCAGCAGAGCAACGCGGCCAGGTGTGATCTGGGCCAGCGGGCTGACCGAGGAAGAAATCAACAGGATCTCATTTCGCGACGGCCACGCGTCGATCGCGACGCTCGATGGGGCGCCATGAGCTACGCCAACCCCGAGGTGCTCGCCTTCTACAAGGCGCTGCCTTTCAACTATCACCGCGATCCCCAAGAGGCCGCCGCCGCCATCCGCCGCCGTGATCCACTCCAAGCCTATCCGCCGCTGCGCGCGCTCTTGGGGCCTGGGGTGCGGCTGCTCGATGTCGGCTGCGGCGCGGGCTGGCTGGTCCACGCCGCCGCCCTCTTTCATGGCTGCGATAGCCTGGGCGTGGACTTCAACCCCACCGCGCTGCGGCGCGCCGAGGCCGTCGGCCTCGCCTTGGAGAGCCCCGCCCGCTTTGAGCGCGGCGATCTCTTCGCCTGGTCCCCCGGCGCCCCGCGCGAGGTGGTCACCTCCATCGGCGTGCTCCACCACACCGATCACTGCCTCGCCGCCCTGGAGCACATCGCCGCGCGCTTCGTGGCCCCAGGCGGCCACCTCTTTATCGGCCTCTACCACGCCTATGGCCGCCGCCCCTTCTTGGAGCACTTCCGCCAGCTGCGCGCGACAAGCGCCGATGAGGAGGCGCTCTTGGCTCGCTATCGTCAGCTCCACCCGCTCAAGGATGAGACACACCTGCGCTCTTGGTTCCGCGACCAGGTCCTTCACCCCCATGAGACGCAGCACACGCTGGCGGAGGTGTTGCCGGTCTTGGATCGCCTCGGCTACACGCTCAAGCGCACCTCGATCAATGGCTTCGCGCCCTTCGAGGACCGCGCCGCGCTCCTCGATCTGGAGCCCAGCCTAGAGGCGCGCGGCGTCGAGGCCCTCGCGGCGAATCGCTACTACCCCGGCTTCTTCCTCTTCTTGGCCCAACGATCACGGGAGGTGAGATCCTGATGACCACGTCACGCTCAGAGGCGCTGCGCGCCCTCTTGGCGACGCTGCCCGAGGCGGTGCTTGAGGCGCCGCGCGCCACAGGCGGCTCGACCTGGCGCATCGCCACGCGCCCTCAAGGCGGCGGCTTGTCCCTGGGCGCCCGCAGCCGCCAGCTGCGCGCCAAGCGCGCCGATGATGATCCGCTCCCCCCCTGTGATCTCGACAGCGAGTATTGACCATGAACGTGCTGGGCATCTCCTGTGACTTCCACGACGCCGCCGCCGCCTTGGTCGTCGATGGCCGCGTCGTCGCCGCCTCCGAGGAGGAGCGCTTTACGCGCCGCAAGCACGACGCGTCCTTCCCCACGCACGCCGCCCAAGGCTGCCTGCGCCAAGCGGGCCTCACCGCCGCTGATCTCGATCTGGTCTGCTTCTACGAGAAGCCCTTGCTCAAGCTGGAGCGCGCCCTGGTGATGGGCGCGGCCTTCGGCGCCGAGGCGCGCCTGACGCGGCAGCTGACGGAGATCATGGCGGGCCGCCTCGACATCCCCGGCGCGCTCAAGGCCGCGCTGGGCTACACAGGCCGCGTTCAGTACACGGAGCATCACCTCGCCCACGCCGCCAGCGCCTACTATGGCGCGGGCTGGGAGCGCGCCGCCGTCCTCACCATCGACGGCGTGGGCGAGTGGGCCACCACGGGCCTGTACTTGGGCGAGGGGCGCGATCTCCACAAGCTCAATGAGATCCGCTATCCGCATTCACTGGGCCTCTTCTACAGCACGATGACGGCCTACCTCGGTTTTAAGGTCAATAACGACGAATACAAGGTGATGGGGCTGGCTTCATATGGTCAGCCGCGATACATCGAGGCGCTCTCTGAGTTGATCGAGCTTTATGAAGACGGCAGTGTTCGGCTCAACCTCGATTATTTTGAGTTTCACCTTAATTCAGAGCGGATGTACTCAGATAAGCTCATCGAGCGCTTTGGTCCACCGAGGGTGCCAGAGTCTGAGATCCACGATCTTCACCGCGATCTCGCCGCCTCGACGCAAGAGATCTTAGAGCGCGGCGTGCTGGGCATGGCCCGCGCCGCGCACGCGCGGGTGGGCGGTGAGGCCCTCTGCATGGCGGGCGGGGTGGCGCTCAACTGCGTCGCCAACGCCCGGCTCCAACGCGAGGGGCCATTTAAGCACATCTGGGTGCAGCCCGCGGCGGGCGACGGCGGCGGCGCCCTGGGCGCGGCCCTATACGCTTGGCACCACGCCGTCAGCGCCGAGGAGAGCGCGGCGCGGCGCGCGGAGGGGGCGCGCTACAGCACGCTCTTGGGGCCATCTTGGAGCGACGAGGAGATCCGCGCCGTGCTCGACGCCGAGGGCGCCGACTACACCCCGCTGGAGGGCGAGGCGCTCTATACGCGAACAGCGGCGTTGCTGGCCGAGGATCAGATCATCGGGTGGTATCAGGGGCGCATGGAGTATGGGCCGCGCGCGCTGGGCAACCGCTCGATCCTGGCCAACCCCATGAACCCGGAGATGAAGGACATCCTCAACGCGCGGGTGAAGTTTAGAGAGGACTTTCGCCCCTTCGCCCCTGCGGTGCGCGTCGAGGACGTGGGCGCCTGGTTTGAGGGCGGCGAGAGCCCCTTTATGCTCTTCGCCCCCGCCGTCAAGCCTGGGGTCGGCGCGCGGCTGCCGTCGATCACCCACGTGGATGGCACAGCGCGGGTTCAGACGGTTCACCCTGAGGACAACCCGCGCTTCCACCGGCTGCTGAGCGTCTGGGGCGAGCGAACCGGCGTCCCTGTGCTGATCAACACCTCATTCAACGTGCGCGGCGAGCCCATCGTGTGCAGCCCCGCCGACGCCTACCGCTGCTTCCTGCGCACAGACATCGACTTCCTGGTGATGGGCCGCTTCTTAGTGGAGAAGGACGCGTGATGCGCACATTTGATCCCGCCGCCTGGGCCGCCTTGATCGAGGCCCATCAGCGGCGCCCTGAGACCCCCCGCTGGCTGGTTGAGGCGATGCGCCGCCTGCTTGAGCATCGCCAGGCCTTTGGCGTGGAGGCGGAGCGAGAGGCCGCCGCCGACGAGATCGAGTTCATCTACCCGCACTGAAGCCCCAGGGGAGGGACGATGCAGCTGCCTTGGGATCACGACCGTAACCTGTGGGCCACGACCGCCAAGCCCCAAGGCGTCTACCGTGTGCTCTGCCTCGGCGACTCCATGATCTACGGCTCCGGGGTCAACCTGGAGGAGACGCTGCCCGCTCAGCTTGAGGTGGCGCTCAACGGCGCGGCCTGGGGCGTGGACGTGGAGGTGATCAACGCGGGCGTCTCGGGCGAGTCGGCCTATGACGCTTGGCATCGCTTCTGTCACCTCCAGCCCCCTTGCGCGCCTGACGTGGTGGCGCTGCTGCTGTGTGGCAACGACGCCGAGCTGTTCAGCGTCAACACCCTGCGCGCCCAAGGCCAAGAGATCAGCTACACCGAGCACACAGCGGCGTGTTGGCGCCCGGAGGGGCTGCACTACCGTCACCTCAGCGCGCTGCTGGCCGAGATCGCCGCCTGGCGTGGCCCCACGCGGCCGCCGCTCTTGCTGGGCTTCTACGAGATCCACGACTCCCCCATCCGCGCCGAGGCCAGTGGGCGCTTGGCGGCGCGGTGCGCGGCGCTGGGGCTGCCCTTCGTAGACCTCTCCAGCGACTTCATCGGGCCGACCTCCTCCCAGCAGGTCGAGGGGCTGGCCGTCAGCGTCGTCGATGGCCACCCCTCGGGCCAAGCCCATGGCATCGCCGCGCGGCGGCTGGCGCGGGCGCTCCTCAAGCTCGGCGCCCCCCCGCGCGGCCTCGATCTCGACGAGCAGGCCGCGCTGGAAGGGCTGCTGATCAGCCACCAAGCGCGGCTTGATCTGGGCTACCGCCCGGAGTACGTCGTCTGGCGGCTGCGGCGGATGATGGAGATCAAGCGCGCCAGCCGCGCGCGGCTCAAGCTCAGCGAGGCGGCGCGGCTCAGCGAGGCGGCGTGGCGGCCTTATCTTGAGGCGGTGGGGGGCCTGGAGGCGTCGATCTTCGCGGCGCTGCGCTGGCCGGCGCGGGCGGCGGAGGTCCACGCCCAGGCTGCGGCGCTGCACGCGGCGACGGCGCGCGTGGATCTGGACAGCAAGGGGCTGTGGCGCAGCCTGATGACGCTGCGCCACGCCGCCGCCGCGCCGGAGCTGCCCCTCATCAGCTTCCACCCCGGCGATCCTGAGCGGATCGACCTCGCCGCGCTGGAGACGCTGACCTTGGAGATCGACGCGTGGCGCGCGCGGCGCGCCCAGATCATCGCCGCGCTCTCTGCCGATGACGCCGCGCTGCGGGCGCAGCCCTTGGAGACGTTCATCATGGGGCCGCAGCGCCAGCTCATCGAGGCCGTCGCCGCCCTGGAGGGCCACCTTGAGCGGCTGGGGGCGGCCTTAGAGGGGGCGATGGCCATGATCAAGGCGGTGGTCAGCGCCTTGGAGACGGCGCCGCCGTCGCGGGTCGCCCGCGCGGCCATCTCGGGGATCATCGAGGGGCTCTTGAGGCTGCGTGGCCCGCTGGGCGTCTTGGCCGAGGGCCTCACCGCGCCGCCGCCGCCGCCACCCAGCGCGCCTTACACGCGCGTGGAGGTCATCGCCCGCGTGGCGGGGCCGCCGGTGGCGCTGTGGGTGCAAGCCCGGCCTGACGCCGCGCCTTGGCGCTCAGACATGCGCTGGGCCATCGGCGACGGTCAGCCCCATGTCTATCGCTTTGAGGCGCCGCTGCTATGGCGTGGCGTGTTGCAGGCGGAGTTGATGGGCGAGGGGGTCATCGAGGCGCTGCGGGTGGAGGGCGGCTTGAGCGAGGCGTTGGCCGAGGGGGGCTGGCGCGTGACGTGGTGAGCGTCACGCTTCACCTTCATCCGTTCTCATCCTCGCCTTGGCGTCGCGCGCCGACCTCATCAAGAAAGAGGTGTCTTGTCTCCGCGTCATTGACCAGCAGGCGTGGATCATAGATCTCGGCCTCGCCGCCCCAGTGATTCCCGCGCGCGTCGAGGCCCTCGCTGAGCCCATCGAAGATGACATGCGCCCCCTGGGGGCTCAGCGCCGAGACGCGCCGTGGCGCGTAGCCCCAAGCGACGTTGACGTTCGCCTCGCGCGCCTCGATCAGCAGCTCATCGCCCTCGATGGGCGCGACGATCACCCGCGCCTCGGGCCAATCGGTGATCCACGCCGCCTGCCCCAGCGCGGGCGCGGCGAGCCCCCAGCAATCAACATCCCCCTTCACCGTGATGGCGCAGAGGTGATCCGCGCCCGCCGAGAGCTGCGTCAGCGCGTCGGTGGTGGAGAGGGTGAAGGGGCGATCCCCCCAGCAGATGGGGTGGCCCTCGACGCCCAGCGCGCAGGCATAGTCTTCGGCGGCGGCCAAGGCTTGGGCGACCAGCCCATCGGGCGGGGTGAGGTGGGCCGGGAGCTGATCGCCAGCACAGTCCACATGACCATGATCGAACAACCAGCAGCAATGTGCGCGACCCGCCGCGAGCGCCTCGTAGTGCATCGGAGAGGCATAGAGGTTCACCATCAGCCCCGCGTTGGGCCAACGCCAATAGCTCAATAAGGCGCGCTGTGAGTCCAACACGCAGCCGATCTCCTCGCCGATCGCGAGGGCCACGCCTTCAGCCGAGGAGGGCGCCGCCTCTGACTCCCCTGGGGGATGCCAGCACACGACCTGCCCCCCGTCCTGGCTCAAGCCACAGGCGCGCTCGCCCCCCGCGCTGAGCTGGCTCAGCCTCAACCCCTCAGGGGGCGAGGACGCGCCCCAGCACAACGCCTGGCCCGCCGCGTCGAGCGCGCAGAGGTGCGCCTCACCCGAGGCGATCTGCTCAAAGCGCCCTGGAGGGGGGAGGGGCTCCAGCTGTGGGGCGTCGCCCCAACACTCAATCGTCTCGTCGTGCCTGAGGGCGCAGGCGAAGCCGCGCCCCGAGGAGAGCGCGCGCGGGGCGCGGGGGTGGGCTGGGGTGGAGATCTGGACGTGCCCCGAAGCCATGCGCATGACGTCGAGGCGCAGCGCGGCCAAGGGCGCTGACGGGGCGCGCCAGCGCTCGATGAGCGGCGCCTCTGCGCCCTGCGCGTTGAGGTTCAGCGGTGGCGCCTCGATGAGATAAAGGGCCTCGACGTCGCCCCAGCCATTGCGCTCAAAGCGGCTCAACGTGATGAGGCTCGACGCGATCGTGTCCACCAAGCCGACGCGCGCGACGGAGGAGGTGTCGGCGTCCCACGCGGGGCGAAAGTAAATCCCTGCCCCCTGGTTGCCCTCGATCAAGGCCTGGCTGAGATCAACCGACGCGGGGTGCTCCACCTCAAGCCCCCAGGCCTGGTTCCCCGAGAACGCGCTGCGCTGGATCGTCTGGCGCCCTGCGTTGGCATAGAGCCCCGCCCGCCCGTTGCTGACGCCCTCGCAGTCGCGCATGGACGTGGCGGCTTGGAGGGCGAAGCCGTTGAGCCCATTGCGCGCGCTGAGGACGCCCGAGAGGGTGGCGCCGGTGGAGGCCGCGTCGAGGGTGAGCCCGTGACCTGAGTTATCGACCAAGCGCGCGCCTTGAACCTCCACGTCTGCGCTGGCGAGGAGGCGCAGCCCGTCCTCGCCGCAGCCCATCACGGTGATCTCGTCGAGGCGCGCCCCGGTGACACCGCGCGCTTCGATCCCGGTCGCCGCCGCGCGCTCAACCCTCAGCCGCTCGGCGTGGACGCCGTCGGCCCCCTCAAGGGAGAGCGCCACGCCGTGCGCGTTGACGAAGTGGACATCGACGAGCTGGCTGCTGTTGTGGACGGTGAGCGACGGCGCCCCCCCGATAAAGATCGCGTGCTCAATGTAATCAGGGGGGCCGGCGAGGCGCACCCTGCCCCTCACGCCCTCATCGAAGCCCGCGAAGCGGACTGGCGCCTCAGCGGAGCCCTCAACCCGCAGCGTGCCTTGCACATCGAGCATCGTCACGCCCGGCCCTCCTGTAGTGAAGAAGAGCACCGTCGTCCCTGGGCGGATCGTGACGATCCGCCCCTCTGGGATCAGGAGGGGCTCGGTGATCACGATCAGCCCCTCCCAGAAAGGCGGGCGCTCCCCAAGGCTGGGGAGGCTGAGCGGCGTGGCGGGTTGAGCCAAGCGCGCCTCATCGATCAAGCCCGCGTGATCGCGCGCTTGGAGCGCGGGCGTGAGGCCAAGACCTGGGCTCTGGGGGATGTAGGAGGCGACGCCGGAGCGCGACCAGCTCGTGTCCCAAGCCCCATCGCCCTCGAAGTCCCAACGGAACTCCAGATCAGCGGGGCGCTCATCGAGGGTCGAGGCGGCGTTGAGGAAGACGATGAGGCCATCGGGCGTCTGCTGTGGGTGCGCGGTAAAGGTGGCGATGGGGGGGCTGTTCTCCAAGGTGACGCGGCGCGCCCCGCTGCGCGCCTCGTGGCCCTCTCGATCCGTGACCACGACCCACAGCGACAGCGGGGCGTCGAGATCGGCGTCGAGCGGTGAGGGCACCGTCAGCGCCTCGACGGCGCGCCCATGATAAGCCACCTGGCGCTCATCCAAGCGCACCTCCACCGTCGCCACCGCCTCTGGCGCCGCGAAGCGCAGCGCGACCTCGATCTCCTCGCCCACCAGGGCGCGTTGCCCTTGATAGGGCGCCAGCAGCTCAAACACGGGGGCCTCGGCGGCGTTAACCCAGATGGCGCAGCGCCCCTCATATCGCGCCCCTCGCGCCTCGACGCGCGCCGTCACCTGCTGCATCCCTGGCGTCGAGAAGGTGTGCGTCATTGGCCCCTCGACATCGCTGAGGGTGCGCCCCTCGACGCTCCAGGTGTAGCCGCCCGCCTCGGGGGGATGAGGCGGCTGGACATCGAAGGGGGTGGGGCGCCCCACGACGGCGACGGCCTCACAGCGGAGGCTCAGCGTGATCGGCGGCGCTGTCTCTGCGTCTGGCGAGGGTGAGGCGTCCTGCGCCCCCCCTGACCCCGCTTCATTGACATCGGAGGTGGCCTCACGCGTCGAGCGGCAGACCCCATCGAGGCAGCGCGCGCTGGCGATGCAGTCGTTATCCGAGTCACAGACGAACACCCCGCTGATCTCAGGGCTGAGGCAGCTGATGAGGCTGATCCCCAAGCCGAACGCCATCAAGGGGGCGCCTCGCCACGGGGTGCTCAGGACGCTGCCATCGCGCCGGGTCGCCGGGCCGCCTCGTGATCTCTCGCTGAACATCTCCGCGCTCCCCCATGAAGCATCAGGCCCGCGCTTCAAGACGCCCATGCGGGCTTGTGAGGCACAGTGGCGCCCTCAGTGGCCTAGACAAGCCCCCGCGATCAGGGTAAGGGGCGCGAAAAATGAGAAGATATCTAGGAGCGCGTGTGAGATCCATCCTCATCCTCCTCGCCCTCTCCGTCCCCCTCTTTGCCGCCCACGCGCGGCCCCAAGGCGGCGCGGATCTTCGCCTGACACAAGGGCTCGACGCCTTCTCCACGCTCGCCGTGGATGCCCAGACAGGGGAGCGCCTGCGCTTTTGCAGCAGCGACGATGGGTGCCCTGCGCCGACGCGGTTCATCGAGGTGGGCTTGAGGGACGAGCGGAGCGACACCGACGGCGACGGGCTGCTGGATGAGGCCGAGGATCTCAACGGCGATGGCGTCTTAGATCCGGGAGAGACAGATCCCTTGAACCCTGACACGGATCAGGATGGCTTACCCGATGGCCTAGAGCGCGAGGGGGCGACGGACCCGACCAGGGCGGACACAGACGGCGACGGCCTCAGCGACGGCGAGGAGAGCTACTGGGAAACAGACCCCACAGCGGCGGACACGGACGGCGACGGCCTCAGCGACGGCGAGGAGGTGGCGGGCAAGACCGATCCGCGGGTGACGGACACGGACGGCGACGGCCTTGATGATGGGCTGGAGGCGACGACGGGCACGGCGGGGCACGAGGCGGACACGGACGGCGACGGCCTTGAGGACGGCGAGGAGGACGCCGACGGCGACGGCGCGGTGAGCGTGGGGGAGACGGACCCGCGCGTGGTGGACACGGACGGCGACGGACAGGGAGACGGCGAAGAGATCGCGGCGGGGCGAGATCCGCTGCGCGCCGAGCCCGCGCCAGAAGCGGACATGGACGGCGACGGCCTCAGCGACGAGGCCGAGGCGCGCCTGGGCAGCGATCCCCGCGTGGCGGACACGGACGGCGACGGCCTCAGCGACGGGGTGGAGGTGCGCGACGATCTCGACCCGCTCAACGCGGACACTGATCGGGATGGCCTAACGGACGGCGAGGAGGTGCGCTTGGGGCTGAACCCTCGTGATCCGGACAGCGACCATGACGGCCTGCTTGACGGCGTGGAGATCAACGGCGCCAACCCCACCAACCCCGCCGATCCCGACACGGACGGCGATCACCTCTTGGATGGACAGGAGGATCGCAGCCGGGATGGGCGCTTTAACATCGATGAGACGAACCCCAACGATGAGGACACAGACGGCGATGGGCGTGTGGACGGGCTTGATCCTCAGCCGCTTGAGCCAGAGGTGGCCCCTCGTGATCTTGAGCCTGGGCCAATAAGCGCACAGCAGCATTGCGCGGCGTCGCTGGGCGGTGGAGGGGCGCCGTGGTGGGCGCTGTCGTGGTGGGCGCTGCCGTGGTGGGCGCGACGCGCGCGGCGTATCTAGAAAAATTGGAGAAAAGACTCTTCCAAGGTAGACAGAGAACAGGTACTCTAAGCCCGCGCGAAGTTAGCACCAAAGACGTACAAATCATGTGTTAAACCTTGATCAAGATTTAAATTTAAAAATAAAAGCATTGATTTAGAGGAGTAGAAAATAAAATGATGCGCATTGAATACATAAGACTTAAAAATTTCCGGGCTTTTAAAGATATTACGCTAAAAGATATCCCACAATTTTGCGTACTGGTTGGCGCGAATGGCACAGGAAAAAGCACTATTTTTTCAGTATTTGGTTTTCTTCGCGATGCGATGACCACCAATATTACGGCTGCTTTAGGCCGACTTGGTGGCAGTAGAGGATTTCAGGAGGTACGTACGCGTGGATGCGATGGTCCGATTGAAATTGAACTAAAAATTCGCGCAGATCTTGGACGAAAAGCCTCAAATCTTATTACATACAGCCTTTCTATTGATGAACATGATGGCCGTCCTGTCGTCGCTCGTGAAGTTCTCAAGTATCGGCGGGGCAGTGCTGGTCAGCCATGGCGCTTTATTGATTTCACAATGGGACAAGGTGAGGCTGTCACCAATGAACTCGAAAAAGTTAAAGATGTTCGAGATCTAGTTCGCGAAACACAGCGGCTAAAGAGCCCTGATATTCTTGCCATTAAAGGTCTAGCGCAATTTGAAAGATTTCCTGCTGTAGTCGCTTTGGGAAATTTAATCGAGGAATGGCACTTATCTGATTTTCATATCAGTAGAGCCCGACCTGAGCAAGAGGCGGGCTATGCTGAGCATCTATCAAGAGAAGGTGAAAATCTTTCATTGGTAATCGAATATTTATATAAACACCATTTTGACGTTTTTGAAATAATAAAAGAAAAGATAAAAACAAGAGTGCCTGGTATCAATAATATTGAAGCAAAAACCACAGAAGAAGGTCGTGTTTTATTGAAATTCTATGACAGCGCGTTCTCCGACCCTATTTTAGCTCGATATATATCAGATGGCACGATTAAAATGCTCGCATATTTGATATTACTGTATGACCCTAAACCACACCCTCTGCTTTGTGTAGAAGAACCGGAAAACCAGCTTTACCCATCATTACTTTGGGAACTCGCCGAAGAATTTAGGTCATACTCTATTCGTGGTGGACAGGTATTCGTATCAACTCATTCACCTGATTTTTTAAATGCGATTAAATTAGAAGAAGTTTTTTGGTTTGAGAAAAAAAATGGTTTTACTGAAGTCCATCGCGCCAAAAATGATGAACAATTAGCATCATTTATGGCAGAAGGAGATCAAATGGGCTATCTATGGAAAGCCGGTTTATTCAGTGGTGCAAATCCAAAATGAAAACTTTGGTTTTTTTTCTGGAAGAGCCATCAGCTCAAGATGCGCTAGAAGGTTTATTACCTCGTATCTTGCCTGACGATATAAAAGTTCATTATTTGATTTTTGAAGGAAAACAAGATCTTGAAAAACGTATGGAGTCACGAATGCGCGCATGGCGCGCGCCTCACAGCCTTTTTGTCATTTTGCGTGATCAAGATCGCAGTGACTGCAAAAATATTAAAAAAAACCTCCTTGAAAAATGTAAAAATGCAGGTCAACCAACTACATTAGTTCGAATTGCTTGCCGTGAATTGGAAGCATGGTTTGTTGGTGATTGGAGAGCTGTTGGAGAGGCATTTGATCTTACTCAAAAACTAAGTAGTCTTGCAAAAAAAGCAAGATATAGAGATCCTGATAAACTTGATGATCCGGTAGCAGAACTAAGACGATATTTGCCATATTACCAAAAACGCGATGGGGCTAGACGTATTGGCCGACACCTTGATATTAATCGCAACAAATCAAAAAGTTTTCAAATCTTTATTGATGGCATTAAAAAACTAACCACAACGATAGATTCATCTTTAATTTAATTAACAATACTTTGGGCAGCGCCGCAGCTCAGGACGCTTGCTGAGCGAGGATCAGATCACGCGCGTGAAAATGAGCCTCGCGATGAGCGGGCGTATCAAAAAGCGTGTTGATCAAGAAGCGAAACGCCGCGCGATCCAAGCCATAAAGCCCATTCGCCAA
>JAHJCH010000231.1 GCA_018813065.1 Myxococcota bacterium
CCTCGGCCAGCGCGCGCGCGCCCGCCTCGGAGGCGAGGGGGTTGTCCGCGGCGACCATGCCCAGCGTGGCGCGGCGCGCGGGGGGGCTGAGGGCGTGGAGCGAGGCGGGGATGAGGAGGGCGCAGAGGAGGGCCAAGGCGCGTGAGGTGTTCATAAGATCCTCAGAACAAGCGACCACTTACTGTGCCACGGATGGCCCATGGACACCACGCTCAAGGGGGGGGGATCTGCGGGGGCGTAGAGGGGGCAGGCGGGCGCCTCAGCGTGGGGGGCGGATCACCAGTTCTCGCCTAAAAGCTCGAAGTAATCCTGGGGGTGGAGGCAGGCGGGGCAGGCCTTGGGGGCGGCCTCACCCTCGTGGAGGTAGCCGCAGTTGATGCAGCGCCAGGTGATCGTCTCGCCGCGCTTAAAGACGCGCCCGGCCTCCAGGTTATCGGCCAGCTCTTTAAAGCGCTTGCCGTGCTGCCGCTCCGCGATGGAGATGCTCTCAAAGGTGCGGGCGATGGCCGTAAAGCCCTCCTCGCGGGCCACGCGGGCCATCTCGGGGTACATGGCGGTCCACTCATGGGCCTCGCCCTCGGCGGCGGCGCGCAGGTTGGCGAGGGTGTCGCCGACGGGGCCAGCGGGGAAGGCGGCGGAGATGCTCACCTCGCCGCCCTCAAGGTGCTGGAAGAACCGCTTGGCGTGCTCCTTCTCCTGGGCGGCGGTCTCGGCGAAGATCAGGGAGATCTGCACCAGGCCCTCCTTCTTGGCGGCGCCCGCGAAGAAGTCATAGCGCATCCGCGCCTGTGACTCGCCGGCGAAGGCGAGCATGAGGTTTTGCTCGGTCCGTGTGCCCTTGATGCTCTTGCTCATCGTCGCTCCTTCGTTCCATACCGATTGCCGCCCTGCGGCGTAGGACATGACGCGCCGAGAATATGACGCGCGGAAAATATGGCACGCTTAAGCGTGGGCGCGATAGGCAAAAACACCATTAAGCCCGCCTTGATATATCCGCCTACTTTTCTGGACTTTTGTGTGTATTTAGCTTGAATTTCATCTTTTTAGTGATTGATTAGATTAAATGTATGCTGCTTACATAATTTTTTGATTTAAACAAGAAATAATGCTTTTAAAATCAAAAAATATAGGCCAAAATGCGAGCCATGAGGAAATTTAGTTCACATGGGGATGGTCGTTTTCGCAGTGAGGACCTCGCGCGGCTCGGCCAAGATGTCATCTTTGAGGACGGCGTACGGATCTGGCACCCAGAGACGGTCTACATCGGCAACAACGTCTATGTCGGCCACGACGCCATGCTCAAGGGCTATTACAAGAACAAGCTGGAGATCGGCGATGACACCTGGATCGGCCAGGGCGTCTTCTTCCACTCCGCAGGTGGGCTGCGCCTCGGGCCGCGCGTGGGCGTGGGGCCTTTCGTCAAGATCCTTACGTCGTTTCATCAAGCGACGCCGCGCTCGACGCCCATCCTTGACGCGCCGCTGACCTTCGCGGCGGTGGAGATCGGCGCGGACGTGGACATCGGTGTGGGCGCCATCATCTTGCCCGGCGTGCGGGTGGGGGTGGGCGTGCAGATCGGCGCCGGCGCGGTGGTGACCAAGGATGTCCCCGATTACGCGGTGGTCGTGGGCAACCCCGCGCGGGTGCTCAAGCTCCGCCCGGAGGGCTGATCTCGGCGGCGATGGCCCACGCCGCCGCCGCGCCCGCCTCATCGCCACGGGCGGCCTTGATGCTCGCGATGAAGCGCCATGTGATCGCCGGATCAAAGAGGATGCGCCCCGCCCCCAGCCGCTCCGCGTCGGTGAAGCGCCCCGGCGTCAGGCCCCCAGGCGGGGTCACCGCGCTGGCCTCCAACACGTCGAGCTGGGCCTCAAGGCCGTGGCCCGCGCGGGCGAGGGCCGCGGCGCGCTCCACCCCCAGCCGCGCCGCCACGCGATCGCTGGGGAAGGCGCTGACCCGATGCGCGCGCAGGGTCCGCGCCGCCGCCGCCATGTCCTCGCCCTCGCACGACGCGCCGCGCTGCCATAGCCAGCGCCCCAAACACAGCGCCCCGCCCTCGCCGAAGGGCCGCTCGTAGAGCACGGCGCGCGGCCCTTGGGCGGCGATAAAGCGGCTGATCCGCCCCTGGCGCCCCCCCGGCCCCGCCACCGGGAAGGGCTTGAGATCCGGGTGGCGCGTGTAGAGCCACGCCCAGGCCCAAGAGGAGTTGGCTAAGCCCTCAGCGACGAGGATCAGATCCGGCCTCAGCCCCTCCGCCGCTTGTAGGTAGAGCGCGGGGAAGATCCAGTGGTCTGAGTCGAGGATCAAGATGGCGCCTTGGGGGGCGTGGCTGAGCAGATCGGCGGCGAAGGCGCGGGCGTTGGGGCGGGCTTGGGCGAGGCCCTCGCGCGGCGCGCCGCTCAGCGTCACCCACCCCAACAGGAGCAGCCCCAGCGCGGCGCCCATGCGCCGCCGTGGCGTTGCCCAGGCGCCTTCGCTGAAGCTCAGCCGCAGGATCAAGCACGTCAGGCCGACGAGGCTGAGGCCAAAGGCCGGCAGGAGGTAGCCCAGGTAGTCGGGGTTCTCCAGGTAGAGCTGGCCGTTGAGGGCGATGAAGTACAGCGCGCCGCCCAGGGCGACGAGCTGGGCTAAGGCGCCGCGCGGGCGAGACATCAGCCAGCCGAGGAGCCCCCCCAGCAGCAGCGGCCCCAGCCCCCGCTCCACAGCCCAGCGCAGCCACAGCCCCATGTGCCCCCAGATCGCCGCCCCCGTCGCGCGCTTGGCGGCGAAGTCCGCCCCCGTGAGGTAGCGCCGCAGCGCCTCGCCTTGGAGCGGCGCGCCCCAGACAAAGGCCCCGCCGTCGAGATCCACCATGAGGAGGTAGAGGTAGGGCGTCAGCCCCAAGAGCCCACCGCCCAGCCCCGCCAGCGTCAGCTTGAGGCGCGGGCCACGCCACCACGCCACGGCCAGCGCGGGGCTGAAGATCACCAAGAGCGTGAGGGGCACGATGGGGTTGGCGGCGGCGGAGAGCCCCGCCCACAGCGCCCCTCGGGCCAGCCCGCGCGGCTGGAGATCCTTGAGCTGCCCGCCCAGATCAGCCAGCGCGGCCAGGGCGAAGAAGCCCGCCAGGGCGTAGACCTCGATCCGCCCGCCCGTCTCGCGGAAGGCGAAGTGGCTGAGCCCCAAGATCAGCAGCGCGGGGGCGATGAGGCGGGCGCGGTGCGACAGCGGCGCGCCATAGGCCCGCTCCAGGATCACCGCCAGGGGCCAGGCGCAGAGGAGCAGCGGGGCAATCGAGAGGAGGTTGAGCGCCACCGTCGGGGGCGCGCCCAGGCCGATCAGCAGCCGCCCCAGGAGGGTATGCAGCGGCTGGCCGAGCGGGTGGCCGAGCCCCCCCGTGGCGGCGGCTAAGGCCAGCTCGGCGGTGTCGAAGTAGCCCACGTCGCGGCCCATAAAGAGCGCGATGTAGAGCCCGGCGAGGGGCAGGGCGATGAGCAGGAAGCGGCGAGGGTCTTGGAGGCCCGCGCGGCTCATCCAGCCCGCCTCCGCATCCGCCGCAGCCCCGCCAGCGTGCGCAGGATGGCGCGGGGGTTGAGCACCTTGGAGCGGCCCGCCACGCGGGCGCGGGCCTTGATCCCGATCTCGGTGACGGGCTCGCCGGCGTCGAGGAGGGCTTGGCGAAACGCCTCGCTGATGACCATGGACGCCTCGCCCTTGGGGCCATAGTCCGCCCAGGCTTGGCGGCGGAAGATGTAGCTGCCGCCGCTCTTCTTCCACTCGCCCGTGCGCAGGCGCACCAGCGCGTTGAGGCTCTTGGAGATGACCATCCGATACCAAGCGTCGTCGCGGGCGGTGTAGTAGCTGGCGACCATGGTGGCCTCCTCGCGGTGGGCGTAGAGGGCCAAGACGGACTCAGGGGCGATCTGACCGTCGGCGGGCACCCAGGTGGCGTAGTCGCCGCGCAGCGCCTCATAGCCCGTACACAGCGCCGCGCCGATGCCGCCGTTGGGCTGGGTCCACACCTGCGTGCGCCCGTCATCGGCGAGGCCCTCCATGATCGACAGCGTGTCGTCGGCGCTGCCGTCATCGACGAGGATCAGCTCAAAGGGCACGGCGGCCTCGTCGAGCGCCGCGCGCAGCTCCGTGACCACGGCGGCCAGCGGCGCCGCCTCGTTGAAGGCGATCATCACGATCGAGAGGCTGGGGGGCGGGGCCGTGGCTTCAACGACGCGGCGCGCGGGCTGAGGGGGGCTGGGCATAGAGGGCGGTCCTTGTGAGGGGTGATCTTTTCGGCTAGGATGCCCGCTTCAATCGATTCCCGCTAGGACCTCAGCGGCGCTGCGCCGTGGGCCTGAGCGGGGGATGGAGTGAGGGTTTTGGTGGAGCGGTATCCGATCACAGAGAAGGGTTATCGTCGGCTCATGGAGGAGCTCAAGAGGATGAAGACCCTGGATCGGCGCGCGGTGGCTCAGGAGCTGGAGATCGCCCGCGCCCATGGGGATCTGCGTGAGAACGCCGACTATGACGCGGCGAAGGAGAAGCAGGGGATGCTTGAGGCGACGATCCGCGACTATGAGGATCGCGCCGCCCGCGCGCACGTCGTGGATGTCTCTCGCTTATCAGGCGACCGGGTCATCTTCGGCGCGACGGTGACGCTCATCGACACCGACACGGAGGAGGAGCGCACCCTGACCATCGTCGGCGAGTTCGAGGCCGATCCCAAGCAGGGCCTCATCTCCGTGCGCTCCCCCATCGCCGCTGGCCTCATCGGTAAAGAGGTCGATGATGTCGTCACCATCCGCACGCCCGGCGGCGAGCGCGAGTATGAGATCGTCGGCGTGACCTTCAACGGCTGAGCCGCCTGGCAGCGCCACCCGCCACCCCGCCCCTCGAAAATCTCCAATAAAATCAAGGATAACCCGCTCTCAAGCTCGGCCTGTTTTTTGCTGACGCGGCCGCCGCCGTTCTGCACAGGAGGCCCGCGTGGGTGAGTCGATTCTGGAGCGCCTCAAGGACATCCTCGATCTCCACTTTGGGCACTCGCGCCAAGCGCTGCGTCCAGAGGCGACCCTGCGCGGCGCCCTGATGCTCGACTGCCTCGATCTGGCGGATCTGGTCACCCTCATCGATCATGAGTTTGGCGTCGAGCCCCCGCTCGAAGCCTTCGACTCCCTCGGTGGCTTGGCGGCGCTCATCGAGCGCCAAATGGACCCACCTTAAACATTGTGACTGGGGTGGGCTGAGGCTATCGTGTAGCTCCAGTAAGCACGACCGGACCGAGGTGCGATGGAGCTTGGTGAACTCTTCGCGGGCCGATTCAAGATTGAGCGCCTCATCGGTGAGGGCGGCATCGGCCGAGTCTACAAGGCCCTTGACACCCGCAGCCAAGCCTGGGTCGCCATCAAATGTCTGCGCCCCGAGTACTCTGACGATCCCCGCGTGCGGCGGCGCTTCTTGCGTGAGGCGCGCGCGGTCAGTCGGCTGAATCACCCCAACATCGTTCAGCTCTATCACTACGGTGAGGATGACAAAGAGCAGCTGCCGTATATCGCCATGGAGCTGGTCAACGGCGCCCCGCTCTCGGCGCTGCGCGATCAAGGGCTGACCACCCCCCAGATCATCCACGTCACCGATCAGCTCCTGTCCGCCCTGGCCTACTCCCACGCCCGTGGCATCGTCCACCGTGACGTGAAGCCCGAGAACGTGATCATCGAAGGCGCGTTGACCGACGCGCTGACCGCCGTCGCCAAGCTGCTCGACTTCGGCTTCGCCCGCGTCGAGGACGATCTGGAGCCCGAGGGGGGCGAGGAGGGCGCGCCGCTGACCCGCGCCAATGGCGGCTTTGGCACCCCGCTCTACATGGCCCCCGAGCAAGCCTCCACCAAGGATGAGATCGGCCCCCAGGCTGATCTCTACGCCATCGGGATCATCCTCTTTGAGTACCTCACCGGGCGCCCCCCCTTCACCGGGCCGCACGGGATGGCGGTGGCGCTCAAGCACCTCACCGAGCCCGTGCCCAACATGGTGGCCCGGCCCGGGGTGGAGATCTCACCGGGGATGGAGCGGCTGGTGCGGCGGGCCTTGGAGAAGTCGCCGGTGGAGCGCTTCAGCAGCGCCGCCAGCATGCGCCACGCCCTCGCCGAGCTGGGGGAGGTGCCCCTCGATCACCCCCTCAGCCAGCTCAAGGCCGACGCCGCGCCGCGCCCACGCGTGCTGGAGCGCGAGCGTGAGGCGACGGCCTCCCTCAACATCTTCGATCCGATCGTCGAGCTGGAGAGCCAGCCGCTCATCGGCCGCGCGCCCGATCAAGCGCGCCTGTGGGACGTCGTGCGTGAGGTCTGCGTGCAGAAGATGCCTCGGCTGGTGCTCCTCAGCGGCGCCTCAGGCATGGGGCGCCAGCCGCTCATCCGCTGGCTCCACGATCAGGTCAACGAGGGCGGCTGGATGTACGCCCTGGGCGGTGACTTTACGCTCATCGACGCCCGCTTCACGGATCTACGCCAAGCGGTCAACGCGCTGTTTGGGGGGCTGCCCCAGGATCTCGGCGAGGCCGAGGCGCGGATCAACCAGCTGACGCGTCACTGGGCGGACGGCGAGGTGGCCTTGAACGGCGTCGGCCCGCTCCTGGGCTGGCTGCGGCCCGGCGAGGGCGCCGCGCCGGCGCGGGGCAACGCCCTGTTCGCCTTGATCAATGACGCGCTGCGCCTCGCCGCGCGCCGCCGCCCGCTCCTGCTGTTCCTCAACCTCAGCGGGCAGCTCAGCCGCGAGACGCTGCGCTTCATCCATTACATGTGGCTGGGGATGCGCCGCGATCCCTTCCCGCTCTTGATCGTCGCCAGCTGGCTCTCCCAAGGCCACGGCCTGCCGATGGACAAGGCGGCGGAGGTGCTGGGGCAGATGAAGCGGCTGGGGGCGATCAACCACCTCCTCTCGCCGATCCCCAGCGAGGCGCTGGCCGAGGCGTTGATGGGCACGGCGCGGCTGGTCCCAGAGGCCGCCCGCGCCGTGGCGGAGCGCGCCGAGGGCAACCCCTTCTTCGCCAAGCAGCTCCTCCACCTCTTTCACGATCAAGGATCGCTGAAGATCCGCGACGGCCAAGCGCACCTGGCCGCCGAGGTCGTCTGGCCGCAGCGCCTCGATGAGCTGATGCGCGCGCGGGTCAAGACCCGCCTCGACACCCTGCCCAAGGGCGCGCTCCTGCGTGAGCTGTTGACCGCCGCCAGCGTGCTGGGGCGGGCCTTTGAGTACGGGCTGCTCGTGGAGTACCTCTCGCGGCTCTTCGAGGATAAGGAGCACATCGAGCCTGGCGTCGAGGCGCTGCTGCAAGCGCAGCTCTTTATTGAGTCCACCGACGCGCGTGAGGAGCGGCTGGGCTTCTTCCACGAGGGGCTGCGCAAGAGCCTCTATGAGGCGATCAAGCCTGAGTCCCGCGCGCGGCTCCACTTGGCGGCGGCGGAGGCCCTTGAGGCCTGGTATGGCGACGCCTCGATCACCCTCGCCGAGACGATCGGCGTCCACTATGAGCGCGCGGGGCAGCGCCGCCAAGCGGCCCGTCACTTCAGCGTCGCCGCCGCCCGCGCCCGCGCCGAGGGCCTCCTCGCCGAGGCCTCCGACTACTTCCAGCGCGGCGATCAGATCCTGGCGCCCGTCGCCGACGCTGAGCGCCAGCGCGCGGTGCTGTGGCTGGATCTCGGCGAGCTGGATGTCCTGCAAGGTGATCTGGAGCGCGCGCAGATGTTGGTGGGGCGCGTCTACAGCTGGGCGCATCAAAAGCAGGATCTCTTCCTCATCGGCCGCGCCCTCTTGCTCTTGGGTGACATTCACCAAAAGCGCGGCCAGTTCGATGACGCGCGGGGCAGCTTTCATCACGCCCAGAAGGCCTTCAGCGACGCGGGGGATCATAAAGGGGTCGCCCGCTGTCTGTTGGGGATGGCCATGTTGGCGCGGCGGCGCGGCGAGGCGGTGGAGGCGCGGGTGCGCTTCGATGAGGCCAAGCAGGCCATGTCGCGGCTGGGGGATCACCTCGGCGTCGCCCGCGCCGCGCGGGCGGGGGCTGAGGTCGCCTTGGCCGAGGGCGACTATGAGGTCGGCGTCCGGCTGCTCAAGGAGGCCGCCGCCCGCTTCGAGGAGGCCCTCGACGTGGGCGCGGCGGCGCGCTGCGCGTGGCTGCTGGCCGAGGCCACCCGCATGACGCCCCGCCACGCCGAGGCCCTGCCTTACTTCGAGGAGGCGCGCAAGGGCTACACCCGCGCGGGGGACTCCAACGGCCTGGGCCGCGTCTACATCAGCATGGCCCACTACCTCCAAGATGAGGGGCGCGGCAAAGAAGCCATCCGTCACTACCAGGCGGCCATCTCCGTGCTTGAGGTCCAAGGCGATGAGGCCACCGCCGCGCGGCTCCGAGAGGAGATGGGCCTCCTCGCCCTGGATCTGCGGGAGCTGGACATCGCCGAGCAGGCGCTGCGCGCGGCGCTGACCTGGGCGCTCAAGGCCAAGGCCCCCGCCCATGAGGCGCTGCTCCAGGCGGCGCTGGCGGAGATCGCCGCCGAGCGCGGCGATCACAGCACCTGCGGCGAGGCCCTCGCCGCCGCCATCAAGCTCATGGAGGCGCAAGCGACGCCCCCCGCCCCGCAGATGGCCTCGCACCTTGAGGGCATCGCCGCGGTGGACATCGAGCAGGGGCGCTTAGACCGCGCGCGGGATCTCATCCAGCGCGCCGCGCTCATCTACAAGGCGCATAAGAGGGAGGCCGATCAGCGGCGCCTCTTCGAGGTCGTCGCTGATCTGGAGCGTGGCCTTCACTGAGCGAGGTTAAGATGCAGACGCCTCAACAGCTCGGCCCGTATCGCCTCGTCAAGGCGCTGGGCGAGGGCGGCCACGGCACGGTTTGGATCGCCGAGGATCAGCAACAGGGTGGGCGCCAAGTGGCGCTCAAGCGCCTCAAGACGGACGTGCGCTTTGACGCGCGCCTCAAGCGCCGGATGCGCCGGGAGGCGCGGGCCGTCGCGCGGCTAGAGCACCCCAACATCGTGCGGCTCTTCGACGTCGGCGAGGACGACGAGGGCAACCCCTACCTGGTCATGGAGCTGATCGAGGGCGTCACGCTGCGGGCGTTCTTCAAGGACGACATCGACTTTGAGCTGCTGCTCAAGATCAGCGATCAGATCCTCGCCGCCCTGGCCTTCGCCCACTCTCGTGGGGTCATCCACCGCGATCTCAAGCCAGAGAACATCCTCATCGAGTCGCTGCCGGGCGGCGTAAACGTCAAGCTCCTCGACTTTGGCCTGGCGCGGGTCGAGGACGACATCGACGACAACCTCACCGAGATCGCCCGCGACGTCTTTGGCACCCCCACCTATATGGCCCCGGAGCAAGCCACCGGGGAGTTCGCCGTGGGGCCGCGCAGCGATCTCTACGCGTTTGGGATCATCCTCTGGGAGATGCTCTGCGGCGCGCCGCCCTTTAGCGGGATCAGCAGCACGGCGGTCGTCGTCCAGCACGTCACCGCCGCGCTGCCGATCATGGCGGCCAAGCCCCACTATGACGCGCCCATTGAGATCTTCAGGGTGTTGGAGCGCGCGCTCGCCAAAGATCCTGCCCTGCGCTTCGCCTCAGCGGGCGAGCTGCGCCGGGCGCTGGCGGACTTCTCCGAGGACGATGATCAGATCACCATCGTCAACGCGGGCGGCGTCTTCAGCTCCTCGGTGGGGATGCCCCAGCTCTCCTTCCCCGTCGAGGACGACGCCGCGCAGGAGGAGGAGAGCCTGGAGACCATCTCCTACGCGGGGCCGCTCAGCCCCGAGGCGATCCCCATCTGTGGCCGCGAGAAGCTCCAATACTGGCTCTGGGAGGAGGTCGTCGCCGTCTGCGAGAAGGGGCGCCCCAGCGTCGTCTGCCTTGAGGGCGGCGTCGGCGCGGGCAAGACCCGGCTGGGCCAGTGGCTGCGTGAGGCGCTGGCCGAGGGCGGCTGGATGTACACGGCGGGGGGGCGCTACCGCGAGGGGGTCCAGCGCTCCGGGCTGCGCGAGGCCCTCGCCGAGCTGCTGGGCTTCCACGGGCCTGTCTCCGTCGAGATCCTCGCCCACACGCTCCAGCAGATGAAGCTTGAGGAGGACCCCAAGCGCCTCCAAGACGCCCTGTGGCCGGCTTTTGAGCGCCCGCTCTCCAAGGGCTGGACCGCGCGCACCTTTGGGCGGCTGCTGCACGCCTTCAGCGCGCGGCTGCCGATCCTGCTGTGGCTCGAAGATCTCCACCAAGCCACGCTGGAGGAGCTTCAGCTTTTGGAGCGGCTCTACACGCACCTCCAGCGTCACCAGATCCCCGCGCTGCTGCTGACCTCGCGCCGCGACGATCTGCCCCAAGCCTCGCTCAGCGCCGATCCGATCACCGCCTTCCTCAACCGCAAGGAGGCCAAGATCCGCGCGCTGCCTCGGCTGAGCTTCTCGGCCATCGCCCAGATCGTCCAGCACAGCCTCGTGTGTGATGAGGACGTCTTGGCCGAGATCACGCGCACCGCCCACGGCAACCCCCTCTACGCGGTCATGGCGCTGCGCCACCTCTTCGACACGGCGGCCATGGAGCGCGTGGGCGGGGTCTATCGCTTTAAGGCCCAAGCCGAGCGGCTGCCCAACACCCTCGCCGAGCTGGCCCAGCGGCAGATGCAAGTCTCCTTGTCGCTGCAAGGCGACGAGGCGCAGCTGTGGCGGCTGCTGGCGCGGCTGGCGCTCATCGGCGAGCGCACGCCCTTTGGGCTCTTGGAGATCCTCTACAAGCGCTGTGGGCTGCCCTTCGCGCTCTTGGAGGCGCAGCTGGAGGTGCTGGTGCGCCTTGGCCTGATCCTCGACGAGGCCGAGGACACCTTCAGCTTCACCTACCAGCTCAACCGCGAGGCGCTCCTCTTCGATCTGGAGGGGCGGGCGGAGACCGCCGAGATCCATGGGCGCATCGCCGAGGCCAAGCACGCCTTCTACACCCAGCCCACCGCGCGGGAGCGGGGCGAGATCGCCGCCCACCACGCGGCGGCGGGGCGGCTGCCGGAGGCCGTGGAGGGGATGCTGGAGGCCAGCGGGCTGGCGCGGGCGATCTACCACCTCCCCCAAGCGGGCGCGCTGTTGGCCAAGGCGGATCGCTGGCTGGACGGCGTGGAGGGCGTCGATCCGCTCAAGGCTGACGTGCGGCTGACGCTGGCCCAGGTGGCCCTCGACGCGCGGGACTCGGAGCGCGCCGAGCGGCTCTCACGCCAGATCCTCGACTGGGCGCAGGCGGCCAACGCGCGGCGGCGGCTGGCTGAGGGGCTCTTGATCTGCGCCGAGGCGCGGCTCAACGTGGGGCGCTGGACCAACGTCCGCAAGCTGCTTGAGGCCGCAGGGGAGCTGTTCAGTGGCCTCAGCCGCCCTCGTGGCGAGGGCCTCGTGGCCTTCCTTTGGGGGCGGATGGCCGTCTATCGAGGGGATCTAGAGGGCGCCAAGGCCGCCTTTAACGAAGCCCAAGACATCTTCAAGGCCATCGACGATGTGCCGCACCTCGCCGCCTGCCAGCGGGTCTTTGGTGAGATCGCGCTGCGCCAAGGCCAGCGAGCCGAGGGCGGGGCGCTGCTCAAGGCCGCCCTTGACAGCGCCTCGGCGCGGCGGGATCTGCCCCTCATCGCCACGGCGGCGCTGCGGCTGGGCGAGCTGACACGCTATGAGCGGCGCTATGAGGAGGCGCTGGCCTACTTCACCCAAGCCGCGGAGGCTCAGGAGCTTTTGGGCAACCCGGCGGCGGCGGGGCGCTGCCTCAAGAGCTGCGGTGACATCCTGCGGGCGCTGGGGCGCGGCGAGGCGACGCGGGTCTACCAAGAGGCCCTCGACATCTTTGAGGAGCAGGGCGACCAGTTTCAGATCGCCGTCTGCCTGACGCAGCTGGGGCGCACGATGGAGGACAGCCACCAGCTGGAGAGCGCGGGCCTCTACTTTGAGCGCGCCTTGGAGTCGCTGGAGGCCTTTGATGATCCCATGCGCGTCGGCGTGCTGCACGCCTTCCTCGCCCGCGTCGCCCACCGCCGAGGGGACGCCGCCGCGCGGCAGTACCACCTCAAGGAGGCCTTCTACATCGACAACTTCAAGCCCCTGCTGGCGGCGGAGTGGGCTCGGGTCTTAGAGGAGCTGGCCGAGGGGGCGGCGCTTGAGGGTCGAGCGGAGGAGGCCCGCCGCCTCTACGCCCGCTGCGTCGATCTCTGGCAGGCGCTCCAGTCCCCCCAAGATGAGCAGCGCTGCCGCGCGGCCCTTGAGTCCCATTGATGCGCATCACCCACCTCGACGCCCAGCCCACCACGCGGATGATCTACCTCAAGGCGGCCTCGGGCGGGGGGCGCCAGATCGATCACCTGGAGATCAGGCTGGGGCGCGCCGAGGGCCTGCCGGATGATGTGGACGCGGTGCTGTGTACCAGCGATCTCCAAGGCCGCGCGTTGACCCCGCCGGAGGGGGAGCGCTTGTTGCTGATGGGCGAGGCCCTCGCCGATCTGATCGAGGCGCTGGGTGAGGCGGGGCTGTGGCCGCGCGCGGCGCGGATCGGCGTCATCCTGGCGGGGGATCTTTACAGCGCCGCCTTGGCCGATGAGCGCGGCGCCACGGGGGATGTCCGCGCGGTCTGGCGCGCCTTCGCTCGCCGCTGCGCCTGGGTTGTGGGCGTGGCGGGCAACCACGACACCTTTGGCGGCGAGGATCAGCGCCTCAAGCTGCGCGATGATCCGCGCATCAGCCTCCTCGACGGCGATGTGGTCAGGCGGGGGGGCGTGCTCATGGGCGGCGTGGGCTATATCAGCGCCACCTCGCGGCTGCACAAGGGCGGGCGGCGCGCCCCAGAGACGCAGCTGGCCTTGATCGAGGCCGCGCTGGCGGCGCGCCCCGACGTGCTGATCCTGCACGAAGGCCCAGAGGGCGAGGGCACCCGCCGCCCGGTGGCGAGGGCGTTGACGACCCTCACCCGCGCCGCGCCCTTGGTGATCTGCGGCCACAACCCCACGACCCACGCGCTGTGGGCGGAGGGCGGGCGGCAGATCCTCAACGTCCACGAGCGGGCGATCCTTTTGCTGCGTTAATCAAGGCCCGAGGGAAACCGACCGCGCGTATCGGGAATCAACTCCTACGCGACGCCCCTATGGGTTCGGCGCGCTTAATCGACATTTAAAAAAAACAAACACAAATCTAGATAAGATGGAGATGTCATCATGAGGCACACATATACCCTCACCTCGGCTTTTTTTGCGCTGATGATCACCAGCGCGATGGCGACCACGTTCAAGCTCAGCCCAGGCCCGATCAACCGCGTCACGTTTGACAATGACGCGCCCTTCGAGACGATCACAGGCTTCACCGGAGACGTCACAGGCAGCATCGACCTGGACCTCAGCAAGCCCTCCGGCGCCAAAGGCGAGGTGACGATCCCGGTCAAGTCCCTCAACACGGGCGTGGCGTTGCGCGATGAGCACCTGCGCTCTGATAAATGGTTTGATGAGGCCGCCCATCCCAATATGACCTTTAAGCTCAGCGCGCTTGAGGTTAAGGGCAGCCTCAAGGCGGGCAAGCCCCTCAAGGGCAAGCTCAAGGGCGTCATCACCATCAAGGGCGTCTCCAAGGCCATCTCGGTGCCCGTCAAGGTGGCCTATCGCGCCAGCGATGAGCAGCTCAAGGCGGCCTATATCAAGGGCGATGTGCTGCGCCTCAAAGCGGAGTTTACCCTTAACATTCGCGACTTTGGCATCATCCCGCCCGCCCACGTCGCTGGGATCAAGGTCGCCGATGAGGTGACGATCAAGGTCGGCCTCACCGCGCTGAGCGAGGGCTGATCTTGAGCCGACGCCGCTGGGCTGTATTGATCGCCGCCCTGCTGCTCCTGGTGGGGCTGGGGGCGGGGGTCTATCTGATGATGTTCCGGGTTGATCCGCAAGCCGCCGCCGCCGATCAGCGCAGCCAAGAGCAGAATCAAGCGCTGGATAAGGCGCTGGGCCTGGACGAAGACTTCTAGACTCTTCGACTAGGGCGCCGGCAGCGTAAACCGCGTCTCCAGCGTGCGCTCATCGCGCTTAAAGCGCAGGGTCAGCTGATCCCCTGGGACGTGCCCCTCCAAGGCCGCGATCAGATCCTCGCCGTTCCTCAGCGGCACGCCATTAAGAGCCAAGAGCACGTCGCCGAGGATGAGCCGCCCCGAGCGGCCTCGCCGCGTGCCCTTGAGGCCCAGCTGATCCGCCAGGCCCCCCGGCGTGACCTCCAAGAGCAAGACCCCCTCTAAGCCTATCCGCCGCGAGATCGCCGCGTGGGCGGCGCGCACGCCCAGCTGCGGGCGCGTCAGCCGCCCATGCTTGATGAGCTGAGGGATGACACGCTTGAGCGTGTCCACCGGCACGGCGAAGCCGATCCCCGCGCTGGCCCCTGAGGGGCTCTTGATCGCCGTGTTGACCCCGATCAGCCGCCCCGCGCTGTCCAAGAGCGGCCCCCCCGAGTTGCCGGGGTTGATGCTGGCGTCGGTCTGAATCACCCCCTGGATCATGCGCCCGCTCATGGCTTGGATGCTGCGATCCAGCGCGCTGACGACGCCCGTCGTCAATGAACGATCCAGCCCAAACGGGTTGCCAATGGCCAGGACATGCTGACCCACCTGGAGATCATCCGAGCGGCCCACACGCAGGGGCGGGGGCAGATCGGTGAGATCGATCTTGAGCACCGCCAAGTCTTGGTTGGGCGCTACGCCGATGATCTTGGCGGGCACGTCGCGCTGATCAGCGAGGGTGACGCGCAGCGCGTCGGCGTGGGCGATGACGTGAAAGTTGGTGACGATGTGCCCCCGCTCATCCCAGATCAGGCCCGTGCCCGCGCCTTGCGGCAGCGCGTCGGGATCGAGCTGGAAGGGCCGCTTGTAGAGGGCGATGTTGGTGATAAAGACCACGGCGGGGGAGGCGGCGGCGAAGAGGGCGATGTCGCGTGACTCGCCGTCGCTGAGCCCCTCATGGCCCAAGGGCCCTCGCAAGCCCAAGGCGCCGAGGGTCAAGGCGACGCCCAAGAGCGCCCCCAGCGCGAGGTTGAGGCGAGGACGCATCTCAGCCCTTCATCAAGATGGCGACGCCCTCTAAGGCAGGGATGCGCGCGCAGATGACCTTGATCGAGACGGTCATGGGCACCGCCAAGATCATCCCCACCGGCCCCCAGAGGATCCCCCAGACGAGCATGGAGAGGAAGACGATCAGCGGCGAGAGCTTGACCGTGTGGCCCACATAGCGCGGGTCAAGCACGCTGCCGATCAGGCCATTGATGACCAATAAACCCAATGTCACCCCCATTGCAGTCCAGGTTGAGAGCTGTGGGTCCACAAGCACAACGGCAATGGGAGGAAATGAGGCGACAATCGCGCCCACCGTGGGGATAAAGTTCAATGGGATCGCCAAGAGCCCCCAAAACGCGGCGAAGTCCACGTCAAGCATGGCTAAAAATCCCCAGACACAGAGCCCGGTGAACACACTGATGGCGGTCTTGGCGACAATATAGGCCCGAACATCCCGACCGATGCCCTCCATTGAGGTGAGGATCGGGTAGTCCGGGCCAAAGGCCTCGATGAGCTTCTCTTTAAACCTCCGGCTCTCAAGGAGCATAAAGAGGCTCAAGAGCATGGTCAGGAAGAAGTAGCCGAGGGTCGTCGTGACCGTCTTGAGGCTCTTTTGGGCGAACTGCACGCCCTCGTTCATCACCTTGGGCAGCAGGTTTCGCCCCAGCGCCTCGCGGATCTTGAGGCGCTGATCTTCGCTCTCCAGCTGGCCCAGCAGCGTATCCACGCTCTGGTAGATCTGCCGCGTCAGCCCTTGCTGATACTTGGGCAGGGCGGCGTTGAGGGGCTCGACGGTGGCGGCGAGGATGACGATCATCCCCAAGAAGGGCAGCGTCGCCGCAAGCTCAGCGATGAGGATTGCCATATGGGATGAGAGGCCCCAGCGCGTCAGGCCGTTGACCAGCGGGATCAGCAGGAAGGACAGCAGGCCCGCCAAGACCACCGGGATCAAGATCGAGCGCAGCTCGATGAGCAAGACGCCGGCGAGGATCAGCATCGCCAGGCGCATGGTCAGCTTCTGCGAGATCTCGGGTGGTTGGTGGCGGCGTTGCCGAAACGAGATGCCCATCAAACCTCCTCAAGGAGCCAGCTGTCGTCGATGTCCGCGTAGTCGCCCGCGAACTGGATCTGGGCCAGCTCCCCCCGCCGGACGCCGCCCAGGGCGCTGAGGGTGGCCTTGAAGCGCTCGGCGATGGGGCCTAAGGCGGCGAAGCGCTCGGGCGAGAGGTGCAGGAGCACGCCGCCGTCGATGAGCTGCACCGAGGCCGTCGTCTCGCCGCCCTCCAGGAGCGAGATCTCGCCGAAGACGTCGCCCTCGCTGAGGATCGCCACGCGGGTGCGCTCGCTGGCGTCCTTGGCGTGGGCGCTGGGCCCCCTGGACCAGACCTCGGCTTGACCGTGGAGGAGGACGAACAGCCCCGGCGCCGCCTCGCCCGCGTCAAAGAGCAGGCCTGGCTGATAGGCGCGCAGCTCAAAAGCGTTGAGGAGCGGCTCGGGATCATCCAGCCCCTCAAAGAGCGTGCTGTGCTGGAGGAGGTTGATGAGGAGGCGGTGCTTGACGAGGCGAGACAGCTCCTCGGTCAGCGAGGCCTGCACCGCGCCGCTGCGCAGCATCACCTCGGCGGAGACGCGCCAGGCGATGACGGGGCCGACGGCGATGACGTCGGCGCGGTGCGGCAGCGCCGTCAGCAGGGCCATCTCGCCGAGGAGCGCGGGGGCCTCGACCTCGGCGACCTTGAGCCGGGCGCCATCCGGCTGGCACCGCTCGACGCGCAGGCGCCCTTGGGCCAAGAAGTAGAGATCGCTCTCCCGCGCGCCTTGGCGCAGCAGATGCGCGCCGTCGCGCAGCGGCACCTCCTCCAGCGACTCGGCCAGCAGCACAAAGGTGGCGGGGCTGAGGACACCAAAGAGCGGGATCTCGGGCAGGGGCGTCTCCGCCGTGGGGCACAGCCAAGCGATGTCGCAGCCGAGCTTGAGGCTCAGCTCAATCCAGGCGGCGCGCGGGGCGTCTGGGGCGGGCCACTGGACCTCCAGCGGCGGCGGCAGCGGCGGCGGGCAGCGCGGGCCTTGGACGCGCCCGGCCCCATAGCGCTGGGCCATCTCCGAGAGCAGATCGCGCAGGTGCTCGCCTTGGAGGTGGCGGCGGGCGAGGGTCAAGGCGGCGACGAAGTGGCCTCGGCGCAGCGCCAAGCGCGCGGCGCAGCCCCACAGGGACGTGGCGGCGGGCACCCCCAGCGCCTCCAGGGCGGC
>JAHJCH010000232.1 GCA_018813065.1 Myxococcota bacterium
ACCGCTCAGACCGCATCCAGCATTTTTGGGATGCTCTCATGCCCGATTTTCGCACTGATTTCGCCGTCGATCCTGATATCCGCAGGCTCAAGCCCAGGAGGTTCGCTGCATAGTTCCATCCGCCATGGCGGATGAGCACCCTACAACGTATGTATTTCGAATGGACACTTTATCACTCGCCATCGGAGATCAACAGCGGCGCGCGTCGATCCAAGGCGCGCTGGGGCCTGGCGCGGCGCTGGCGCCGCCTACGTTGACAGCCTCAACGCCCTGGCTTAGCGTAACCGCGCCGCGCCTCAAGCATGGTCAGGCGCTCGCCCAGTTCGCGCAGAGATCATCACGAGGTGCCGATGTCGATCCTCATCATCAACACCGATCCAGGCTTTAGCCGAGAGCTGTACGCCGCCTTCTTCGCGGTCGGGCTCCACGCTGAGGTGCTCTCCGATGAGGCGGGCGCCGCCCAGCGGATCACCAGCCTGGGGCCGAGGCTGGTGATCTTGGGGCAGCTCAAGGCGCCAAACGCGCGTAAGACCCTCACTCAACGCCTGCTGCGCCTCTTCCCCGATCTGCCCCTCCTCTCCATCGCGGAGCAAGGTGAGCTGGGCGACGGCGCCCACCTCGACGCCGATCTGTATCGCCCCTTCTTGCTCAGCGCGCTCTTGGAGATCGTCAACGCTCACCTTAACTTGGCGCTGCCCTGTGATGGGGATCACCTCGTAGGGCAAGAGCGCCCCCAGTCTCTCCTGGGTCCACAGAGCCCCAGCAGCTCCGTAGAGCGCGCGCCCCCCGTGACCCCCAGAGACGAGGCCGCCATCGAGGAGCTGGATGGCTCGACCCTCAGCGTCAATGAGCGCTCCAGCTCCGGTAAGCTCGTCGATGGCCCCGATCTGACCCCCGCCTCGTCGATGCCCGAGGACGCGCCCAGGGTGGCACCCACCGGCTCGCCCCCCCGCCCCATGGGCATCACCCCCAGCACCGATCTGGGCGCAGATCTGGGTCAAGTGACCGGGCCGCTGCCCCCCCTCAGCGGCAGCCTGCCCCCCAGTCGCCTCCGCCTCATGGATGAGCTTAAGCCCAGCACACCCGTGACCACCCCCGCCCCCGCGCCCATGCCCGCCGCCCCCTCCGGCTGCGCTGAGGCCCTGGCTCAGAGCCGCGCCGAGGCCGAGGATCGTCAGGAGTCGCTTCAGCAGGCCCTCGCCGGCGCCCTGCGCGAGAATGAGCGCCTCAGCGCCCGTAACCAAGAGATGAAGAGTCGCTTGGAGCGCGCCCGCGCCGAGGCGGAGAAGACCTACTCGGAGATCCGCGCGCTTCACCTGCGCGCGAAGTCCGATCTGGAGAAGACCCGCGCTCATTATCAGGCCCTCCTCGCGGATCGAGACGCGGCGATGATGCGGATGGGTGAGCAGCATGAGATCGATCTGGCCGCCCTGCGCGCTGAGCAAGACGCGGCCTTGGCCTTGATGCAGCTGCGTCAGAAGGTCCACTCCCAGAGCGTGGAGATGGAGCAGCAGGAGGCGGAGGCGGCGCGCCAAGAGGATGTCTTTAAGCTGCGCGATCTCCATGAGGCCGATCGCGTCGCTCAGGAGCGGCGTCATGAGGCGGCGGAGGACGCCTTGCGCGAGGCGCATCGCCGTGAGCTGGCCCGCGTCGAGCGCGAGAAGCGCGCCTTGGAGGAGCGGGTTGAGGCCCTGGAGGGGGCGCGCGCCCCCGCCGCCGCTCAAGACGTCGCCGCTCAGTTGATGGAGGCGGAGCGCCGACAGACCGAGGCCCTGGCGACCCTCGACGCCGAGTGGCGCGCCCGCTATGAGACGCAGGAGGCGCGCTACCTCTCACGCATCGAGGCCCTCTTTGATATCCCCGAGGAGGTCGCCTCTGCTGATCCCAGCGTCGCCCGGCTGCGGCAAGAGCATGAGCGGCTTCAGGCGGCGCAGCTCAAGCTGATCAAGCAGATCGAGGGGATGCGCGCGGAGCGGGATCAGCTGCGGGCTGATCTCAACCATCTCCGCGTTCACGTCGTCGAGGGCCGCGATGCCCTGTCCAAGCTCAAGATCGCCCTCAACGCCGCGCATGTCATCGTCACCTCTGATCGCGGCGCCTAGATCGTCGGTGACCGCGGCTCACTGGACAATCCACTCCTCCGGCCAGACATCCACCACCCGCCCCTTGCTGATGATGGCGTTGAGCCGCCGCGTCATGGCGCGGCGCAGCGCCTCCATGGACTCAGGGCCTTGGACATCGGCCACCCGCTGCCCACTCAGGAGCTTGGTCAGCTCAAACTTGGCCCGCCCCAGCCGTGACTCGATCTCCGCCCGCGTCTCCTCGGCGTCCAGCTCGGCGATCAGCTTGGTCTTGAGGTAGCGATCTCCCGTCGGCTCTCGCAGGTTCACCACCAGCACACCCAGCTCCATCATCGGGCCAGGTTTCTGGGCGTTGATCTTGTCCGGGGGCGCTTCGGTGATCTCCTCCTTCATCACCTTCTGCTCTAATTGCGCTTGGGTGGGCTGCTTGGGGGCCAACACGAAGATGTAGACGGCCAGGCCGATGAGCCCAATGAGGTTGAGCAGCCCGATGATCATCCCCAGCTTGCCGCCACCGCCGCCAGGGCTAAGGGCTTGTTCTTCCGCCATGTTTTCGTTCCTTGAAAATTTTCATTCCTGAGCATCCCACGCTGGCTTAAGCGCTTTGTCAATCCGCTTGCCATGGCAATTGGATCTGTCAGCGCATGCCACGCGGTGAGCGCCCATGAGGCATGGCATGTTTGTTGTCATGGCGCCGCGCTCAAATCCAATCTGACTCAGGAGATGATCATGCGTTGGTTCTCTATCCTCCTCGCCACACTCACCCTCGCCTGCTCTGGTGAGGAGCGCACGACGCCCGAGCAGGGCTCGCCAGAGACGGGGTGCGTCGGGGATAAATGTGACACCTCAGAGGACGCGCTGAGCGACTTCATCGGCGCCCTTGAGGTCACCGGGTTGAGCCAAGAGGCGGATGAGGCGCAGTCCTTGACCCTCATCGCCTCGGTGGCCGAGGCCTACTACGGCCAGCCCGCCGATGGGCACACCCTCGATGTGGAGCTGTTCGATGTCGGCAGCCCCGATTTCCGCGTCAAGGCGAAGCTGACTTATTACATCGATGGCGTCGGCGCGTATATGAGCGCGCCGATCGACACCTCGGATCTGCTGCCATGGACGAACCTGGGTGTGCGCGTCTTCGGCACCCTGGGTGAGCAGAAGATCGACCAGACCTTGACGTTGGCGGCGGCCGATCTGCCCCTGCCCGCCACACCCATCGAGTTGATCGGCGCGCTGGATTTCACGCAGTACACCAGCGCCGAGGGGGAGCAGGAGTCGTTCATGCTCATCGCTTCGGTGGCCGAGGCGTATTATGGGCAGCCCGCCGATGGGCACACCCTCCAGGTCGCCTTCGCCGACGCGGCCCACCCCGACTTTGAGATCAAGGCGACGTTGACTTATTACGAGGACGGCCTGGGCGCTTATAGCACTGAGGTCGTTGACACCAGCCTGCTGCTGCCTTGGTCCGCCCTCAAGGTCACGATCACGGGGGCGTTGGGTGAGCAGGTCGTCGAGCAGGTCTTCATCCTTCAGCCGAGCCAGGTGCGCGAGGAGAGCATCACGCCCCTCAGCGGCTTGGAGGTGAGTCAATACACCAGCAGCGAGGGGGAGCAGGAGTCGTTCGTGCTCATCGCTTCGGTGGCCGAGGCGTATTATGGGCAGCCCGCTGATGGGCACACCCTCCAGGTGGCGCTCTCCGACGCGGCGCACCCCGGCTTCGAGATCACGGCGACGTTGACCTATTACGAGGACGGCCTGGGCGCCTACGCCACCGATCTCATCGACACCAGCTTGTTGTTGCCTTGGTCCGCCCTCAAGGTCGTTATCACGGGCGATCTCAACGGTGAGGTCGTCGAGCAGGTGTTCACCCTCACCGCCGCAGACATCTTCGGCATCGAGCTTCTCGACCGCCTTGAGGTGAGTCAGTACACCAGCGCCGAGGGGGAGCAGGAGTCGTTCATGCTCATCGCTTCGGTGGCTGAGGCGTATTATGGGCAGCCCGCCGATGGGCACACCCTCGATGTGGCGATCTCCGACGCGGCGCACCCCGGCTTCGCCGTCTATGCGACCTTGACCTATTACGAAGACGGCCTGGGCGCTTATGGCACGGATCTCATTGATACCTCGGCGCTGTTGCCTTGGAGCACCCTTGAGGTGACTGTCACCGGCGCGCTCGGCGAGCAGTCCGTCTCTCAGACGTTCCGGCTCTCCGCCGACGATCTTTGAGCCATCGCCTCGCTCACTTCATCCCATCCCCCCCAGACCACGCCAAGCCCCATCCGCGCTTTGTGTGACGCAAGCACCCACTATTTGGAAGGTCAAGCTGCCCCATCCCCAGCTTGTCGCCGTCAGAGCTGAGGGCTTGTTCTTCCGCCATGTTTTTGTTCTCGGGCGCTGAGCGCCCCGCGTGATGTCGCGGATCGCGGGCAGCAGAGCGGATATCATCACCGCCTCATCTTCCCTGGAGCAGCTGATGCGCGCCCTCCCCCTCGCCCTCCTCCTCTTCGCCTGCGCGGAGCCCGCCGCGCCCACGCCCTCGGGGCGCGACGCCGACTTCGAGGCGGACGCCGCTGTTGACACGGCGCCAGACATCGCCGCGTTGGATGTGGGCTCAGATCTAAGGTGGATCGTCGCCGATGCGCGGCCCGTAGATGCGATGCCCTTGGACGCGATGTCCGTAGATGCGATGCCTGTAGACGCGCGGCCTGTAGATGCGATGCCCTTAGATGCGATGCCCTTAGATGCGATGCCGGTCGATGCGCAGCCCGTAGATGCGATGCCGATAGATGCGCGGCTCGTAGATGTTGGACAAATCGACGCGCGGCCGCTCGATCCACCGCCCGATGCGGGGATGGGCTGCGCGCCCTCCTGCGCGGGGCGCGCCTGCGGGCAAGATGATGGCTGCGGCGGCGCCTGTGGGCCATGCTCAGATGAACAGGTCAGCCTCGATCCCCTCCCGAGCTTAGAGCCCCTGGGCGCCGTCGAGACCATTCAGCGCGGCGAGTTCACCGATGATTACCTCTATGCGCCCAATCACAATGTCAAAATCGGCGTGCGTCGTCAGTGGGGCGGGACGATTATTTTCTTTGGTTTGGTGGGCGCAGGGCCGGGTATGAACGCCAGTAATGTCATTGACGCCAATGACACCGGTCGAGAGGTGCAAGTCGCCCTCTATGATCCGCTGCGGATTCATCAAGGCTGCGCTTTTAATGCCTCATGTCAGCAGGCGGCGGGGGCGTGTCCCGGCAGTATTTCATTTCTTGGCTGGAACCCTGTGCAGGGGGGGAACCGCTGCAATCTCGGCTCGGGGGTCGAGAGCCAGACCGTTGAGCAGGGGGTGCTTCGTCATCAGACCCAGCCTTTGCACTGGAACCCGGATTGGGCGCGGGCGGATTGTCAAAATGACGGCTGTGACGCGGCTGAAACACGGACGCTGAGGGGCGATGTCCGCTATCAACAGCGGCTCCGCTTCGTTCAACCCGAGGTGGTCGAGCTGAAAATGCAGGTGGAGAACCTCACGGAGATGGATCACCCCGCCACGGCGCAGGAGTTCCCCACGCTTTATGCCGCTTGGGGCGGTCATGGGCTGACGAATCTGCGCAATATCCTCACCTCCAGCGGGGCGCGCGTCAGCGTCGATGTGCCCGCCAATGATGGCTTTTTTATGAAGAATTATGAGAGCCCCGAGGGCTGGACGATGCTTCAAGATGATGCGCGTGAGTACGGCGTGGGGATTTACTATGAGGGCAAGCTGGCGGGCTTTCAGGCGTGGCAGCGTGAGGGCGTTTTTAATAATCTACGCGCCCGTTTTAGCTTCGGCTTGCCGCCTCACGGCGTCGTCATCGCCCGCGCTTATCTTTTGATCGGCTCCGAGCAGACGATCCACGCCCGCGCTCAGCTTCTCGACGCCACTTTGCCGCCTTTTGGCGTGCTCGATGCCCCCGCTCAAGGGGAGGTCATCGGCGGGATCACCCACTTTCGGGGCTGGGCCTTGGACAACATCGGCGTGGCGCAGGTGGAGCTGTGGGCTGATGATGTGCTGGTGGGGTCGCTCGCGTATGGGCAGGGCCGCCCCGATGTCTGCTTGGTCTATCCCGGCTATCGCGCTTGCCCCCATGTCGGCTATGGCGGCGATGTGGATCTCTCCGCTTGGATGCCCCGCACTCGTCGCTTCGAGGTGAAGGCCATCGACACCCACGGCAACGCGCGCATCATCGCCCGGCGCCGCCTCGTCGTCACCGGTGGAGGAGGGTGAAGAGCCCCGTGGAGAGGTCGCTGAGCGCCAGCTGCGCGGCGAGGCTCCACATCCAGATCAGGCCGCCCAGCCAGGCCATCAGGCCTGATAGATGTACGCCGCCCAGCACGGTCGCCCAGCGGCTGCCCAGCCGCGCGCCCGTCAGCCCCACCCAGGCGCCCGCCGTCAGGCTCAAACCCAAGGCCCAGTAGAGCGCGCCAAAGGGCGCAGGCCCCCAGATAAACTCGCGCTCCGCGATCCAAAGCGTGGCGCCAATCTGGGCCAGGCCCAAGGCCAACGCCGCCAACCCCGCGCTGGCCCCCGCGTTGATCCACGGCGCCTTGATCAGCCTCGGCGCGGCGCTCAGCGCCAGGCTCAAGACCCCCAAGGACCACATCAAGCGGCTGAAGCCCGCCGCCTCGTTGAGCGCAGGCAGCCCCAGCAGCGCGCCCGAGCCCAAGGCGATGGCGAAGATGGCAGGGATCAACGCCAGCAGCGCGGCGAGGAGGGTGATCATGGCTGCGCTCCGGGTGTGGGCTGGGCCTCGGGCTCAAGGATCTGGAGGAGGCCAATGAGGCCAGAGATCGCGTGCTGTACGCCGTCCATATAGATCGGGCCGCCCGGCCACGCAGGGAGGCCGCCACGCGCCCGCGCGGGGTGCGGCGTGGCGTAGAGGCCGCCCTCGCGCAGCTGTTGGCTGAGGAGATAGCCCGCGGTCATCAACGCCGCTGTCTTGAAGCGCTCATCGCCGCCGCGCCGCCCCGCCAAGCGCGCTAAGGCGATCAGCGCCTCCAGCCGCGCGCTGGCCGAGACAAGGTTGGGCAGCGCGCCGTCCCAGGCGAAGCCCCCACGCAGCGGCCCCGCGGCCTCGTCGGTGATCTGCTGTGCGCGTAGCCGATCTCCCGCCGCCCATAGCGCGTCAAGGCGATCTTGATCTGGGCTGTCTAGCTCCACGAGCGCCTGGATGAGCCAAGGTTCTGTCAGCGGCTTGAGCGGCAGCCCCGCGCCACGCCAACGCGCGTTGAGGGCGAAGCGCGCGCCTCGACGGGCCGCCTCAAGCGTCTCAGGATCGCCGCGCAGGCGGCTGTAGCGCAGCAGCGCCAAGAGGGCTTGGTGGGCGTAGATGCCGCTCTTGAGCGCGGGCACGTCGCCGCGCTGATCCCAGTCGTAGTAGCTGCGAAAGTCCCCGCTGGGGTGCTGCATCCGCCGCAGATGCGTCGCCAGCCCAGTCAAGATGTCAGGGTGGACGCTGCCCGGCGCCGCGCTCTCCAGCTCGATGAGGGCGATCAGGGTTAAGGCGGTGCCGCCGATCTTGGATAAGCCCTCAAAGACCGTGAAGCGGTCCCCCTCAAAGCGCAGGTCAACCTTGATCTGCCCCTCCAGCCAGCGCAGGGCGCGGCCAGCGGCCTTGAATATCTGGTCGTCACGGGTGAGGCGCCAAACCTGGAGGAGCGCCAAGGTCGCCCCAGCATGGCGCAGCAGGTTGTAGCCCGCGCCCTCCTCGTCGCTGAAGGGATCGTAGTCATAGGTGATGCGTCCGTTGGGGCAGGTCTCGCGGGCCAGGTAGCGCCCCGCCGCCAGAATGCGGGCGCGCAGCATGGGCGCGTCGATGTCGCCCTCCAGCATGGGCTGGCCCAAGGCCAGGGGGAGGGGGCCTCGCCGCGACTCAACCCAGCTGTGCGTGCGCAGGGCGTCTATGCTGGCCTCGGCGGCGGCCGCCTCTGACCAGCCATCACGGGTCATCGCCTCTCGGCGCGCCGCTTCGATCAGCGTCGCGCGTCGCCAACCCAGATCCAACGCCCAGCCAGGGAGCGTGAGGCTGACGCGCCCCTCGTCGTCGATGAGGCGCACCCCGTCGCGGCCCAAGGTCAGCGCCGCGCCACGCCAGCCCCCCGCCCCCCAGACCGGTCGAGTCGCGGCGATCTGATCCACCACGAACACACTCCGGCTGAGATCCGCGCCCCGCTCCTCGGGGCTGAGGCGCGCCCAGAGCGCCTCAATGGCCGGGGTTAAGCCCGAGGAGAGGGCCACGCGCTCACGGCGTATATGTTGTGGCCGTATATGTTGCGGCTGGGATGGACACGGGCCGCCACAGCAGCGCCGCGCGGTGGTCGTCGCGGGCAGATAGAGGGTCAGCGTCCAATCCTCAAAGGGCTGTTGATCCGAGAGGTTGCGGCCTCGGCGCTTGGCGTCGAGGGAGACACGCGCGCTCTTGAGCAGGTGCGCGGCGGTGGTCTCATCGGGGGGCGTCGGCGTCGGCGCGGCCAGCCGCTGGAGCGCGGTCAAGGCCAAGCTCGGCCCGCCGCCCGCCAGCCCCGCCAGGCCGAGGCCGCCGAGGAGGAGGCCGAGCCCCGCGTAGAGGAGCGCGGCGCGCGCAGAGAGTGGGGGGGGTGTGTACATGGCGCAGGGTATAGCCTCCCCAACGCGCCGCCTTCAAGGCCGCTCAATCTCTGGAGCGGGCGACAATTGCGCTTAAGTCCAACTTCGCCCACGCCGTTCACAGGCCACGCCCACCCATGAGAGACGAAAGGAGAGGCGATGATTCGGCTCGCTGCCCTGCTCTGCGCGCTGGCGCTCCTGGCGCCGTCCTTGGCGCAGGCCAACTTCAAGATCATCACCACGGATCAGCTCAAGGCGCGGCTCGATAAAGGTGAGCCGCTGCTGCTGATCGACGCGCTGCCGGGGCCGCGCCATCAGATGGGTCATATCCCCGGATCGATCAACATCCCATTTGGCCTCTTTGATCAGATGAAGGATAAGCTCCCCGAGGACAAAGCCAGGGGGCTCGTCTTCTATTGCCTTGGCCCCAAGTGTACCCTCTCCAAGCGCGCCGCGAAGGCCGCGCTTGAGCTTGGTTATACCAATGTATATGTCTATAACGAAGGCATCCCCGGCTGGTCTAAGAAGGGATATAAGCTACAGACAGACCTTGAGCTTAAAAAAGTAAAGATCAACACAATCAAAAGAAGCGAGCTGCTTAAAAATATCGAGCAATACTATGTTGTCGATGTAATGTATGCCTCTGACTTCAATAAAGGGCATATCAAGGGCTCCGTCAATATCAACTTAGATGAGCTGGAATCGAAGATCCCGACGCTGCCCAAGGATAAAACGATCGTCGTGGTTGATCACGCCAATAAGCTCTCAAAGATCGCGGTTTGGCTGCTCCATCACCGGGGTGTTACGAATGTTAAGATGCTTGAGGGTGGGAAGCTCGCGATGATCAAGGCCGGTGAGCGCCTCAAAAAGAATTAAGGCGCTTTAATCGCGCGCATGGCTAAACTCCGGTCAGTTTAAATCACACAACGAGGTGTGAGCGTGCGACTCAGCACCAAGCTCATTTTGATCGCAGGGGCGCTCTTCCTCATCATCGGCGCCAGCGGCGGGGGCAGCCTCTATAAGCAATGGAGCCTCAAGGCGAGCGTCGATGCCTTGCGTGATGATCGCGGTCATCAGCTGGTTCATGGCCTTAAGCAGATCGACGCGCTGTATCAAAAGGACATCGCCGAGGGGACTTTGAGCAGCGAGGGGCTGATCACGGCGCGCCGTGATCAGGTCGCGGCGCTGCTCAAGGCCCTCAGCGGTGATGGCGAGCACCTCAAGGTCATCCACGCGGGGCTGCCTCCCTACCTGGAGCGCGCCGCGCGCCTCGCCCAGCTCAACGCCGATCAGGAGTTTGATGAGATCGGCGAGGCCACCGCCGCTTTTAATGACGCGCGCGCCCCCTTGCTCAAGGCCCTCAGCGGGCTGGAGGCCCAGATCAAGCAGCGCGAGCGCCAGCGGCTCGATCAGATCATCACCGACACCGACGAGATCATGTACTTCACGCTCAGCGCCTCAGGCGTGAGCGCGGCGATGATCCTCCTCGTGGCGTTGCTGTTCTTTAAGCGCGTCTCGGTGCCCTTGGAGCGCGCCGCCGCCCAGCTCAGCCGCGCGGCGGAGACGGGCGATCTCACCGCGCGGCTTGAGATCCGTGGGCAGGATGAGATCGGCGCCTTGGCGGCGAGCTATAACCGCTTTATGGCGCAGATGAGCGACGCGCTGCGGGCGCTGAGCGCCACCGGGCAGCAGATCGAAGGCGCCTCGGGCGCGCTGCGCGGCAGCGCCACTCAGCTCACCGGCGAGGGGGATGGGCTGATGACCCAGACGGTGGCCATCAGCGCCCAGCTCGTCACGCTGGCGGGGGAGGCCAGCGGCGTCGCCCAAGACACCCAGGCCCTCTCCACGGGCCTCAACGCCGTGGATCAAGCCCTTCATGAGATGGACGCTCAGGCTCAGGAGGCCGCCGCCGCCAGCGCGCGCGCCGCAGGGCAGATCCGCGAGGCGCTGGCGCGGCTGACGGCGCTGGCGGACGCCGAGCGCGAGATCAGCGAGGCGATCATGAGCATCCAGGCGGTGGCCCATCAGACCCAGCTCTTGGCCCTCAACGCCACCATCGAGGCGGCCACGGCGGGCGCGGCGGGCCGGGGCTTCGCGGTGGTCGCTGATGAGGTCAAGGCGTTGTCCAAGGCCGTCACCATCGCCGCTGAGCGGATCGTCAAGCGCAACGAGGAGATGCGCGGGTTAACGGCGGAGGTCACGCGGGCCATCGAGGACGTGGAGGGCGTCACCCAGCGGCTTGATCAGTCCAATCGAGGCGTCGCCGCCTCCATGAACGCGCAGGGGGCGCGCTTAGATGAGGTCAACGCGGGCACGCGCCGCGCGGCGCAGGCCCTTGAGCGCGTCCAAGGTGAGGTGGGCGGCGCGGCGGAGGCGGCGCGCGGCGTCTCTGAGATGACCTTCACCGTCTCCACGGACATCGCCGAGGCGGCGGCGGGCTTATCCACCGCCGCGCGCCAGCTCCGCCAGCTCATCGAGGGCTTCCGAATCTAGTTTACGCCGCTCTCGTTTACGCCCCTGCGCAGATCGGCGACGCTCCCTCAAGCAGCAACACAACCACCAGGAGCGACCTTATGAGGAGACGCGCGGGCTTCACCCTCATCGAGCTGATGATCGTCGTCGTGATCATCGGCGTCCTCTCCGCTGTGGCGATCCCCATGATCGCGCGGCGGCTCTCTGACGCCTCCAACATCGCCGATAAGCGCCAGCAGGCGGCCATCGCGCAGTCCAAGGCCGCCCAAGAGGCGCCGCCCGTCGAGGTGGATCAGCTCATCACCCGGCGCTCGACGCGCAACGCCGCGCCCACCCCCAGGCTCATCGCCTTGGATGGGCGCATCGACATCAAGGCGGGCCACCGCCTCGACGGGCTCAACGTCCACACCTGGTATGAGGCCCAGCTCGAAGGCGCCTACACCTTTCAGCCCGCCGATCCCCAGGCCCGCGCCCACCTCGCCTTCCCCTTCCCCGTCGGCAGCGTCGGCGCCAGCGACGTGATGCTGCGCCTGCGTCAGCCCGACGGCGCCCTCGCCGAGCCCGAGGGCGTCGTCTACGATCTGCGCGGGATCTACTGGGAGGGCCGCCCCCCCACGGCGATCATCGAGGCCCAGGTCACCTACCGCGCCGAGGGCTATGATCGCTTCCTCTTTCATCTGCCCGGCGAGGGCCGCACCCCTTCTCTGCGCCTAAAGCTGCATATCGAGGGCGTTGAGGCGCCGCGCATCCCCGCCGCCGCGCTCCAGCCCACCACCCAGGCGCCTGGGGACTTCTCATGGCGCTTTGACAACCTCGTCACCGACACCCGCGAGATCCGCGTAGAGCTGCCGGCGGTGCTCAGCCCCATCGGCCGCGTCATCCTCCTCGCCAAGCTCGCCAGCGTCGGCGTCCTCCTCTTTGGGCTGGGCTTTTGGTTTATCAGCGAGGGGCGCGAGCCGGGGCGGCTCGATGCCTTTCGCTGGGGCCACTTTCTGTTGTTGTCGCTGACCTACTTTCTCTTCTTCGTGATCTTCGCGGTGCTGATGTTCCGCTATCAGCTCAGCGCGCCGCTGGGCCTCGCCGTCAGCGCGGGGCTGTCATTGCCGCTCCTTATCCTCCACGTCGCCTTTAACCTGGGCGGGCGCCTGGGCTGGGGCTTCGCCTTGGGCCGCGTCCTGCCGCTGGCGAGCTTCACCTTGCTCTTGGTCATCAATGGCGTCTATGGCGGGGCGCTGCGGGAGTACATCTACCTCGGCGCGCTCGTCTTCGCCTTGGCCTACCTCACGCTCAGCTACCGAGGCTGGACGGCGGGGCGGCAAGCGCATCGCGCGGCGCGGGGCTGGGCGGCGCGGCGCGCCGGTCAAGACAAGGAGGCCCGTGGACGCCTGGAGGAGCTGCGCCGCGTCACCCACAACGCCCGCGCGCTGCTGCGCCAGATCGAGGAGACGCTCAGCGCGCCTGACACGCCTGATCTGGAGCCACAGCGGGCGGCCTTACGGGCGGCCTCGGCGGCGCTGACGGCGGCGATGTCGCCCTGTGATCTCGACGCGCTGGAGGCGGAGATCCAAGGGCTCAGCGCGCTGGCCGAGGCCGAGGACAAGCACACAGAGGCGGCGGTGAGCCTGGCTCAGACGCTCCAAGGGCTGCGCGCCGCCATCGCCCCCGCCCATGAGCAGGCCGAGGAGGCCCGCGCGCGGCTCGTGGAGGCCCGCGCGGCGGGGCTCAAGGCGCGCCGACGCGCCCGAGGGGAGCGCGAGCGCTTGATCTCGGCGCGGATCGAGGCGCTGTCGGAGGCCGTGGCCTGGGCGGGGCGCGTGGATATGGCCGCCGAGGCGGCGCTCTATGGCGGGGTGGCGCCCAGCTTGGCGGCGGCGGCGACGGCCTTGGAGGCGCGCCGCGCCGCGCTGGCCGAGGCCTTGACCGAGGAGGTGGGCTTCTTGGAGCGTCGCCGCGCCTTGTCCGCAGAGACGGACGATGAGGCCCACGCGGCGACCACCGTGCGCTTGGAGCGGGATCTCCTCCGCTTTGAGCAGCGGCTGCGCATCATCGGTGAGGTCTTGGCCGGGGAGAGCGAGGGCCTCGCCGCCGCGCGTCGTCAAGGGCAGGCGCGCGGCCTCGCCTTGACGCATCAGCGTCACTGCGGGGCCTGCGGCGCGGTGATGGGCGACGGCGCCGCCTACTGTGGGGCCTGCGGGGCGCATCAGCCCGAGCTGACCTGCGCCGCCTGTGAGGCCAAGCACACGCTGCCGATGCACCTCATCGGGCTGTGGCCCCCCGCCGCGCCGCCCCGCTGCCCCGCCTGCGGCGCCGCCCATGAAGGCGCGCTCAAGGCCTGATCTCGGCGGGGCCGCTTGGCCCGAGGGCGCCGCTGAGCGATCCACGCCAGCAGACGCGCGATATAGTGTGGCCTCAAACCAAGGAGGCGCCGCGTGTTTCTGACCTCGCTGCTGTTGCTGCTCATCACCCCCAAGCTCCAAGTCACCACGGAGGCTGAGGCCGCGCAGATGCGCGCCGAGGTGACCGCCTTGGTCGCCGCCAGCCGCGCCAAGCGATGCCCACGGCCAAGCCTCTGGGGCGCCCCGCAGATCGAGGGTGACAGCGGCGCGGCCATCTTGAACATCATCGAAGGCCCCGAGGCGGGGGCCTGCCTGCGCCAAGCCCGCGAGATCAAGGCGATGAGCGCGCTCGATCCCACGCTGCGGGCGCGGGTTGAGGCGCGCTGCGTGGCCTTGCCCCGGCTGATCCATGAGGCGACGCGCTACGCCGAGGGCTGCTCCCCCTACCTCTTGGGGCGGCGCAAGCTTGGCCGCTTAGCCAAGCACGTCGTGCTCTCCAAGGCCGCGCGCGTGATGGCCGAGGCGGAGGCCCGCGCGGGCCGCACAGAGGCGGCCATGACCCTGCTCTTGGAGCAGATCCAGATCAACCAAGACCTGATGCGGGGCGGCGCGCCCTTGCTCCTGCCGATGCTGGCGACGGCGGGAGACGCGCTGCTCTTGGACGCGCTTGAGCCGCTCTTGACAAACGAGGCGCCCAAGCGCGTGGGCGAGGCCCTCGGCGTGCTCCTCGCCCACGATCCTCACTTCAGCGAGAGCCTCCAAGCCGATGGCCTGCATGTCTTTTATGAGGACATCCTCCCCTCGGGCTCAGGGGCCTCGCTGGGGCTGAGCTTGGGCGCGGACATCCCCGATGACATCACGCTGGTGTGGCTGGCGATGAAGGAGATGCGCCAAGCCTACGCACGCGCCTGCGAGGCGACGCGGTCACTTGAGGACTGCGTGGCGGGGCTCAAGGCCCTTGAGGCGCGGCCTGGCGAGGTCAAGCCTGCGGGCTGGCGGATGTGGCTCAAGCTGGCGACTGGGGGCAAGGAGGCGGTCAAGCGCCAGGCCATCGAGCTGCTCAAGGCCATCACCTCGCCGGGCTTATCGCGCTACGTGGAGCGCTTCAGCGCGCGGGTGGCGCGGCTTGAGGCGCTGCGGGCGCGGCTCACCACACCCTAGGTTTTACGGCTTTGACGGCGGCGGCGCCTTGGGGGGGCGCGGCTCAGGCGCGCGGCGGCCACGCAGG
>JAHJCH010000233.1 GCA_018813065.1 Myxococcota bacterium
CCGCCGAGGCGTGGCGCGGCGGCGACGAGGGCGGCGAGGTGGAGCCCGCGTTGGAGCTTGATCAGCGGCCCGCGCGCCCGCCACCAAGGCGAGGGCAGCGCGTGGATCGCCCGCCCCTCGGCCCGCAGCGCCGCCACCCACGCCCGCGCCAGCGTGGACTTGCCCACCCCAGGGGGGCCACACAGCTCGACGATCATAAGATCCCCCACACCGCTCGGCGGGCCGCCGCGCGCACCTCCTCGAAGGGCCGCGTCGCGTCGATCTCCACGATGGGGGCGCCTTGAAAGCGCAGCTGATCGGTGATGGCGACCTTGCGGCGCATCTCCGGCTCGCGGTGCTCGGGCTTGCGGCTGAGGGCGACCTCGACGGTGATCTTAAGCCGGATGATCAGATCGGGCTTGATCTGGGTCATCGCCGCGAAGAGGGCGTCCTCTTGATCGGCGAGGGCGTCGCGGATGAACGTCGCCTCCGCCTTGCGCTGCGTGCGCGGCCCGTCGTAGACGCCGCGCGCCTCGATCTGGGGGAAGCGATCGGTCAACAAGATGAGCCCGTCATGGCGCAGCGCCGTGGCCGCCTTGAGCTTGTCGGCGCGCTCGCGGGCGAAGGTCAGGTTAAGCCCACCGACGCCGAGATCCTTGATCCCCTGACTGAGCCACCGCCCCGCAGAGGGGGGGGCGGCGGCGGCGGGTTGATGGCGCAGGTCGGCGCGCTGGTCTGGGCGGCGGGCGGCGAAGGGCGGCGGCGCTCAACGACCAAGGCGAGGTGCTTGAGCGCCCAGGTGGCAGGCCCGATGTGCCCGTCACCGACGCCCAAGTAGATCGTGTCGGCGTCGAGCTTCCACGCCAGCCACTGCTTGAGATCCTGGGTCAACGTGGACTTGCCCGCGCCGTCGCAGCCGATGATGGCGATCAGCCGCCCGCCGGAGTGCAGCCGCTTGCCCCACTGGGTCGGCTGGCCGAGCCTGCGGGCCACCCGCGCCGCGTGGAAGCGCGCGCGATTGAGGCGATGCTGCGCTGAGGCGCGCGTGGGGCTGAAGCGCCGGTGGAGGGCCAGCTCAGCGAGGATCGGCGCGCGCGCCTCGTCGATCTGCGCGCTGAGGGGATCGGCGCCCCACAGCCCCTCAACGCGCAGCCGAGGCAGCAGCCGCGCCGCCAGCTCGGCGAGGGCGAGGGGATCGACGCGCCCCTTCAGCCAAGCCAGCTCCGCTTGGATGTGCTTGGGCGGCGTACACCCCTTGGGCGTCTTAAAGACCAAGCGGATCAAGAAGAGGAGCAGCTCACGGTGCGGCTCGATGATCCGCGCTTGATGTGTAGGCTCCACGATGGTCGTGGCCAGGATCTCCGCCTCCCAAGGCACCCGCTGCTCTTTGACGTGGCGCGTGCCGGTGATGAGCGTGAAGTGCAGGTGGACGTGGATCAGGCGTGAGGTGGCCTCATCAAAGCCGATCCAGTCCTCGACGCCGGGGAAGCGCGCCCACGGCTGAGAGAGGGCGCGCTTGAAGCCCCCCGCGCCGAGGTGACGCTCCACCGCCGCTGAGGCCTCAGCGGCGACGAGGAGATCGTAGTCTGTCTCCCCCGCGAGGGCGGCGCCGAGGTGAAGGTTGCTCTTAAAGTGACAGTGGGGGATCTGAGCCGCCTCCAACGCGGAGAGCAGCTCAAGCATCCGCTTGAGGGGCTGTGGCATGGGCGCTGAACCTGAGGCTTCTGGGCTAGAACCAACGTGCGTTGATTAAGAAATAGAAGTTGGTCGCTTGCTCATCGACCTTGGTGCTCGGTCCAATGAAGCCACCTTTGTAGTCGCGCATGATATGCAGCGCGCCGAGCCGCATAAATAAGTCAGGGCACATGGGGATGATCGCGTAGCCTTCGATCGCGTGGCCGCGCACACCGAGCTTATTAAAGAGCGTCTCTGATGGAGATCCCCAGGTCACATGGTTCTCGCTGCCGTAGTTATACTCCGCGCCAAGCCTCGGCGCGAGGGTTGGACCAAACTGAGGCATCAAGCTGCCCATTGGGAGCTTGTAGCGCACGCCAGCGTAGCCCATCAAAGCGTGGTGGCGATCTTGATCAAAGCTCGCCAATCCCATTTTAAGTGGCTCAGGTGCGCCAACCTCATACATAATTGGGTCTGTTGGGTTAAATAGAGTCACTGATCCGGCAGCAAAGAAATCAAAATCATAGACATCTTTAACTTCAAGGAGAGTATTGATCATAAGATAGCTGCCAATATCATCAGGGAGAGATGATGGCATCACTTGAGCGCCATCTGGCATCATGATCGGGAAGATTTGTGGTCTAAAGAATGGGATATGTACAAATCCGAGCTGAAATAAATTATCTCCCATTTTGGGGAGGTTAGATTCAAATAAAAAACCCCAGATATGGCTTGGTTTTATACCACTCCCTTGAAATAAACTATTGTCATCCATAGGATTGATCTTAGCGTGGCTAAAAAATGGGCTATAAAACACCCTTAGAGATGAATTGATCGGCTTTATATTAAAAGTTGCAAGGATAGTTTCAAACTCTGCTTCAACCATCTGAATCCCCCAAGTCCCGGAGCGATCTGAGTTCTCTTTTAGCTCAGCGGGGGGGCCTTCAGGGCTCGCGACACGACCTAGAGTAAAAGCAAACCAATCATTAACAAATAAATCGAGGAAAGCTCTTTCTAAACGTAGGCTCGTGTCACGCGCGTATCGCGTTGAGTTTGAGTCCATTCCAACGGTGCTCTCATCGCTCTCTCCAAAGTTTTTAAAGACAGCGAGGCGTCCGCTGAATCGAAGCGGCCCATTGGTCGCATGAAATCCTAAGCGAACGCGGTGATTCCAGATATTACCGTAGAACTCATTAACATTGGCTTGATCATTCTTGAGGCGTACATTGTTGAGGGTCGCGCGATAGGCAACGGACCAATCTAAGCGATCATGAGCCAGCTCGCGCCCTTGTTTTTCTTGAAGGCTCAAAAGCTCGCTGATGTCCTCCTCAAGCACCATCACTTGTTCTTGAAGCTCCTCAATCGAGGTGGGCGGCGGGGCCTCCTCCTCGGCGGCCTCGATGGCCTCATCGAGCTGGGCTTGAACGGCCTCTAGCTTGGCCTTGACGGCGTTGAGCTTGGCGGGGATCTCTGCGCTCGGCGCCGCCACCGCAGGCGCGGCGAGGAGGGCGATGAGCGCGATCGCGGCGTGGGGGAGGTTGCGGGACATGTTCACCTGTATCTGCGCGTCGTGCGATCACTGCACGCCAGCAATGTTGCTGCCAGAGCTCTTGTCTGAAGAAGCGTTTTTCTTTTTTAAGTCGCGTATATAGCGACGTCCAGAGGACAGCTCACGCGCCGAGAAGAGCTTACCCAGCGTCCCCTGCTCAGGGTGTGAGCTGCGCGCGAAGGCGCGGTAGAGCTTGCCGCTGGGGATCGCCACGAAGTCCATCTGCGCGTGGCAGGACTTGCAGCCCTTCAGCACCACGTCACGGCCTGACCAGCGACCATGACCGCTGAGATATTGGCTGGCGGGTGGCTCAGGCTTGGGCGGCTC
>JAHJCH010000234.1 GCA_018813065.1 Myxococcota bacterium
CCCCGCCTCGACGCGCCCGCCGCGCCGCCTGCCCCGCGCCTGGGCCTTGGCCCTCACCGCCCTCTTGGCCCTCGCCGCCTCGGCGGGCCTGCCGCGCGTGCGCTTCAGCGGGGATGTGCGCGCCCTCGATCGTCAGCCGCCCGAGATTCAAGCCCGCGAGGCGACCTTGAACGCGCGCTATGGGCTGCCGCGCTTTCGCACGCTGATCGTGGCCTCGGGCGTCGATGAGGCCCAAGCCCTGGCGCGCGCGGAGCGGGCGACGGCGCGGCTGGCGCAGGCGCGCGACGAAGGTCAGATCGCCTACGCCTACAGCCCCACCGCCCTGCTGCCCTCCCCCGCCACGCAGCGCGCCCGCTGGGCGGCCTTTGATGAGGCGGCGGCGCGGCGACGCTGGCACCAGCAAGCAGAGGCGGCGGGGATCGAGCCGTCGGCCTTTGAGCCCGCCTGGGCCGATCTGCGCGCCGCTCAGGCCGCGCCGCCCGTGACCTCGGCGGATCTTCAGGGCAGCCCCGCCGCGCCCCTGCTGCGGCGCATGATCGCCGCCCGGCCCGGCCAAGCCCGCGTCATGCTCATCGCCTACACCGACGATCCACGCCGCCCCGCCTTGCCCCCTCAGCTGCGCTCGGCCCTGTCCGCCTTGCCCGGCGTGGCCGTCATCTCTGAGGCGAGCCTGGCCAGCGCGGGCGTCGAGGCGGTCATGGACGGCGTCGCCGCCCTGTCGGCCTTGTCCTTGGCCCTGATCGCGGGCCTCCTCGCCCTCTATTACGGGCGCCCTCGCTTGGCCCTGGCGGCGCTCTCGCCCGTGCTGATGGCCTTCCTCGTGACCTGGGGGGTGATGGGCTGGCTGGAGGCGCCCTTTAACCTCGTCAGCGTCGGCGCCTTCGCCTTGTTGGCGGGCGTGGCCGTGGACTACGGGATCTTTATGACCGACGCCCTGCGCGCGGGGCGCCAGCCCCAGACCCGCCGCGCGGTGGGCTTGGCGGCGCTGACGACCCTCCTTGGCTTCGCCAGCCTGCTCCTGGCCCGCAGCCCCGTGATGTTCAGCTTGGGCCTGGCCGTCTCGGTGGGTGTCCTCGCCGCGCTGTGGACCACGCACGTCGCGCTGCCCGCCGCCTGGCCCTGGCTGCGCCCTCGTCGGCCCGGTCGGGCGCCGCTGTGGCTGTGGCTCCTCGCCGCGCCGCTCCTCCTCAGCGCCCTGGCCCTCCTCATCGCTTATCTGCGCGGCGGTGGCTACCAGCCCGCCCGCGTCGGGCTGATCTTGCTCGCCGACGCGCTGACCTTGTTTGGCTTGATGGCTTGGATGGAGAGATGACCTTACCCCCCCCGACGGCGGTCTTACCGCACCGCGATCCCTTCTTGTTCCTCGACCGCTGCTTGGCGTGCGGGGCCGACTACGCCGTGGCGGAGCGCGTCTTCGGCGCTGAGCCGCTCCTCGCCGGGCACTTCCCCGGCGATCCCATCGTGCCTGGCGTGATCTTGATTGAGGCCCTGGCCCAGACCTTGGCCTATTGGGCGCTTCAGACCCACAAGGGCGGGCGCGTCTACCTCACAGGCGTAGACGGCGCGCGCCTCCGCCGCCCCGTGCGCCCCGGCGAGTGTGCGCGCTTGGAGATCCGCGTGGAGCGGACGCTGATGAGGGTGGTCATGGCCCGCGGTGAGGTCACGGTCGATGGTGAGCGCGCCGTCACCGTCAAGCTCAAGGGCTACCTCGCCGAGGCACCGCCAGCGTGAGCGTGCTTTTGAGCGGATAATCTTGACAAGACTTAGACATTAGGCGGGAGTGTCTTTATGCGCCTCTCCTCTATGTTGTGGATCTTGTCCACGCTCTTCGCTTGTCAGCCTCAAGCCGCGCCTGAGTATCACCCGCGCTATGAGGCCCAGCCCCTTAAGCCGCATCAGGTCTACCTGCTTGGGGTCCACCCGCTGCACAACCCCGCGCGGCTCAACGCCATCTTCGCCCCCCTCGCCGAGCAGCTCAGCCAAGGCGGCGTCCGCGTCCAGCTGGAGGCCTCGCGCAGCTACGCCGCGTATGACCAGAAGCTCTACAGCGGTCACTTTCACCTGGCCTTGCCCAACCCCTATCAGACGATCAACGCCCTCAATCGCGGCTATCGCGTGGTGGCGAAGGTGGCCGACGATCAGGACTTTCGCGGGATCATCCTGGTGCGCAAGGACGCTGGGATCACCGACGCGCGTCAGCTCCAGGGCCGCCCCGTCAGCTTCCCCGCCCCGACCGCCCTCGCCGCGACGATGATGCCTCAGCTCCTCCTGCATGAGATGGGCGTGCATCTCCAGGATCTACAGATCCGCTATGTGGGCTCTCAGGAGTCTTCGATCATGAACGTGTACTTGGGGCAGGTGGCGGCGGGGGCGACCTGGCCGCCGCCCTGGCGGGCGCTGATCCAGGAGCGCCCGGAGATCGGAGAGGCCCTGGAGGTGCGCTGGGAGACGGCGCCGCTGCCCAATAACAGCTTTATGGCCCGTGAGGATCTCAAGGAGGTGGAGGTGGAGCGGATCGTCTCCCACCTCTTGGCGCTGCGTGATCACCCTCGCGGGCGCGAGATCTTGAGCCAAATGGAGGCGAAGGGCTTTGAGCGCGCCGACGCGGGCACCTACGCCCCCGTGCGGCGCTTTATCGAACACTTCAAGCAGCACGTCCGCCCAGTCGAGCTGCTGGAGGATAAGCCGTGAGGTGGTTCATCCGTCGCGCTTGGGGGCGCTCAATCCGCCGTCAGCTGATCCTGGGCGTCGCCTTGGTTCACGCCGTCTTGATGACCCTCTTTATCGCCGACTTGGTGCTGAACCAGCGGCGCCTGCTGCACAGCCAAGCCTTAGAGAGCGCCCAGAGCCTGGCGCAGGCCCTGGCGGTCAACAGCCAGTCATGGGTGCTCTCCAATGACATCATGGGGCTGGAGGAGGTCGTCAGCGCGCAGCGTTCTTACCCTGATCTGCGCTATGGGATGGTCCTGTCCCCTGATGGGCGCGTGCTGGCGCACACGGCGCGGCGTCATCAAGGGCGCTATGTCACCGATGAGATCAGCGCCCGCCTCCTCGACACGCCGCCACGCCTGACGCGCTTGGTGATCAATGAGCAGCTCATCGACGTGGCGCAGCCCATCACGGCGCGCGGTGAGCTGATCGGCTGGGCGCGCATCGGCTTGTCCCAGGCGCGGACCAACGCGGGGCTGAGGGCCCTCACCCTTGAGGGGCTCTATTACACGATCTTGGCCTTGATCCTGGGCTCACTCTTCGCCTACCTCCTCTCGCGGCGAATCACCCGCGATCTCTATCGGCTGGCGCGCGTCTCGACGGCCTTCGTCGCCGGGGATGAGGGGCAGCGCGCGCTTGACCGGTGAGGATGAGATCAGCGCCCTGGGCGCCGCCTTCGATGAGATGATCGACACCGTCGTCGAGCAGCGCCGTGAGACACGAGACGCTCAGGAGGCCCTCCACGCGGAGAAGCAGCGCTTGGCGGTTGTCTTCGACAGCATCACCGACGCGGTGATCAGCACGGATGTATGTGGACGAATCATTTTGGCCAATAAGGCCGCTGAAAAGCTCATCTCTATTGAGAACCAACATGTTTTAGGGATTCATGTTTTTAACGTATGTGATTTTAGGTGTGATCATTCTGAAAACAGTTGTGATGATTGCATCAAAAATACACTTGAGACAAAAGTAAAATGCAGTGGCCAAGGTGAGATATTCCTCAAGAAAACAAATAAATCGTTCCCCGTTTTTAGAACATCATCCCCTATTTTTGATGATGATGGCAATGCTATAGGTGTAGTTGTTGTTTTCAGAGATATTAGAGACGAGATAAAACAACAAGAACAGCTATTTAAAGTTAAAAATTTGGAGTCGATTGGTGTCCTAGCAGGTGGTCTAGCGCATGATTTTAACAATATCCTCACGGGCGCGATTGGGAATATCAGCCTAGCATTATTGGGCATAAATGATCAGGATGATGATCAACGTGATCTTTTAGAGGGCGCCGAAAGCGCGTTGTTGCGCGCGACCAGCTTGACACAACAGCTGTTGACCTTTTCAAAAGGCGGAAACCCCGTCCTTGAAGCGGCGTCTTTATCAGAAATCATTACAGAGACAACGCGCTTTATCTTATCGGGTTCTGCGTTGCGCTGTCATTTTGATATCCCCGAAGATCTATGGCGGGTACGTGTAGATAAAGGGCAAATTCGCCAGGTTGTGCAAAACCTCGCCTTGAACGCGGCGCAGGCGATGCCCCATGGTGGCTGCTTAGAGATCCGCTGTCGCAATGAGGAGGCGCCCCCCCTGCGCGGTCGCGTGCGCATTGAGTTTATTGATAATGGTCCAGGCATCTCGCCGGAGGCGCTCTCTCGCGTCTTTGATCCGTACTTCACCACCAAGCCCAGCGGCAGCGGGCTGGGCCTCGCCATCTGTCACTCGATCGTGAATAAGCACGGCGGGGTGATCAGCGTGGACTCTTCGCCGCAAGGCACGTGCTTTCGCTTCACCCTCCCCGCCTACTTTGAGACGATCAGCGCCCCGACGCGCGCCGCCAAGGCCCCGCTGGCGCTCAATGAGGCGGCGGCGGGGCGGCTGATCGTCATCGTCGATGATGAGGCGGCGATCCTTGAGGTCGGCGCGCGGATGCTGCGCAAGGTGGGCTTTGAGGTGGAGGTCTACCCCAACGGTGAGGCCCTCATGGCCAAGCGCAATACCCAAGAGGCGCTGCGCGCCGTCAGCGCCTTTATCCTCGATCTGACGATCCCAGGGGGGATGAGCGGCCAAGCCATCGCCGCCGCGATCCTGAAGGTGGATCCCCAGGCGCGGCTGATCGTCTCCAGCGGCTACGCCCACGATCCGATCCTGTCCGACTTCTCCGCCTATGGGTTCACCGCCCAGCTTAAGAAGCCATACACCCATGAGGCGCTGCAACGCGTGGTGACGCGCACGCTGAGCGAGGCCCTGTTGAGCTAAAAAAAAAGCGACCCCAGGGCCGCTTTTGAGACAAAAGAAGGGGCGATTTACTCGCCCTTCTCCTCCTCAGCCTGCGCTTCAACGACGGGCTCAGCCTCGACGGCGGGGGCGGCCTCGACGGACTGCGCGCGACGAACGCGCGCGTCAACATAGTCCTTGGGGAGCAGCTCGATCAGCGCCATGTCCGCGTTATCACCGAGGCGACGGCCCACCTTGACGATCCGGGTGTAGCCCCCGTTGCGGCTCTTGTAGCGCTCGGCGTACTCCGAGAACAGGATCTGAAGCGCGTCGCGGCTGCGGACAAACTTGCCCGCTTGACGAATCGCGGCGACCCGCTGTTGGACGAGCACCTCACGCTCAGCGTCGCTGACGGCGCCATCGACCAAGCTCGGCGCGTTGCGCTTCGCGGAGGTGATCAGCTTCTCAACGAAGCGGCGCACCTCTTTGGCGCGCGGCGTCGTCGTCTGAATCATGCCCTCCTCGATGAGTGAGGTGACCATATTGCGGAACATGGCCTTGCGGTGGCTCGCGCTGCGGCCGAGCTTGCGACCCGCTTTTCGGTGACGCATCGAATTCTCTCCCCGATACCCGGCCGGCGCCGGTTTATAAACTTACTTCCTGCGACCTTCAGGGTTCCAGCCCTCAAGGTTCATCCCCAAGTTGAGGCCCATGGTCGCCAGGATCTCTTTAATCTCTCGGAGAGACTTACGACCAAAGTTCTTGGTCTTGAGCATCTCCGCTTCGCTCTTCTGAACCAGCTCACCGATGAGCTTGATGTTGGCGTTCTGCAAGCAGTTGGCGGAGCGCACGGACAGCTCAAGCTCATCCACGCTCCGGTAAAGGTTCTCGTTTTGGAGGACCTCACTCTGCCCCGCCTCTTCCTCATACTCAGGCTCAACTTCTTCATCGAAGTTGATGAAGATGCTCACCTGCTCTTTGAGGACCTTCGCGGCATAAGCCACCGCGTCGGCGGGCATAATGCTACCATCGGTCCAGACCTCAAGCACCATCTTATCGTAGTCGGTGCGTTGACCCACGCGCGCGTTGGTGACATTAAAGTTCACGCGGCGGATGGGGCTAAACATCGAGTCGATGGGGATCGTGCCCACCGGCATATTGGCGCTCTTGTTCTCTTCTCCGGGGACGTAGCCGAAGCCCGTGCGCACCGTCATCTCCATCGCCACACGTCCACCCTCGCTGAGCGTGAGGATGTGTTGGTCCTTGTTGAGGACCTCCAGGTTGGCGTCAGTGATGATGTCACCCGCGCAAATTCGCCCCTCTTTATCCGACTCGATGCGAACCACCCTCGGCTCAAGGGTGTGCATCTTAAAGCGCACCTGCTTGAGGTTGAGGATGATCTGATCCACGTCCTCTTGCACCTCGGGGATGCTGCTGAACTCATGCAGCACGCCGTCGATGCGCACGGCGGTGATCGCCGCGCCCTGGAGGGAGGAGAGGAGGATCCGACGCAGTGAGTTGGCGAGGGTGATCCCAAAGCCACGCTCAAAGGGCTCCGCGACGAACTTGCCATAGGTCGCCGTCTGCTCTGAGACCATCAGCCCCTTGGGCCGAATCAAATCTCGCCAGTTCTTGGAGATGATCTCCATCGTTTCCATTTTTCTCTCCGGAGAAAAAAAACCGGCGAGACCACCTCAGCGTCTCTCTCTCCAAAAGAGCGCCAAGTCCACCTCTGCCGGATTTGATGGGCGCGACAGCGCTCTAAAATTACTTGCTGTAGAGCTCGACGATGAGCTGCTCTTCGATGGGCAACGTCAGCTCTTCGCGAACCGGCTCGGCCTTGAACGTGCCCTTGAAGTTGTCCTTATCGAGATCAACCCAAGACACCTGGTGACGGGCGCCCTCGACGGCCTCCTTGATGCGCGCGACCTTGCGGCTGCGCTCCTTGACCTCGATGACGTCGTTGACGCGCACCTGGTAGGAGGGGATGTTCACCTTGCGGCCGTTGACCGTAAAGTGATTGTGGCGCACAAGCTGGCGGGCCTCGGAGCGGCTGGTGGCCATGCCCATGCGGTAGACCACGCTGTCGAGGCGCTTCTCCAAGAGGGACAAGAGGTTTTCACCCGTCACACCCCTCATACGATCAGCCTTCTCGAAGTACAGCAGGAACTGACGCTCAAGCACGCCATAGATCCGCTTGACCTTCTGCTTCTCACGGAGCTGATCACGGTAGTTGCTTTGGCGCAGACGGCCCTGGCCGTGCTGACCAGGGGCGTAGGGGCGGCGCTCAAAAGAGCACTTGTCCGTGTAGCAACGCTCACCCTTCAGGAAGAGCTTGGTCCCCTCGCGACGGCAGAGGCGACAAACGGCGCCGGTATAACGAGCCATAACCTATCTCCTCAGACCCGCCGGCGCTTGGGCGGGCGGCAGCCGTTGTGGGGGATCGGGGTGACGTCACGGATGTGCGTGATCCGGAAGCCCGCGTTGGCCAAGGCGCGCAGCGCCGCCTCGCGGCCCGCGCCGGGGCCGCTGACGTAGACGCCGATGGAGCGCATGCCGTGCTCTTGGGCTTTACGTGAGGCGTCCTCAGCGGCCAGCTGCGCGGCGAAGGCCGTGCTCTTGCGGCTGCCTTTGAAGCCACGCGAGCCCGCAGAGGACCACGCCACGGCGTTGCCTTGCACGTCCGTGATTGTGATGATCGTGTTGTTGAAGGTCGCCCGGATATGCGCGATCCCAGACTGGATGTTCTTCCGGACCTTCTTCTTGCCGGAGCGACTCGCAGAGTACTTCGCCATGATCCAGCCTTTACTTCTTCTTCTTGGTCACAATACGGCGCGGACCTTTACGGGTGCGCGCGTTCGTCCGGGTTCGCTGTCCCCGCACAGGGAGGCCGCGCCGGTGACGCAGTCCGCGATAACAGCCCAGATCCATCAACCGCTTGATGTTCAGCTGGACTTCACGACGCAGATCACCCTCGACCTTCACACTCTCATCGATCGCATTACGGATTTTGCGAACTTCGCCTTCTGAGAGCTTGTCAGAGCGCGTGTTCGGGTCAATACCGCATTTGTCCAACAGCTTAACGGCGGTGGTCCGACCGATGCCGTGGATATAGGTCAAGGCGATGGCGATCCGCTTGTTTCGCGGAAGGTCCACACCGGCTATACGAGCCATAACATCTGCTCCTGATCCCCGTTAGCCTTGACGTTGCTTGTGGCGGGGGTTCTCGCAGATGACCCGAACGCGGCCATGGCGCCGGATCACCTTGCATTTATCGCAAATTCGCTTCACGGAAGCGCGTACCTTCATGACTGCTCCCAATTGCTCAGAGGCAGCGCGATCAAAATCAGGTTGATCGAGCTACTTAAGCGCTTCGAGGATCGCCGCGCCCACATCTTGGGGTGCGCGGTTGCCCTCAATTGTACGGAGTAGACCAGCCGCTTTGTAATGAGTGATGAGGGGGGCTGTTTGGTCGGTGTAGACCTGCAGACGGGACTCAATCACCTCTTCTACGTCGTCTTTGCGCTGATAGACTTGACCACCGCAATCATCACAGATGCCCTCTTGTTGGGTTGGGCTGAACTCTGTGTGGTAGCTGCGGCCACAGCTTCGACAAACCCGGCGACCACACAGGCGGTCAACCAGGACATCGTGGGGGACAACGAGGCTGATCACACGCTCAACGACGATACCTCGATCATCAAGCGCCTTGGCTTGCTCCCCATTTCTGGGGAACCCGTCGAGGATGTAGCCGCCCTGCGTGTCATCACGAGCGAGGCGATCCTCAACCAGGCCAAGCACCACCTCATCGGGGACGAGGTGGCCCTTGTCCATATAGGCCTTGGCGGCGCGACCCAGCTCGCTCCCCTCTCCAATCGCACCCCGGAGGATGTCACCAGTGGAGATCTGCGGGATGTTGAGCGCCTTCATCAGTCGAGCTGATTGAGTGCCTTTACCCGCTCCAGGGGGGCCGAGAAGGATCAGTCGCTTTGCCACCATTTTAGGCCGGTGCTCCTCTACGATTACGGATGCGTGGACCTTGGTTGTTGTCAAAGTCCTTGTACTCCGTGGTGATGAAATAGCTCTCGATCTGCTGGACCGTGTCTAGGGCCACTGAGACAATAATCAAGAGCGACGTCCCACCAAAGTAGAAAGAGACATGAAACTCATCTTGGATGATCATGGGCAGCACGCAGACCGCCGCGACGTAGATAGCGCCGCCGAAGGTTAAGCGCGTCAGCACATAATCGATGTACTCTGCGGTCTTGGTCCCAGGGCGGATGCCGGGGATATAGCCACCGTGCTTCTTGAGGTTCTCCGCCACGTCCACGGGGTTAAACATGACCGCGGTGTAGAAGAAACAGAAGAAGAGGATGAGGGCGGTGTAGAAGACCATGTAACGCCAATCGCCGGGGATAAAGGCGTTGTGGATGGACTGCATCCACTCCGCGTCGGTCCAGCTGGCGATGGTGGCAGGGAACATCAGGATTGAGGAGGCGAAGATGGGCGGGATGACCCCAGCCATGTTGACCCTCAACGGGAGGTGCGTGCTCTGGGCGGCGCCGACGCGGTTGCCCACGAGGCGCTTGGCGTACTGCACAGGGATGCGACGCTGGCCGCGCTCCATAAAGACGATGGCGGCGATGACGCCGAAGACGATGCCCGCCAAGCTGAGGAGCCCGAAGATGCTCATCTGTTGGCTGGCGACCATCTGCTTCGTCTGCACCAGCGCGTCAGGCAGCCCAGCGATGATGCCCGCCATGATGATCAGGCTCATGCCGTTGCCGATGCCGCGCTCGGTGATCTGCTCACCCAGCCACATGATAAAGGCTGTCCCTGTCGCCAGGGTCAGGACCGTCATCACCCGGAACATAAATGAGCCGGGATCATGCACGATCTGCCCCGCGCCCGAAGAGGCGCTGAGGTTCTCTAAGTAAAAAGCGATAAAGAGCCCTTGGACCATCGCCAACGCCATGGTGGCGTAGCGCGTCCACTGGTTAATCTTCTTTCGCCCTTGATCGCCCTCTTTATTGAGCCGATCGAGGGTGGGGATCACGACCGTCAGCAGCTGGAAGATAATTGAGGCTGAGATGTAGGGCATGATGCCCAGCGCGAAGACACTCAGCTGCTCAATGGCGCCGCCGCTGAACATGTTGAAGAGCCCCAGGAAGCCCCCTTGTTGGCTGGCCATGTACTTACTCATGGCGCCACGATCCACCCCCGGCAGCGTGACGAACACGCCGATGCGGTAAACCGCCAGCAGGGAGAGCGTCAGCAGGATCCGCTTCCTCAGCTCCGAGATCTGAAAGATTTTGATGAGGGTGCCCAAGGGGTTACCGCCTTTCAGCCTTCGATGAGTTCGATGGAGCCGCCCGCGCTCGTGATCTTATTGATCGCGGCCTGGCTAAACTTATGGGCCTTCACCGTGAGGCTGATGTTGAGATCGCCGTTGGCGAGGATCTTCAGGAGCGACAGCCCCTTCTTGACCATGCCGCGCGCGCGGAGGGTGTCGAGGTCGATGACGGCGTCAGCGCCGAAGACCTCAAGCTGGCCCACGTTGACGATGGCGTACTCAACCCGATTTTGGCTGGTAAAGCCGCGCTTGGGGAGGCGACGGGCCAAGGGCATCTGACCACCCTCAAAGCCACGGCGGGGCTTGCTGTTGCCTGAGCGGGCCTTCTGACCCTTGTGCCCAGAGCCAGCGGTCTTACCCCAGCCGGAGGACTCGCCGCGACCGATGCGCTTCTTCTTCTTGACCGCGCCCTTAGCGGGCTTGAGGTGACTCAGCTCACTCATTCTCGTCCTACTCGCTTACTTCTTGCCACTCGACGAGGTGGGCGACCTTGTTGATCATCCCCCTGATCTGTGGCGTGTCATCGAGGACTCGCTCTCGATGAAGTCGAGTGAGGCCCAAGCCCCTCAGCGTTTGACGCTGACGCTCTGGCCTTCCAATGCCGCTTTTACGCAGGACTACCTTGATTTTCATGACTTCTCTTCAAGCAGCTTACGGGAGCTTGTGGCCGAGCTCTTCCAGGCTCTTCCCGCGGCGGGCCGCCATTTCGTGAGGATCAACGAGCCCACGCAGCGCCTTGACGGTGGCGCGGACGACGTTGGTCTTGTTGTTGGTCCCGATGGACTTGGTCAGGACGTTGTGGACGCCCACCGCCTCAAGCACCGCGCGCACAGGGCCGCCCGCGATGACGCCGGTGCCCTCGCTGGCCGGGCGGAGGAAGACCCGCCCCGCGCCATGACGGCCCAGGATCTCGTGGGGGATGGTCCCGTTGATCACCGGCACGGAGAACATGCTCTTGCGAGCCTTTTCGTTCCCCTTGCGGATGGCCTCAGGCACCTCGTTGGCCTTGCCAAGCCCGATACCAACTTTGCCTTGTCCGTCGCCGACGACGACCAACGCGCTGAAGCTGAAACGGCGGCCGCCTTTGACGACCTTGGCGACGCGGTTGATGCTGATGACCTTGTCGATCAGATCGGTTTCATTTTCTTTGTGCACCGCCAATTTACTGCTCCATTGGCACGGTCGCGGTTATATAAGGAGGGCTCCCTATAAGGAGCGCGGCCTTTTAACCCAACCGATGAAACGATGTCAATAGATTCTGGAGGGGGAGAATCCCGCCCTGTTAGAATTCGAGGCCACCCTCGCGGGCGGCGTCGGCCACGGCCTTGACACGACCGTGATAGATGAAGCCATTGCGGTCGAAGACGACCTTCTTGATATCACGAGCCAAGCAACGCTCTGCGATGAGGGCGCCGACCATGACAGCCAGCTCCCCCTTCTTTTTGCCTTCGCGCTGCGCCACGATCTCCTTGCTGAGGCTTGAAGCCGCAGCGAGGGTCACGCCCTGGGTGTCATCAATCACCTGCGCGTAGATGTGCTGGCTTGAGCGAAACACACTGAGGCGCGGGCGCTGGGTCGTCCCAGAGAGGCGCTTGCGGATGGCGCGCTTGCGGCGGAGACGAGCCGCCACTCTCTTGTTCTTTAAAGCCATGCTCTCTCTACCGCTCCTTAACGGGCGCCGGACTTGCCTTCCTTGCGCCGTACGATCTCGTCGGAGTACTTGATCCCCTTGCCCTTATAGGGCTCCGGGGGCCTGAAGGCGCGCACAGCAGCCGCGGCGGAGCCGACGAGTTGGCGATCGGCGCCTGTGAGGGCGACGCTGAAGTCGTTGCCCTTCTTGATCAGCTGCGCGGAGATCCCCTTGGGGACCTCATAGTAAATCGGGTGGCTGTAGCCCAAGGTGAAGACGAGGTAGCTGTGCTTGTTCAGCGTCCGCTCCTCGACCTTGTAGCCCACGCCTACGATCTCAAGGGTCTTGGTGAAGCCAACAGCCACGCCATCGACCATGTTGCGCACCAAAGAGCGCGCCAGGCCGTGCATAGAGCGGGCGATACGATCTTCACCATCACGCTTGATGATCAGCTCATCCCCTTCGCGCTCAACGCTCACCTTGGGGGGCAGCAGGCCCTCCAGCGTCCCCTTAGGGCCGCTGGTCTTGACGCTGCGCCCTTCAATGGTGACGGTTACGCCTTGAGGGACAGGGATCGGCAGCTTGCCAATTCGAGACATCTCGGCTCTCCTCTTCGCTCACCAGACGGAGCAGACGTGCTCGCCGCCGAGCCCTAAGCTGCGCGCCTGGTGATCGGTCATCACGCCTCGAGAGGTCGAGATGATCGCGATCCCCAGCCCGTTGCGCACCCGGGGCAGGTTCTTTGTCTTGACGTACATGCGGCGACCTGGCTTGGAGACACGCTCAAGGTGAGTGATCACCGGTGAGTCGTCTCGGTACTTCAGGTACACACAGATGACGTCCTGCTTCTCGTCCCTGAGGACTTTAAAGTTGCGGATGAATCCCTCTTCATGGAGGAGATTCACGATCCTGAGCTTCATATTTGAAGCCGGGATGTGGACCTTATCATGGCCCACCGCCGACGCATTGCGAATCCTCGTGAGCAGATCGGCGATCGGGTCGGTCATTCCCATTGATCTCTACCTCAATCCTGCGGCTGCGGTTTTGAGCAACCGGCTCGGCGGGCCATGCCGCACCCGATTAACGCTCGCCAGGCTTCTTGAAAGGCATCCCCAGATGCCTCAGCAGCGCGCGACTCTCTTCATCCGTGCGGGCCGTGGTCACAACCGTGACGTTGAGCCCCTTAATCTTGTCGGTCTTGTCGTAGTCGATCTCGGGGAAGATGATGTGCTCACGAATCCCCATTGAGAAGTTCCCACGCCCGTCAAAGCCGCGCGCGCTGACCCCTCGGAAGTCGCGCACGCGAGGCAGCGCGACGTTCATGAGGCGATCAAGGAACTCCCACATTCGATCTCTACGCAGCGTCACGGAGCAGCCAATGGGCATGCCCGCGCGCAGCTTATAGGTGGCGATGGAGCGCTTGGCTCGCGTCACCACCGCGCGTTGCCCCGTCAGCAGGCTCAGCTCTTCACGAGCCGAGTCGATGATCTTGGGGTTTTGAACCGCCTCGCCCAAGCCCATGTTGGCGATCACCTTGACGACCCGAGGGATCTCAAGGGGGTTGCCATACTTGAACTCTTCTTGGAGGGCGGCGACGACGGCCTCTTCGTACTTCTTTTGGAGCCTCGTCTTCATTGCGCTCCCTCCACCTTGAAGACCTCGCCAGTGCGCTTACAGACGCGCACCTTGGCGACGCGGGCGGGCTTGTCGGAGAAGGTCGCGAGGGCCGCGTTGCGGCTCTCATGATGCTCCCCGTTGGCGCCCACAAAGCGGTAGCTTACGCGCACGCCGCGCTCCAGCTCCTCCGAATACAGGAGGACATTGGAGACATGGAGAGGCGCTTCTTTTTCGATGATCCCACCTTCGGGATCGATCGCGGTCGGCTTCTGGTGACGCTTGACAATGTTGATTGACTCAACAACCACGCGATTGCGCTTGTGGTCAATCCGAAGGACGCGGCCAACCTTGCCCTTCTCTTTGCCAGCGATCACCTGGACCTTATCACCTTGTCTGATGTGCATCGATCCGTCCTAGGCCCGCTCAGAGCACCTCAGGTGCGAGCGAAACAATCTTCATAAAGCGCTTAGCGCGCAGCTCTCGGGCGACGGGACCAAAGATACGCGAGCCGATGGGCTCGTTGGCATCGTTGATCAAGACAGCGGAGTTGACGTCGAACTTAATGTAAGAGCCGTCAGCTCGCTTGATCTCTTTCTTGGTCCGCACAACGACGGCTCGCTTCACATCGCCCTTTTTGATGGCGGTGTTGGGCTGAGCCTCCTTGATGGAGACAACGATAATGTCACCCACCGAGGCGTAGCGGCGCTTCGACCCTCCCAGGACCTTGATGCACTGCATCTTCTTGGCCCCAGAGTTATCGGCCGAAGTCAGAATGGTTTGCATCTGGATCACTTCACAACTCCAGCCGCGCGGTGCGTGATTTCTTTCAGGCGCCAGCGCTTATGGCGGCTGAGGGGACGACACTCCTCGATGAGGACCGTATCCCCCACGCGCGCCTGGTTTCGCTCGTCGTGGACCTTGTACTTCACCCGCTGGCGAATGTACTTGCGATAGATCGGGTGGAGGACCAAACGATCGATCTGCACGACCAAGGTCTTATCCATCTTATCGCTGACGACCACCCCGGAGCGGCTCTTACGGTGGCCTCTGTTCTGCTCACTCATCAGGCGACTCCGTTACGCGTCTTTGCCGCGTTGAACGATCTCTCGCTCGCGGATGATGGTCTCGACGCGGGCGATCTCGCGGCGCGCGTTGCGAATGTCAGCGGTGCTGATCAGCTGACCCGTGTAATGCTTGAAACGGAGGTCAAAGAGCGCCTTGCGTTGCTCCTTGTTGTACTCCATCAGCTCGTCGAGAGACTTCTCTCTGATCTCCGAGGCCTTCATCTCTCTACTCCCCCCGCTTGAGGAAACGAGTGCGGATTGGGAGCTTGTGGGCCGCGAGACGGAGCGCTTCGCGGGCGACCTCCTCAGAGACGCCCTCCATCTCATAGAGCACCTTCCCGCGCTTGACGGGGCAGACCCAAATGTCCACGGCGCCCTTACCCTTACCCATCCTCACCTCAGCCGGCTTCTTGGTGACCGGCTTGTCTGGGAAAATGCGAATCCAGACCTTACCCTCACGCTTGACGTGGCGGGTCATGGCGATACGCGCGGCCTCGATCTGCCGAGCGGTGATGCGCCCAGACTCGAGGGCCTGGAGGCCGAAGTCGCCGAACTGCACGTCGGTACCGCCCTTGGCGATGCCGCGCGTCCGGCCCTTCATCTGCTTGCGATACTTTGTCCGCTTGGGTGAAAGCACGTCGCCCCCCTTACTTATGGGCTACTTGGCGGTCGTCGAGGACTTCACCTTTGAAGATCCAGCACTTGATGCCGATGACTCCATAGGTGGTCTTCGCGATCGCGGTGCCATAGTCAATGTCAGCGCGGAGGGTGTGCAGCGGCACGCGGCCGTCCTTATACCACTCGTAGCGGCCCATCTCCGCGCCACCGAGGCGACCCGAGGCGGCGACGCGGAAGCCCTTGGCCCCGAACTTCATCGCCGTCTGCATGGACTTCTTCAGCGCGCGACGGAAGGCCACGCGGCGCTCCAGCTGCGCGGCGACGTTCTCGGCCACGAGGACCGCGTCCAGCTCGGCCTTACGGATCTCTTGGATGTTGAGGAAGATCTCGCTGCTGGTCAGCTGCTGGATCTCCCGCTTGAGCTCCTCAACGCCAGCGCCGCGCTTGCCGATGACGATCCCGGGGCGCGCGGTGTAGACGCTGATCTTGACCTTGTTGGCCATCCGCTCGATCTCGATCTTGGAGATCCCCGCGTTGTAGAGCTTCTTCTTGATGAAGCTGCGCAGCGTCAGGTCCTCATGGAGCCACTCCGCGTAGCGCTTCTCTTCATACCACTTGGAGCTCCAGGTGCGGATGACCCCCAGGCGGAAACCGATCGGGTGTGTCTTCTGGCCCATAGTTACTCCCGTTCACCCAGGACGCACGTCACGTGGCTCGTCCTCTTGTTAATCCTCGTGGCGCGGCCCATGGCGCGGGGGCGGAAGCGGCGCAGGGTCGGACCCTCATCGACGAAGATCTCCTTGATAAAGAGATCGTCTTGGTCCTTGTCGGCGGCCTCAGCGTTGGCGATGGCGCTCATGATGAGCTTACGCACCGGCTCGCTGGCGGCGCGAGAGGTGAAGGTGAGGATGTTAATGGCCTCACTGACACCCTTGCCACGCACCAAATCCACCACCAAACGCGTCTTACGCGGAGAAACTCTCAGGTAACGAAGCTTCGCCTGCATCACCTTACCTCCGCGATTTCTTATCGGCGGCGTGCCCCCGATAAGTACGGGTGGGGGAGAACTCACCCAGCTTGTGACCCACCATGTTCTCGGTCACGAAGACCGGGATGAAGTTGCGGCCGTTATGCACCGCAAAGGTGTGGCCCACAAACTCAGGCACGATGGTGGAGCGACGAGACCAAGTCTTAATCACACGCTTGGAGCTCGCCTCATTCATCTTCTCGACCTTGTTCCAAAGGTGAAGGTCGATGAAAGGTCCCTTTTTAATCGAACGCGGCATCGGTCAATCCTACTTCCGGCCCCGACGCCGAATGATGAAGCGATCGGTGCGGCGGTTCTTACGAGTACGCTTACCCTTCGTCGGCACGCCCCAGGGCGTCACAGGGTGACGGCCACCAGAGGTGCGCCCCTCACCACCACCGTGCGGGTGGTCGACGGGGTTCATGGCCACGCCGCGGACCTTGGGGCGACGCCCCAGCCAGCGAGAGCGCCCAGCCTTACCGATCTTGACGTTGTTGTGCTCCTCATTGCCCACCTGGCCAACGGTGGCCCGGCAGTTGAGGTGCACCAGTCGCATCTCGCCGGAGGGCAAGCGCAGCGTGCTCCACTCCCCCTCTTTGGCGAGGAGCTGGGCCGAGGAGCCCGCCGCGCGGCAGATCTTGGCCCCGCCGCCGATCTTCAGCTCCACGGCGTGGATGATCGTACCGACCGGCATGTTGCGCAGCGGCAGGCTATTGCCTGGCTTGATGTCCGCGTCGCGCGCTGAGATGACCTGCTCGCCCTGGGTCAAGCCCTTGGGCGCCAGGATGTAGCGCTTCTCACCATCGGCGTAGTTGAGCAGCGCGATGCGCGCGCTGCGGTTGGGATCGTACTCAATCGAGGCGACGTAGGCGGGTACGCCATACTTGTCGCGCTTGAAGTCCACGATCCGGTAACGGCGCTTGTGACCACCGCCACGGCGACGCACGGTGATGCGGCCATAGGCGTTGCGGCCCGCCTTCTTGCGAAGGGCGCGCGTCAGCTTCTTCTGCGGCTTGCTGGCGGTGACCTCGGCGAAGTCACTGCTGCTCATGTTCCGCCGGCCCGGTGAGGTGGGCTTGTACTTCCTGATGCCCATTTAAGCCTCCTCCTCCATGCCTTCGAGGGCCTCAAGGGCGCCGAAGAACTCGACCTCCTCGCCCGCGGCGAGGGTGACGATGGCCTTCTTCCAGTTGCTGCGCTTGCCGCTGTAGCGACCCACCCGGCGGCTCTTGCCGCGCACGTTGAGGGTGTTGACCTCCTCAACGCGGACGCTCAAGAGCGTCTCAACGGCGGCGCGGATCTCAATCTTGTTGGCGTCACGGCGGACCATAAAGACCACTTGGTTGTTGTCCTCCTTTTGGAGGGTGGTCTTCTCGGTCACCATGGGGCGACGCAGGATGCTGTGGATGTCCTTGGCCTTCATTTGGACAGCGCCCCTTCGAGCCGACGCACCATGGGCTCGGTGAGCACCAGGTGGGTGTGCTTGAGGATATCGAAGAGGTTGATCCCCTCGACGGGCATGTACTTGACCTTGGGCAGGTTGCGCACCGACAGCTCCAGGCTGCGGTTCGGCCCGTCAAGCACCAGGGCGTTGCCCTCGGTGAGCTTGGCGAACACCGCCGCGGCCTTCTTCGTCTTGACCTCAGAGAAGCTGAGATCTTGGACGACGATCAGGCGCTGCTGAGACGCCCGCAGGCTCAACGCCGAGCGCAGGGCGCCCTTCTTGATCTTCTTGTTGAGCTTGTAGGCGTAGCTGCGGGGCTTGGGCCCATGCACCGTACCACCGCCGACGTGGTTGGGCGCCCGGCGGGAGCCCTGACGAGCACGACCGGTGCCCTTCTGGCGGTAAGGCTTAGCGCCACCACCCGTGACCTCGTTGCGGCCCTTGGTGGAGGCGGTGCCAGCGCGTCGCTTCGCGAGCTGCCATTTCACGACCTCATAAAAGAGGTGGTGATTGACCTGCGCCGCGAAGATCTCGTCGGACACCGTAATGGTGCCAACTTCCTCACGGTCGAGGTTATAAATTGGGAGCGTAGCCATCTCTATCTGCTCCTCACGAGCCCTTCAGTTCTACGTTGACCCCAGCCGACAGGTCGAGGCGCATCAAAGCGTCCAAGGTCTGCGGCGTCGGCTCAAGGATGTCAAGGAGGCGCTTATGCGTCCGAATCTCGAACTGCTCGCGGCTCTTTTTGTCGATATGAGGCCCACGCAGGACCGTGTAGCGGTTGATCTTCGTCGGCAGGGGGATCGGGCCTGCGACCTTCGCCCCGGTGCGCCGCGCGATGTCCACGATCTCGCTCGCTGACTGATCGAGGAGCTTGTGATCGTAGGCCTTCAGCCGGATTCGAATCTTCTGGCTCGTTGACATTGCGTACGTCCTGTTGGTTCAGGCCGGTGAAGGCCTCTCCTAACCGGAATCATCGGGTCTGGTGCGACCCTCTAAACTGCGTAATCGCCCACGATCTTACGCGCGGTCGCTTCATTGACCTGGGCGTACGTCGCGAAGCGCATCTGATAGGTCCCACGACCCTGCGTGTTTGAGCGCAAGTGGGTCGTGTAACCAAACATCTTGGAGAGCGGCACCATGGCGGTGATGGCTTGGGCGCGCCCTACAGGCGCCATCCCTTTAACCACGCCGCCGCGACCCCCGAGATCACCCACCACATCCCCGACGTTCTCCTCAGGGACCGTGATCGAGACCTCCATGACAGGCTCAAAGAGCACCGTCATCGCGCGCTTGCACGCCTCTCGATAGGCGATGTGGCCGGCCGCGTTAAAGGCCGCCTCGCTGGAGTCGTTTTCAGAGAAGGAGCCATCAAACAGCTCCACCTCAACGTCCACCATGGGGTAGCTCGCCAGCCCACCAGACTCATAGCCGCTCTTGGCGCCCGCCGCGACGGCGGGCCAAAACTCAGCGGGGATCTTGGCCGGGCTGACCGTGCTCTTAAAGACAAAGCCTGCGCCCTCCGCCGCGGGGCGGACGCGCAAAAAGCAGTGCCCATATTGACCCTTGTTCGCCAGCTGGCGGACAAAGAGCCCTTCACCCTCACCCTCGCCGAGGATGGCCTCTCGATAAGAGACCTGAGGGTCGCCGATGTTGGAGTCCACCTTAAAGTCGCGGCGCAAGCGCTCGACGATGATCTCCAAGTGCAGCTCGCCCATCCCCGCGATCAGGGTCTGGCCTGTCTCTTCGTTGCTGAAGACCTTGAAGGAGGGGTCCTCCTTCGCCAGCCGCTCCAAGGCGGCGCTGAGCTTGACCTCATCGGCCTTGCTGCGCGGCTCGATGGCGATGCGGATGACCGGCTCTGGGAAATCGATCTTCTCCAGCAGCAGGGGGTGCTTGGCGTCGCAGAGCGTCTCGCCTGTCGTCACCCCCTTGAAGCCCGGCACGGCGATGATGTCGCCGGCTTGAGCCTCCTTAAGCTCCTCACGCTGGTTGGCGTGCATGAGCAGGATCTTGCTGACGCGCTCGCGCTTCTCTTGCGAGGCGCTCCAGATGCCCTCGCCGGCCTTGACGCGCCCTGAGTAGATCCGCAGGTAGGTCAGCTGACCTACAAAGGGATCGTCGGCGATCTTAAAGGCCAGGGCGGCGAAGGGGGCCTCGGCGTCGGCGGCGCGCTCAACGCGCTTGTCGGAGAGGCGCTTGTTGATGATCTGCAGGCCGCTGACCGGCGGGACATCCGCAGGGGAGGGCAGGTAGCGGATCACCGCGTCGAGGAGGGGCTGGATCCCCTTGTTCTTGAAGGCTGAGCCGCAGAGGACCGGCACCGCTTGGTTGGCGATGGTCACCTGACGCACGGCGCGCATGATCTGCGCCTCGCTGGGGGCCTCACCCTCAAGCATCACCTCAAGCAGCTCATCATCCAAAGAGGACAATCGCTCCAGGAGATCTAAGCGCTCAAGCTCAACCTCATCGCGCTGCTCATCGCTGAGCGGCAGGGCGTCGAACTCCGCGCCGAGGGTCTCATCACGCCAGATGATCTGGACCTGCTTAATCAGGTCGATGAGCCCGATGAACTGATCCTCGACGAAGATCGGCAGCTGGAGGACGAGCGGGGTGGCGCTGAGCCGATCCTCGATCATCTCCACGCAGCGCTCAAAGGCCGCGCCGACGCGGTCGAGCTTGTTGACGAAGACGAGGCGGGGCACCTTGTAGTGATCGGCTTGACGCCAGACCGTCTCGGTCTGGGGCTCAACCCCCGCCACGCCATCGAGCACGGTGATGGCGCCGTCGAGCACCCGCAGGCTGCGCTCCACCTCGATGGTGAAGTCCACATGCCCAGGGGTATCGATGATGTTGATCGTGTGATCAGCGCCGTCGTCGATCTTCCAATGACAGGTGGTGGCCGCAGAGGTGATCGTGATCCCTCGCTCTTGCTCTTGATCCCACCAGTCCATCACGGCGGTGCCCTCATGGACCTCGCCGATCTTGTGTGTACGACCCGTGTAGTAGAGGACCCGCTCAGTGGTGGTCGTCTTCCCCGCGTCGATGTGGGCCATGATCCCGATATTTCGGATCTGGTTTATGGAGACGCGGCGAGACATGACCTAATTACCAGCGGTAGTGGGCGAAGGCCTTGTTCGCCTCAGCCATCTTGTGGGTGTCCTCGCGGCGCTTGACCGCGTTGCCGCGGCCCGCCGCAGCGTCGAGCAGCTCGCCTGCGAGCTTCTCGGCCATGGTCTTCTCGTGGCGCTTGCGCGAGAAGTTGATGAGCCAGCGGAAGCTCAGGGCCGTGCGGCGATCTCCACGGATCTCCACAGGCACCTGGTAGGTCGAACCACCAACGCGGCGGCTCTTGACCTCCACGCTGGGCTTGACGTTCTCAAGCGCCTTCTTGAACACGCGGAGGGGATCCTCCTTCGTGCGGTGCTCAATGAGCTCAAAGGCGTCATAAACGATGCGCTCGGCCACCGACTTCTTGCCCCTGAGCATGAGGCAGTTGGTGAACTTGGCCACGAGGCGATCGTTGAACTTCGGATCGGGGATCGTGAGGCGCTTGGGGACCTCTCTGCGGCGCGGCATAGCTCAGATCCTCACTTCTTGGGGCGCTTGGCGCCGTACTTGGAGCGACCCTGGCGCCGCTCGGTCACGCCGCTGGAGTCGAGGGTGCCGCGGATGATGTGATAGCGCACACCAGGCAGGTCCTTTACACGGCCACCACGGATGAGCACCACGGAGTGCTCTTGGAGGTTGTGCCCCTCACCGGGGATGTAGCTCGTGACCTCCATCCCAGTGGTGAGGCGGACCCTCGCGACCTTACGAAGCGCGGAGTTCGGCTTCTTGGGCGTCGAGGTATAGACCCTTACACAAACACCACGCTTCTGGGGGCAGCTCTGAAGAGCGGGCGCGGTGGTCTTTCGCACCTTCTTCTTACGCCCCTTTCGCACCAACTGACTGATTGTCGGCATGCGTCGATTACCCTTGAACCATCGGCCAATGAGCACCGGCCTCTGACAATTAAAAGAGTGAACGGAATAACCTGTAGGAGGGCAACACTGAGGAGGGGGGGTGCCGTAGCACTGACCCAATCCCCGGCGGTTCGGCTCTCAAGCCGCCTCTCCGGGTCATCAACTCCGTCACCAGGCACCAGTGACCTAGAAGCCCTAAGGCCGGTGGCGAACAGTTGCGGGATTATAGTCGGGGGGGGGGGAGAGTCAAGGACTATTTTCGTCGCCTTGAAACAGGCGGCGGGGCGGCGGCTCAGGCCTCGGGCTCATCGCTCTCGATGTTCAGCTCGCGGTAGCCGCTGAGGCCCGTGCCAGCGGGGATCAGGCGACCCATGATCACGTTCTCCTTGAGGCCACGCAGCAGATCAATCTTGCCCGAGAGGGCCGCCTCGGTGAGCACCTTCGTCGTCTCCTGGAAGGAGGAGGCCGAGATAAACGACTCGGTGGACAGCGAGGCCTTGGTGATCCCCAAGAGGAGGGGCTCACCCTCCGCCGGGCGGCCACCCGCCATCATGATCCGCTCATTCTCCTCCTCGAACTGCCACTTCTCCGACTGCTCATCGAGCAGGAAGTGCGTGTCGCCCACGTCCTTGATGCGCACGCGGCGCAGCATCTGGCGGACGATGACCTCGATGTGCTTGTCGTTGATGCGCACGCCCTGGAGCCGATAGACCTCTTGGATCTCATCGACGAGGTACTTCGCCAGCTCCTTCTCGCCCAAGACCTTGAGGATGTCGTGGGGGTTGGCCGCGCCGTCCATCAGCCGCTCACCGGCGTGGATCAGATCGCCTTGGCGCACGGCCAGGGCGCGGCCCTTGGGCAGCAGGTACTCCTTGGGCTCACCGATCTCAGGCTTGACGATCACCTTGCGCTTGCCCTTGGTGTCCTTGCCGAACTCCACCACGCCGTCGATCTCGCTGATGATCGCCTGCTCCTTGGGCTTGCGGGCCTCAAACAGCTCGGCGACGCGGGGCAACCCGCCGGTGATGTCCTTGGTCTTGCTGCTCTCGCGCAGCATCTTGGCCAAGACGCTGCCGGCGACGACGACGGCGCCCTCCTCGACGCTGAGGTTGGCGCCGACGGGCAGCGGGTAGCGCGCCTCACCCCGGCCCTTGATCTTGACCGGCTTGCGCGTCTCGGGATCGAGGATGACGATCTGAGGCCGACGCTCCGAGTCCTTCGACTCGATGATCACGCGCTCAGAGACGCCGCCGCTGAGCTTCTCCTCGACGGTGACGTTCTCCCTAATGTCCTGGAACTTCACCACGCCGCTCGTCTCAGTGAGGATCGGGTGGGAGTGGGGGTCCCACTCGGCGATGGTGTGCCCCGCCGGGATCTGCTCGCCGTCCTCGACGATGATGTGCGCCCCGTAGATGATCTGGTACTTCTCGCGCTCGCGGCCCTGCTCGTCGAGGATCAAGAGCCGCGCTTGGCGGTTCATGACCACGTGACGCAGGTTGCCCCGGCTGTTGGTCAGATCCACATACTCGACGTTCTCGTACTTCACCTGGCCCGGCGCGCGGTTCTCGATGGTGCTCTGCTCCGCGCGCTGCGTCGCCGTCCCGCCGATGTGGAACGTGCGCATGGTGAGCTGAGTGCCAGGCTCGCCGATGGACTGGGCGGCGATGACGCCGACGGCCTCGCCGATGTTGACCGTGCGGCCACGGGCGAGATCACGCCCATAGCACTTGATGCAGACCCCTCGGCGGGTCTGGCAGGTGAGCACCGAGCGGATCATCACGCGGTTGATGCCCCGATCCTCGATCAGGTCCACCAGCGTCTCGTCCAGCTCCGTGCCCGCCTCGACGAGCACCTCGTTGTTGTGCGGATCATAGATGTCATCCAGCACCACGCGCCCGAGGATGCGATCCCCCAAGCGCTCGACGATCTCACCGGCCTCCACCAAGGCGGAGATCTCCATCCCGTCGAGGGTGCCGCAGTCGTACTCGGTGATGATGGCGTCCTGCGCCACGTCCACGAGGCGGCGCGTCAGGTAACCGGAGTTGGCCGTCTTAAGGGCCGTGTCCGCCAACCCCTTGCGGGCGCCGTGCGTGGAGATGAAGTACTGAAGGACCGAGAGACCCTCGCGGAAGTTGGCCGTGATGGGCGTCTCGATGATCTCACCCGAGGGCTTGGCCATCAGGCCGCGCATCCCCGCCAGCTGGCGGATCTGCGCCGGGCCACCACGGGCGCCCGAGTCGGCCATGATGTAGACCGAGTTAAAGCTGGGCACCTCGACCTGCTCGCCCTCGGGGGAGGTGATGAACTCCTTGCCGATGCTGCCCATCATCGCCTCGGCGACATCCTCGGTGGTCTGCGCCCAGATATCGACGATCTTGTTGTAGCGCTCACCGCCCGTGATCAAGCCCTCTTGCCACTGATCGTGGATCTCTTGAACTTGATCGATGGCCTTGGTCAGCAACGCCTCCTTGGCCTCGGGGATGGTCAGGTCGTTGACGGCGATGGAGATGCCAGCGGTGGTGGCGTTGGTGTAGCCGATGTCCTTGAGGCGATCGGCGAGGATGACCGTCTCCTTGGCCGAGCAGTTGCGGTAGGCGGCGTTGATCAGCGCCGCCAGCTGCTTCTTGCCCATCACCTGGTTGACCAGCTCAAAGGACAGGCAAGGCGGCAGGATCTCACCCAGGAGCACGCGGCCAACGGTCGTCTCCACCATCTCGCCGCCGAGGCGGCAGTGGATCTTGGCCTGAAGCTCGACGACCCCCGCGTCATAGGCCATGCGCACCTCGCCGCGATCGGCGAAGCGCCGCCCGGCGCCGTGGGCGTAGGGCCGCTCGCGCGTCATGTAGTAGCAGCCCAACACGATGTCCTGAGAGGGGACGATGATGGGCTGGCCGCTGGCGGGGCTGAGGATGTTGTTGGAGCTCATCATCAAGACGCGCGCCTCGATCTGCGCCTCGATGGAGAGGGGGACGTGAACCGCCATCTGGTCGCCGTCGAAGTCCGCGTTGAAGGCCACACAGACCAGCGGGTGAAGCTGGATGGCCTTGCCCTCGATGAGCACAGGCTCGAAGGCCTGGATACCCAAGCGGTGCAGCGTCGGCGCGCGGTTGAGCATGATGGGGTGCTCGCGGATCACCTCATCGAGGATGTCCCAGACCTCCGGCTTCTCCTTCTCCACCATCCGCTTGGCGGTCTTGATGGTGGTGACGTAGCCGCGCTCCTCCAGCTTGGAGTAGATGAAGGGCTTGAACAGCTCCAGGGCCATCTTCTTGGGCAAGCCGCACTGGTGCAGACGCAGCTCGGGGCCAACCACGATGACGGAGCGGCCCGAGTAATCCACGCGCTTACCCAGCAGGTTCTGACGGAAGCGCCCTTGCTTACCCTTGATCATGTCGCTGAGCGACTTGAGCGGGCGCTTGTTGGGGCCGGTGATGGCCTTACCACGCCGCCCATTATCAAAGAGCGCGTCCACCGACTCTTGGAGCATCCGCTTCTCATTGCGGATGATGATCTCCGGCGCGCTCAGCTCCTGTAGCCGCTTAAGGCGGTTATTGCGGTTGATGACGCGGCGATAGAGATCGTTGAGATCGGAGGTGGCGAAGCGGCCACCGTCGAGAGGCACGAGGGGGCGCAGATCGGGGGGGATGACCGGGATAACCTCAAGGATCATCCACTCCGCCTCGTTATTGGACTCCTTGAGGGCCTCGACGACCTTGAGCCGCTTGCTGAGCTTCTTGCGCTTGGCCTCACTGGTGGCCTCGCGCATCTCTTGGCGCAGCGTGATCGACAGCTGGGGGATGTTGAGGTTACGCAGCAGCTCACGGATGGCCTCAGCGCCCATCCCCGCCTCAAAGGCATCATCGCCGTACTGATCCAGCGCCTCGTAGTACTCATCCTCAGAGAGGATCGTGCGCTCCTCCAGGGGAGATGTCCCTTGATTCGTCACCACATAGGCCACACAGTAGAGCACACGCTCCACGTCCTTGAGGGTGATGTCAAGGAGGTTACCAATGCGGCTGGGGAGGCTCTTGAGGAACCAAATATGCGCCACAGGGGTCGCTAACTGGATGTGTCCCAGCCGCTCACGCCGCACGCGGCTTTGGATCACCTCAACGCCACACTTCTCACAGACCACGCCGCGGTGCTTCATGCGCTTATATTTGCCGCAGATGCACTCATAGTCTTTAACGGGGCCGAAGATCTTGGCGCAGAAGAGGCCCTCACGCTCAGGCTTAAAGGTTCGGTAGTTGATGGTCTCCGGCTTACGCACCTCGCCATAAGACCACTGCCGGACCTGATCCGGGCTCACGAGCGAGATTTGAATCGCGCTGAAGCTCAGGGGATCCTTGGGCTTCTCAAAAAAGTTGAAGATGTCCTTCATGCCTTCACCCCAACAGTATTCTTAAGCGTTCCCATCATCAGAGCTTCTCAGTCTCGACCAATTCAACGTTGAGGCCCAAGCTTTGAAGCTCTTTGAGCAGGACGTTGAAGGACTCGGGCAGGCCGCTCTCCAGGGAGTTCTCGCCCTTGACGATGGCCTCGTACATGCGCGTGCGGCCCAAGACATCGTCGGACTTGACCGTGAGGAACTCCTGCAGCGCGTAGGCGGCGCCGTAGGCCTCCATGGCCCAGACCTCCATCTCACCCAAGCGCTGCCCGCCGAACTGCGCCTTGCCGCCGAGGGGCTGCTGGGTGACGAGGGAGTATGGCCCGATGGAGCGGGCGTGGATCTTATCATCGACGAGGTGGTGGAGCTTGAGGACGTACATGATGCCCACGGTGACGGGGCCATCAAAGGCCTCGCCGGTGCGCCCATCAAACAGCGTCGTCTGCGCGGTGACGTGCGCCCCCGCCAGCTCAAAGGCCTCCTTGACGCGCTCCTCGGTGGCGCCGTCGAAGACGGGGCTGGCGACGTGGACGCCACGGCGGACCTTGCGGATCGCCCGCTTGAGGTCATCCTCGTTCATCTGATCGACCAAGGCTTGGTGCGCCGAGGAGGCGTAGATCGCCTTGTACTTCTCCTTGAGCGCCTCGAAGCTGAACGCCTCATCAAGCAGCCGGTTAAGCTCCCGGCCCAGGCCGCGCGCCGCCCAGCCCAGGTGCGTCTCCAGGATCTGCCCGATGTTCATGCGGCTGGGCACGCCGAGGGGGTTGAGCACCATCTCGACGGGGCGGCCATCAGGCAGGAAGGGCATGTCCTCCTCGGGCAAGATCCGCGAGATGACGCCCTTGTTGCCGTGGCGACCGGCCATCTTGTCGCCCACCTGGAGCTTGCGCTTGATGGCGACGTAGACCTTGACCATCTTGATGACGCCCGGAGGCAGCTCATCGCCCTTCTTCAGCTTGTCGATCTTCTCTTGGAAGATGACGCGGATGGCCTGGATCTCCTCGCGCAGCTCTCGAACGATGCGCTCGATGTTGCTGTTGGTGCCCTCCGTGTCCTCGACCTGAATCAGGTTCCAGTAGTTCTGCTCGATGCCGTCGATCAGCGCATCGGTGAGGATCACGCCCGCGTCAAGGAGGCGCTGACCACGATCATCGAGGAGCTGGCTGGTGACCTTCTGGCCGATGAGCAGCCCACGGATCTTCTTGTAGGCGCTCTTGCGGATGATCTTGATCTGATCGTTTTGGTCCTTCTCCAGCTTGGCGATCTCGGCGTCCTCGATGTCCTGGGCGCGCTCATCCTTCTCGATGCCACGGCGGCTGAAGACCTTGGCGTTGATGACGGTGCCCACCACGCCGGTGGAGACGCGCAGGGAGGTGTCGCGGACGTCGCCGGCCTTCTCGCCGAAGATGGCGCGCAGGAGCTTCTCTTCGGGGCTCAGCTGCGTCTCGCCCTTGGGCGTGATCTTGCCCACGAGGATGTCACCTGACTTGACCTCAGCGCCGATGCGCACGATCCCCGACTCATCGAGATCAGCGAGGGCCTCCTCGCCGACGTTGGGGATGTCCTTGGTGATCTCCTCTTTGCCCAGCTTGGTGTCGCGGGCGATGCACTCAAACTCCTCGATGTGGATGGACGTGTAGACGTCCTCCTTGACGATCTTCTCGGAGATGAGGATGGAGTCCTCGAAGTTGTAGCCCCCCCAAGGCATGAAGGCCACGACGATGTTGCGGCCCAAGGCCAGCTCGCCGGAGTCGGTGCCGGGGCCGTCGGCGATGATGTCGCCCTTCTTGACGACGTCGCCCTTCTCCACGATCGCCCGCTGATTGATGCAGGTGTTTTGGTTGGAGCGGCGGAACTTGAGGAGGTTGTAGATGTCGGGCTTGGCGGCCACGTCATCGGTGTCGATCTTGACGACGATGCGGGCGGCGTCCACGGACTCAACCACGCCGTCGTGCTTGGCGACGCAGGTCACGCCGGAGTCACGGGCGACGATGCGCTCCATGCCCGTCCCCACGAGGGGCGCCTCGGTGACGAGGAGCGGCACGGCCTGACGCTGCATGTTGGAGCCCATCAGCGCGCGGTTGGCGTCGTCGTTCTCCAAGAAGGGGATCAGGGAGGCGGCCACGGACACCAGCTGATTGGGGCTGACGTCCATGAGGTCGATCGTCTCCGCGTCCACGATCAGGAAGTCACCGCCACGGCGCGCGCTGATCTTGGCGTCCACGAAGCGGCCATCTGGGTCCAGGGCGGTGCGCGCCTGGGTGATGTGGTTCTGCTCCTCGACCAGCGCGCTGTAATAGCGCGGATGATCAGGGGAGACGACGCCCTCGCTCACCTCGCGATAGGGCGTCTCGATGAAGCCGAACTCATTGACCCGCGCGAAGGTGGACAGAGAGGCGATGAGGCCGATGTTGGGGCCTTCAGGCGTCTCGATGGGGCAGATGCGCCCATAGTGGGTCATGTGAACGTCGCGGACCTCGAAGCCCGCCCGCTCACGCGTCAAGCCGCCGGGGCCGAGGGCCGAGAGCCGACGCTTATGGGTCACCTCAGACAGCGGGTTGGTCTGATCCATAAACTGAGAGAGCTGGCTGGAGCCGAAGTACTCACGCACCACCGCTGAGACGGGCTTGGCGTTGATCAGATCATGGGGCATCAGCGTCTCAAGCTCTTGAGACATGCTCATGCGCTCCTTGATCGCCCGCTCCATGCGCACCAGCCCAATGCGATACTGGTTCTCCATCAGCTCGCCGACGGCGCGCACGCGGCGGTTGCCCAAGTGATCGATGTCATCGATCTTGACGGCGTAGCTGTCATGCGGGCGCGCCGGGCGCTCACGCAGCGCCACCAGCTCAGAGAGCAGATCCTTCAGCTCATCCTTGAGCGCCGCCGCGTCCTCCTCTGTCGTCACCTCGAAGAGGGCCTCTTCCTTCTGGGCGATGCTGACGAGGAGGTGCTTGAGCCCCACAGAGATCTTGTTGATCTCGTTGAGGCCATCCTTGAGCGCCAGCAGATAACGGAAGACCTCTACGATGTCGCGCTTGGTGAGCACGGAGTAATCGAGGGGCTCATCCACCTGGAACTTGTGGTTCAGCTTGAGGCGACCGACCTTGCTGAGGTCATAGCGCTCAGGGTTGAAGAACAAGTTATTAAACAGGTTGTAGGCCGTCTCCAGCGTCGGCGGATCACCAGGGCGCAGGCGCTTGTAGATCTCAAGCACGGCCTCATCGGGGCTCTCCAGTTTATCGGCGAGGAGCGTCTTACGCAGGAAGGGTCCGGCGTTGATGTTATCGATGATGATGGTCCGCACCTCGGTGATCCCGCGATGGCGCAGATCCTCGATGATGCTCTCAGTCAGCTCCTCATTACAGCCAACGATGACCTCACCTGTGTTGAGGTCCACCACATCGGTGGCGGCGACGGCGCCGACGACCTCATCAGGCATCATCGGCACCTGAGTCATGCCGGCCTTTTCCATCCTCTTCAGCACGCGCTTGGTGAACTTCTTGCCATGCTTGACGACGATCTCATCAGAGTCAGGCAGAGTCACATCTAAGCTGGCTTCTTGCTCAAGCAGCGCATAGATGTCATCGGGCTGGCGATAAAACACTGGGCTGCCAGCTTCACCTAAGAAGAGGGTCTGCTGATTATAGAACAACATCAGCAGGTGCTCAGTGGAGTAGCCGATGGCGCGCAGGAGGACCGTCGCGGGCAGCTTACGGCGGCGATCGATCCTCACATAGAGCACGTCCTTGGCGTCGAACTCAAAATCGAGCCAAGAGCCACGATAAGGGATGACGCGGGCGCTGAAGAGCAGCTTGCCTGAGGAGTGCGTCTTACCCTTGTCGTGATCAAAGAAGGCGCCGGGGGAGCGGTGCAGCTGGCTGACGACCACGCGCTCGGTGCCGTTGATGATAAAGGTGCCCTCGTCGGTCTGGAGCGGGATCTCTCCAAAGTAGACCTCCTGCTCCTTGACGTCGCGGATGGAGGGCATCCCCCCCAGCTCCTCGTTCTTATCCCAGACGACGAGGCGGATGGTCACCTTGAGCGGCGCGGCGTAGGTGACGCCACGCTGGTGGCACTCCTCCACGTCATGCTTGGGGCGCTCTAGGTGGTAAGAAACAAATTCAAGTGAGCAGGTCTCATTAAAGTCCCGGATGGGGAAGATCGAACGAAAGACCCCCTGTAAGCCGATGTCCTCCCGCTCCTCGGGCGGGACGTCCATCTGCAGGAACTTCTCGTAGCTCTGCTTCTGAAGATCGATCAGGTTCGGTATGTCGATGACCTTTTCAATCTGTCCGTAACTGTGGCGAATCCTGAAGTTTTTCTGGACAACAGAGGCCATGTTTATCTCCGAGCGGAGGGGCTGCTGAAGTTCCCGGGCGTCAATCACGAGGGCGCGTTCGCTCCCGACCCAGCGTATGGGTTCGCTGGGCCTGCGTTTATTGTGCGCTCCACGCCCAAACTCATCACGGGAGGCTTTTAGAAGTCTTTTGCGCGGAGTGACCGCGCTCGATCGCAAATAGCCGGGCCCCCATAAGGAGACCCGGCTCGGTGCGCGTCAGCGTGAACGCGTCAGCGTGAGATCCTTACTTGATCTCGACAGCGCCGCCCGCCTCTTCGATCTTGGCCTTCATGTCCTCGGCCTCTTCCTTGGTCGCGCCCTCCTTGAGGGTGCCAGGGACGTTGTCGACGAGGTCCTTGGCCTCCTTGAGGCCCAGGCCGGTGACCTGACGGACGACCTTGATGACGCCGATCTTCTTGGCGCCGAAGCTGGAGAGGATGACGTCAAACTCAGTCTTCTCATCCTCAACGACGACGGCGGGGCCAGCGTTGCCCGCGACGGCGACGGCGGCGGCGGCGCTGACGCCCCAGGCGCCCTCAAGCTCCTTGACGAGATCGGCGATCTCGAGGACGGTCATGTTGCTGAGGAACTCGATAACCTGATCTTTGGTAATGCTCATCTTGGTTTTCTCCGTAGGGTCTGAGCGTTTGTTTGCTTAAGCAGCGTTGTCGATGCTGTCCTTGCGGGCCACGAGGACGCGCAAGAAGGTCTGAGAGCCCGCCGCGAGCGTGCGGACAAACTTCGTGGACACCCCATTGAAGACGCTGAGGAGCTTGCCCCGCAGCTCATCCTTCCCTGGGAGGCTGGCGAGTTGCTCCACGCCAGCCGGATCCAAAATCACACCGTCGAGCCAGCCACCTTTGATGGTGAGCTTCTCGTGGTCCTTGACGAACTCTTTGAGGACCTTCGCGGGCGCGGTGGGATCGTTTTCGTGGTAAGCGATCGCAGAGTTACCCTTGAAGAGAGACGCCATCGTCTCCTTCCGGGTCCCCGCAACGGCTTGCCGCGCCAGGGTGTTCTTTACGACCTCGTAAACCACCCCAACCTTCCTCATCTCACTGCGAAGCTGATCAACATCTTCGACGGTGAGCCCCTGGAAGTCGGCTACGATCACCGCTGGCGCGTTCGCCAGCGCGTCCCGGAGGCGCTCAATCACCGCTGTTTTATCTGTGCGGTTCAAGGTGTACCCCCTCACAAAATGGGCCGCCAGTGCATGGATCCGAGCGGATCAAGGTGGGGTGCTGCTCAAACAAACAGCCCGACCCCGCCTCGGCGGGCACCTCCGCAGAGGTTTTAAGTCTCACACCCGCTGTCAATGGCCGGTCAGCCTCGTTTTCAGATTGCTCTAAAGCGTCGCTCTGCTCAGCTGTCCTTGGAGATGGCCTTCAAAGAGGCGACATCCAAGCGAAGGCCGGGGCCCATCGTTGAGGAGAGCGTCACGTTCTGCATATAGACGCCCTTGGCCGTAGACGGCTTAAGGCGCATCAGCGTCTCGATGAGCGCGCTGAGGTTCCCCTTGAGGGCGTCGATCTCGAAGGAGAGCTTGCCGATGGGGGCGTGAACGATACCGGCCTTATCGACGCGGAACTCCACGCGACCCGCCTTCATCTCACCCACGGCGCGGGCGACGTCAAAGGTCACCGTGCCCACCTTGGGGTTCGGCATCAGGCCACGGGGGCCGAGGATGCGGCCGATGCGGCCGACGAGGCCCATCATATCCGGGGTGGCGACGGCCTTATCAAAGTCCAGCCAGCCCTCATCCTTGATGCGCGTCACCAGCTCCTCACCGCCCACGAAGTCAGCGCCGGCGGCCTCAGCCTCCTTGGCCTTATCGCCCTTGGCGAAGACCACCACGCGGACCGTCTTGCCCAGGCCGTGGGGGAACACCACCGCGCCACGGACCATCTGATCCGCGTGGCGGGGGTTGACGCCGAGGTTGACGGCCACCTCGACGGTCTCGTCGAAGCGGGCGTAGCTGACCTTCTTGAGGATGGAGAGGGCGCTGTCTGCCTCGTAGAACAGATCGCGATCGACCTGCTCGACGCTGTGGAGATATTTCTTGCCGTGGCGCGGCATAACATACCTTCTTCCGGTCTACGCGCCGAAGCGCTCCCGGCTAAGAGAGTGAGATCAATCCGTGATCGTGATGCCCATGGAGCGCGCGGTGCCCGCGATGGTGCGATAGGCCGACTCAGGGCTCTGGGTGTTGAGATCGACCATCTTCTTGGCGGCGATCTCCTCAACCTGCGCGCGGGTCAACGTCCCGACCTTCTTCTTGTTGGGCTCACCAGAGCCCCCAGGGACGCCCGCGGCCTTCATCAACAAGACCGCCGCAGGCGGCGTCTTGGTAATAAAGCTAAAGGAGCGATCGGCGTAGACGGTGATCACCACGGGGATGGTGAAGCCGATTTGATCCGCAGTCCGAGCGTTGAACTCTTTGACGAACTGCATGATGTTGACGCCGTGCTGACCCAGCGCGGGGCCCACGGGCGGTGAGGGCTTGGCCTCGCCGCCGGGGACCTGAAGCTTGATATAGCCAGTGATCTTCTTGGCCATCGAAAAGACTCCTCAACGGCGACCGCTAGGCCACCGAGCTAACCTCAGGCCTTCTCTACCTGAGAGAAGTTCAACTCGACGGGCGTCGCTCTGCCGAAAATACTGACCAGCACGCGAAGCTTAGACTTATCCAAGTTGACCTCATCGACGGTGCCATTGAAGTTGGCGAAGGGGCCATCGATGACGCGGACAGTCTCGCCCTCGTCGAATCGCTCTGTGGGCGTAGGCCGTGCGGTTCCTTCATTGATCTGATGCGTAACGCGGAGGACTTCCCGCTCAGGGACGGGGCGGACGCTGCCGGGCTCTTTGCCGCCGCCGACGAAGCCGGAGACGCGCGGCGTGTCCTTGACGAGGTGCCACGTCTCTTTGGTGAGCGCCATCTTGACGAAGATGTAGCCGGGGAAGAACTTCTTGCCGGAGGTCTTACGGCCCGTCTTGGACTCACCCTCAGGCTCGCGGGGGACGAGGATCTCAGAGAAGTGCGCCTCAAGGTCGAACTGCTTGATGCGCTCCCAGAGCGTCAGCTCTACCCGAGCTTCATAGCCCGAGTAGGTGTGAACGACGTACCACTTATGCTCCATGGCTTGATTTTCCATGGTTTCCTCCAGCCGTTCACGCCGACTTAATTCGAGAAGAAGACCGACCTTAATTCAAGAAGAGAGCGCTCAGCCGCCCAGGATCAGGTTGGTCAGGTTACCAAAGACCTGATCGAAGACCCAAAGAATCGTGGCGATGATGATTGTGACCCAGATGGTCACCTTGGTGTTGGTCTTTGTCTCGTCCCAGGAGGGCCAAACGACCTTGACCAGCTCATCGGCGGCTTCATAAGCGAAGGGGCGATAGAACGGGTGACGCCAAACCCACAGGAAGGCGATCACCGCAGTCGCGACGCCGAACGCCGTGCTGAGGGTGAACTGCTTACCGAGGAGGGCCGTATCTCGTGTCCCAATCACGGAGAACACGGAGGCGTAGAGTTTGGAGAAGGTCACCCAAGCGAGGATGACCGCACCAGAAAAGAAGAGATTAACTAGCCTCTTGCTCGCGTCCATTTGTTCTCCGGGCATAAGAAGACCGAGCTTGAGGGCTCGATCTCCTCCCCAACGCGCGTTGGCCGCCCTGAGGCGGCCAACACATCGCGTGGTGTACTTAAACACCCCATTTTCTTGAGCAGGCCCGGAGGGGCTCGAACCCCCGACCTCCGGATTTGGAGTCCGGTGCACTACCGACTGTGCTACAGGCCTATGTTAGCGCGCCCTTCATACCAGGCGCGCAGCGCGATGTCGACTACTTTCCTTCGTGATGCTCAGTATGCTGATTGCAAGCCGGGCAAAACTTGCGAAGGATCATCTTCTCCGTCGCGCGCTTCTTGGACACCGTATAGTTGCGCGAGCCACACGCCCTGCACTCAAGCCGAACGTTCTTGCGCGCGCTTTGATGTCCCATGTTCCTCTGCTCAGACCAGGGCCGAGGCCCTGATTTAATTAATCAAAGATCTTGGCGATGACGCCGGAGCCGACGGTGCGGCCACCCTCGCGGATGGCGAAGCGCAGGCCCTCGTCCATGGCGATGGGGGTGATGAGCTTGGCCTTGATGGTGATGTTATCACCCGGCATGCACATCTCGCGGCCCTCGGGGAGGCTAATGTCGCCGGTCACGTCCGTCGTGCGGAAGTAGAACTGGGGACGATAACCATTGAAGAACGGGGTGTGACGACCACCCTCATCCTTCTTGAGGACGTAAATCTCAGCCTCGAACCCGGTGTGGGGCAGGATGCTCTTGGGGGCGGACAGGACCTGGCCGCGCTCGATCTCGGTGCGCTTGATGCCGCGCAGGAGGCAACCGACGTTGTCGCCAGCCTCGCCGCGATCCAGCAGCTTGCGGAACATCTCAACGCCCGTCACGACCGTCTTACGGGTCTCACGGATGCCGACGACCTCAACCTCGTTGGAGGTCTGGACGACGCCGCGCTCGATACGACCCGTCGCCACGGTGCCACGGCCGGGGATGGAGAACACATCCTCAACGGGCATCAGGAAGGGCTTGTCGATGTCGCGCTCGGGCTCGGGGATGAAGTTATCCACCGCGTCCATCAGCTCCATGATCTGCGCCTTACCCTCATCGGTGCCCTCAAGGGCGTGGAGGGCGGAGCCGTGGATCACGGGCAGGTCGTCTCCGGGGTAATCGAACTTGGAGAGCTCCTCGCGGACCTCCATCTCGACCAGCTCAAGCAGCTCCGGATCATCGACCATGTCGATCTTGTTGAGGAAGACGATGATCGCGGGGACGTTGACCTGACGCGCCAGGAGGATGTGCTCCTTCGTCTGGGGCATGGGGCCATCGGCGGCGGAGACGACGAGGATCGCGCCGTCCATCTGCGCCGCGCCGGTGATCATGTTCTTGATGTAGTCGGCGTGGCCGGGGCAGTCGACGTGCGCGTAGTGACGCTTGGCCGTCTCATACTCGACGTGGGCCGTGGCGATGGTGATGCCGCGCTCGCGCTCTTCCGGCGCGTTGTCGATCTCGTCAAAGGAGATGAACTTCGCGCCGCCCCGCTCAGCGAGAGTCTTGGTGATGGCCGCGGTAAGGGTGGTCTTACCATGGTCCACGTGACCGATCGTGCCCACGTTGACGTGGGGCTTCGTTCGAACAAAGGTATCCTTGGCCATGATCACAGCCTCCCAACCAAGAGTCCCCATTTGGATGATGTTCAGGGGACGGACCGAAAAGAAGAGTGAGCCGACGACCGGATTTGAACCGGTGACCCCGTCCTTACCAAGGACGTGCTCTACCTACTGAGCTACGCCGGCGAGAAAGCACCCGCGCCTAGGGCGCACAGCGAGCGGGAGACGGGGTTCGAACCCGCGACATTCAGCTTGGAAGGCTGACGCTCTACCAACTGAGCTACTCCCGCACAAGGGGAAAGAGGGGTGTGGAGGGGGGAGGATTCGAACCTCCGAAGTCGTTGACGGCAGATTTACAGTCTGCTCCCTTTGGCCACTCGGGAACCCCTCCGAAAGGGCCTCTTTCCTCAATTCAAAGAGCTGGCGAAGGGACTTGAACCCCCGACCGGCTGATTACAAATCAGCTGCTCTACCAGCTGAGCTACGCCAGCGCTCTTTCGAGGCGTTTGAAACGTAGCCGGAAAAGACCAATCTCGCCTCGAAACTGTCTTTTGCCAAAGTGCGGCGGTTTATAGAGCACCCATTTTGGGGGGTCAAGGGGTTGTTGAAAAAAAAATCATTTTTATTCGGTGAGCGGCGCGATGCGCACCCGCAGACCTCATCAAGTGCCGCCTAAATTCCCAATAAACACGAATAGTTTTAATCAATTAAGGTTGAGCGCGGGGCCGCACTGAGGCCGCGGCCGATCACACCTCATGGCGCGCTTTTTTAAGGCGCTTCCCCTTGATCAAGGCGCCTCGACCCCGCTGAGGGTCGCCCGTCGAGCCTCATAAAAGAGGATCGAGGCGGCCACCGAGGCGTTGAGGCTCTCCGTCTCCCCCAGCTGAGGGATGGCCACGATCTGATCGCAGAGATCCCGCGTGAGGCGGCGCAGCCCGTGGCCCTCAGCGCCGACGACGATCACCGTCGGGCCGCTCCAATCCAGCCGCGTGGGGGCCTCGCCCGTCATGTCCGCGCCGATGACCTGGAAACCCGCCTCGCGCGCCTCGCGCAGCGACCGCGCGAGGTTGGCCTCCAAGGCCACAGGCAGCAGCTCGCTGGCCCCCGCCGAGGTCTTGGTCACCGTCGGCCCCAGCCGCGCGCAGCGGGAGCGGGTCAGCAGCGCCCCGTTGAGCCCCAACGCCTCCGCTGAGCGCAAGATCGCGCCGAGGTTGCGCGGATCGGTGATCTGATCGGCGGCGAAGAGGAGCGGCGCGCGCCCCGCCATCGGTGGTGTCGCCAGCAGCTCCGCCCAAGGGCGGTACTCCGCAGGCACCACCCAGGCGATCACGCCTTGATGCACCACCCCCTCAAGCTCGACACGCTTGCTCCACTGGATCGAGACGCCCTGCTGCTCGGCGAGGGCCACCAGCGCCTCACGGCCCGCGCCGTCTTTCTTCATCTGAAGCCGCTGGACACGCTCAGGGGCGTGCTTGAGCAGCGCCATGGCCGCCTGCGGCCCCGGGACCGGGGTGAGGCCGCTCACAGGGCGGCGAGCTGGGCTTGGATGTAGGCGACCACCTCGTCGAGGGGCACGTCCACCTTGTCGCCCCGACGCGGCTTGACCTCGACGACGCCTTCCTTGAGGCCCCGCCCACCCACAGCCACGCGCAGCGGCGCGCCGATCAGCTCAGCGTCCTTGAACTTGGAGCCCGCTCGCTCATCGCGATCGTCCAAGAGCGCGTCGATCCCCGCCGCCTTGAGCGCGGCGTAGAGGCCCTCGGCGGCCTCGACGACGTCCGCCTTGTTGCTCTGTAGCGGTAAGACGGCCACCTCAAAGGGCGCCAGCGCGCGCGGCCAGCAGATCCCATGCTCGTCGTGGTGCTGCTCCACCGCCGCCGCCATCACGCGGCTGACGCCGATCCCGTAGCAGCCCATGACCATCGGCTGCTCACGGCCCCGCTCGTCGAGGAAGGTGCAGCCCATCGCCTCGGTGTAGCGGGTGCCGAGGAAGAAGACGTGGCCCACCTCCACGCCCCGGAACCCCTCCAGCTTGCCCTCGCAGCGGGGGCAAGGATCGCCCGCGACGGCCATGCGCAGATCCGCGAAGCGGCGGGGCTCAAAGTCGCGCCCCAGATCCACGTTGATCAGGTGTGTGTCGGCGAGGTTGGCGCCGGTGACGCAGCCCCGCGCGTTGATCAGCGCGTAGTCGGCGATGATCTCGACGCCCTCAAGCCCCACCGGCCCGGCGAAGCCCACCGGCGCGCCCGTCACCGCCTTAACCTGCGCCTCATCGGCCATCATCAGCGCCTCGGCGCCCAGGAGCTTCTTGGCCTTGATCTCGTTGAGCTCGTGATCGCCACGCAGGAGCAGCGCGTAGGGCTTGTCGTCCGCGATGACGATCAGCGTCTTGATGAACCCCGTCGCCGGGCGGCCAAGGAAGCCGCTGACCTCCTCGATGGTGCGCTGCTCAGGGGTGGCGACGGCCTCCACCGGGGCGCTGGCCGGCTCACCTTCAAGCGCCTCGCCCTTGAGCAGCTCAGCCTGCTCGACGTTGGCGGCGAAGCCGCAGGTGTCGCAGCTGACGATGGCGTCCTCGCCCGTCTCCGCTAAGACCTGAAACTCATGGGAGCGTGAGCCGCCGATGGCGCCGGTGTCCGCCTCTACGGGGCGGAAGGCCAGCCCGCAGCGCGCAAAGATGCGGTTGTAGGCGGCGAACATGGCGTCGTAGGAGGCGTTGGCCCCCGCCTCATCGGCGTCGAAGGAGTAGGCGTCCTTCATCAAGAACTCGCGCCCACGCATGATCCCAAACCGAGGGCGGATCTCGTCCCTAAACTTGGCCTGGATTTGATAGAGGTTGAGCGGCAACGCGCGCCAAGAGCGCACGTCGCGCTTGACCATATCGACGATGACCTCCTCATGGGTGGGGCCAAGGCAGAACTCGTTGCCCTTGCGATCCTTGAGGCGCAGAAGCTCCGGGCCGTACTTCTGCCAGCGCCCCGAGCTTTGCCAGATCTCGGCGGGCTGGACCATCGGCAGCAGCACCTCTTGGGCGCCCGCCGCGTCCATCTCCTCACGGACAATGTCGCTGATCTTCTTCAACACCCGCTGGGCGAGCGGCAGGTAGTCGTAGATGCCCGCCGAGAGCTTGCGGATAAAGCCCGCGCGCATCAACAGCTGGTGGCTGGGGACCTCTGCGTCCTTGGGGATCTCTTTGAGGGTGGGGGCGTGGAGCCGCGTCATGCGCATCGAGCAACCTCCTTGTAGGCCGAGAGCGGTATAGCGGAGCGCGGCCTGGGCGACAACAACGCTCGACGCGGCCAAGGCTCAGATCAGGCCGCGCATCCGCGCCTTGAGCGCCTCGGCGAGCGCCGGGCGCGGCGTGAGGGCCAGGGCACGCTGCCACAACGCCAAGGCGTGACCCTTCAAGCGCAGCGACTCCGCCAGCCGCGCGCCGTCATGGAGGCTGGGGAGGTGATCGGGCGCCACGCGCAGGGCGGCTTCATAGCCCGCTAAGGCCGCCCAAGGCCGCCGCGTGGCCTCCGCCTCACGCGCCGCTTGGTGGAGCCCCCGCGCGCGCTTGAGCGCCTCGCCCCCGCTGCGCTGCGCCCCCCCCACCAAGGCCGCCTCCACCGCCGCCCGCAGCGCCTCATCCGTCATCCCCGCCGTTAAGAGCGCGGCGATGTCCTCACGAGCGAGGAGGTCTTGATGGAGGCTGGCGGGCAAGGGCGCGGGGCAGAGCAGCAGCTTGCGCGGGTGCGGATCGGCGAGCCCCTCCCAGCGATCCCCCAAGGCCAAGAGCAGCGCCTCGCCCTCTACGCGCTCGCCCCCCTCCAGCGCAGACGCCTCGGGCACCAGCGCGCTGATCCGCGCCGCCAGATCGCCCAGGCCCGGCGCGCAGCGGAGCCGGGCGGTGGGCGGCGGCAACGGGGGGTGGATCTCTAAGGGCGCCTCGGCGCGGCGCGCCAACTCCAGGCGGAGGCTGGACTCTAAGGCGATGAGGGGGCGCAGGCGCCGAGCCGTGGCGGCGCGGATGGCGCCGAGGGCGGCCTCGTCGTCGGGATCACGCATCAAGACATAGAGGGTCTGGCGCAGCGCGCGGGCGGGCATGGCATAGAGCCGCTCGCTGAGCCCCTCGCTGAAGAGATCATCGGCGCCGCCAAAGAGCGCGCTGGGGCAGACCCCCGGCGCGCCGCGCTGCCGCCCCAGCGCCTCCACCAAGGGCCACTCATCGGCGAAGCCCAGGGCCAGGGCCGTTGAGCAAAAGCGCCCCCCCTCTCGCGCCTGCGCGGCGAGGGTCTGCTCGACCTCGGCGGGGGTGAGGACGCCCTCTTCAATGAGGCGCGCCCCGATGAGGCCCGCCACGCCGCTCAGTCCGCTTGGCCGACGCGCCACGCGGAGCGGCCCAGGAGGAAGACGTCGCCCATGTCGAGCGTCTCCGCCTTAGCCAGCCGCGCCCACGTGCCGTTTTGGCTCTCCAGATCACGCACAAGGACGCCCTCGTCTTGCGGGATAAAGACAGCGTGGACCGGGCTGAGCAGCGGATCGTCGGGGAAGATCAGCTCGCCGAGGCGTCGCCCTACACGGCTGCCCTTGGCGGAGATGTGGTGTACGTCGCGCGGGCGCCCATAGCGATCAAGCTGGACGAGGCGAAAGCGGTCGCCCTCGCAGGTGGCCCCCAGCGCCCCCCCCGGCGCGGCGGGCGGCGGCGCGCAGCGCTCCAGGCGCAGCAGCTGACCCCCCAGGCGGATCAGCGCGCCGACGCGCAGGCTCCGCTGTGGGCGCAGCCGCACCCAGACCCCCCCCTCTTCGCTCAAATCCGTGATCTGTAGGCCCCCCTCGACGCTCCGCAGGCGCGCGTGCTGGGGCTCGACAAAGGGATCGCCCTCCTGAGCGGCGACGCCCAAGGTGTCGCTCCGCCCCAAGATCAGCTCATGCTCGACGCTGAGCAGCGCGTGGAGGTGGGAGGAGATGGGCCTCAGCAGGTAGCTGATCTGCGGCAACGGGGGTGGCGCGGCGCGGACCTCTTCGACCTCCTCCAGATCCTCCCCGTTGAGGGAGAAGTCAACGCTGCCATCCTCAAACTCCTCGTCATCATCCTCATCCTCTTCTTCGAGGCTCAAGGGCGGCAGGGTGTCCAAGCCAGACAAGCGCGGCGCGCCGAAGCGCAGCGGGATGACGTTGGGCGGCTGATCCTCACCCGCCTCGACAGGGGGGCGCAGTATCCCAATGTCGAGGGGGGGCGGGCGCAAGACCCCAACCTCAAAGGGGGGCGGCTCATCCCCAGAGGGCGCCGCCATCGGGGGCGCGGTGATGTCGAGATCGCCGAGGGCTTCATTGTGCGTCGGCTCAGCGGGGATGCCGCCGATGGTCTCCTCGGCCTCAAGGCCCAGCGGGGGGGCGCTCAATGGGGGCGGCGTAAGCTCATCGAGGGTCGGGGCGCCCTCCAAAGGCGGCACACTCAAGAAGGCGGGGGGGGCATCATCCAGCGTGCTGGGGCCGCCCGCCTCTGCCCTGATCTTGGCTAGATCGCGGCGGAGCTTTTCGCCGAAGTCCAGCTCAAGGATGGTCGCCCCTGAGATCGCCGCGGGGCCTTGGGGCGCCCGCAGCGTCGGCATCGGCTGAGGGATCGTGGGCATGGATTGGACAGGCGCCTTCCCCTCTAAAGCGGCGCGCTTGAGCCCTTGCCCGCAATCCACGCAGAAGACCGCCTCTTTTGGGTTACGCCACCTGCACTCAGGGCAGACGAGCATCGAGCCTCTCTGATTGCCTTGTCTTTGAAGACGCGGGGCGTCGCCCCGCCACGCGAGAGGATACGACCTCAACGCAGGAGGGTCTAGGTCCTGTTGACTTTTTCCTCGGTCGGGCCAGCGGCCCACACCACGACGGGCTGCGTTGCCCTGCTGAGCCTGCGGCTCATCGCTCGGCGGCAGAGCCGCCTTCGCCCGCGTTCTTGCCCGGCTACGCCAACCAATTCATCGCGCTTCGCCAGCCCACGGGGCTGGCTGCATCGGTCGCCTAGCCCGTCGTGGCGTGGTCTCGCTGGCCCTCGGTCGTCAAAAGTCAACAGAACCTAGTCCCCACGCCGCTAAAGATGGAAGCTTTAGCCTTCAGCAGACGATCACCTCGGGTTTGAGCATGTACATCCCCCCCCTCTCCCCGCTTCGACTCCCCCTCATCGCCCTCGCCCTCGCCGCGTGTGGCCCCCCACCAAGCCCCGGCCCCACAGAGGCCGAGGAGGCGGCGCGCCGCGCCTTCGAGGCGGCCACGGCGCGCCTCGACGCGGGGGAGGTCGAGGCCGGGGAGGCCCAGCTCTTGGCGTTGGTCCATGAGGCCCCTCAAGGCCCCTACGCGGACGCCGCTCGTTATCACTTGGCGCGGCTGACCCTCCCCCGTGATCCCGCCCTCGCCAGCCGTCAGCTCTTGGGCCTCGCCCCACGCCTGCCCGCCCCGCTGGGGGCCAAGGCGACACTCTATGGGGCCATCGGCGCGGCGCGCGCCGGGCGCTGCGCTCAGGCCGAGGGGCCGCTGGCTGCGGCGCTGCCCACCCTCGAAGGCGCTGAGGCCGTGGACGCGCGGCTCGCCCTGGCCCGCTGCACGCGCCCACTGCTCCACGTCGAGGCGGCGCTGCGGCTGGGC
>JAHJCH010000025.1 GCA_018813065.1 Myxococcota bacterium
CCCCAGGACTGCGGCGCCTGCTGCGGCGACGGCCAGTGCGGCGCGGGCGAGGGCTGCGACAGCTGCCCCCAGGACTGCGGCGCCTGCTGCGGCGACGGCCAGTGCGGCGCGGGCGAGGGCTGCGACAGCTGCCCCCAGGACTGCGGCGCCTGCTGCGGCGACGGCCAGTGCGGCGCGGGCGAGGGCTGTGACAACTGCCCCCAGGACTGCGGCTGCCAAGCCCCGGAGGTCTGCCAAGCCAACGCCTGCGTCTGCGTCCCCCAGTGTGGCCCAGCCCTCGCGCTCTGCGGCGATGATGGCTGTGGCGGCCTCTGTGATGTGTGCGAGCCACCCTCGACGTGCGCCCAGGGGCGCTGCCGCTGCGATCAGGCCGCCCCTGCGCTGAGGCCCACCTCATTGGGCTTCAACTACGCCCCACAAGCGCACATCGGCAAGTGGATGGGCTCTGAGTTTCCCCTCATCGAAGAGACCTTTGAGCACGATCTGTTGACCCTCGCCAGCCTGAACGTCAAGGTCGTGCGCTTGGTGGCGTTGCCCTACGCGCTGGGGCTGCGGATCGAGGAGGGGCTGGGGCCAAACCAATGGGATGAAGCGGAGCTGGCGGCGGTGGGTGAGCACCTCCCACGCATCATCCAGCGCTTCGCCGAGCATAACATCCGCGTGATCATCGCCTTCGCCCCCAACGCCTACCTCTGGGGCGGCCCCAACGAGGCCCGCCGTTGGTGGCAGTTCGTCTACGGCGACGCGGGCTGGGCGGACTTTATCCAAGATCTCACGCGCTGGGCGGAGGTGTTTATCCACACCATTGAGCGCACATCCTCATGCTCCAAGGTCCTCTACTATGACCTACATAATGACGTGGACTACAGTATCCCTCAGATAAGCCAGCTTGTGCGCGCTCAATTGGCGACACGCACGCTCGTTGATCAAAAAATCGGGCTATCATTGCGTGATATGGCGAATATCAACGCGTTTGAGGCGGACATCCAAGCATCAGGTCGCCAGCTTGGCTATGTTGACTTCCATGTATATCCAGAGCGTGGCTGGAACGGTGATATTCGCAGCCACGTTGAGACCATGCGCGCGCGCTTCCCTCAGAGCCGTGTCTTGCTCGGCGAGGTCGGCTCCCCTTACTGCGAGAATGGGTTTGATGAGACCCAACAAGCCTTGACCTTGAGCTGGATCTTTCAAGAGGGCGCGGCGCTCGACCTTGACGCGGTCCTCAACTGGATGCTCTGGGACATCGATCCGAGCGGCGACTGCGTGGATCAAGAGCGCGTGGGCTTGGGCTTTAACTCCGCCTCCCCTCGCGATGTCTATGGTTGGGTCGTCGAGGCCCGCAGCGCGCTGCCGGGCGGGGACTTTGAGGCGGGGGTCAATGGCTGGACCGCTGAAGGCGGGGCGATGACAACGCTACAGATCAGCGAGGAGCGACCCACGATTCATCGACAACACCTACGCCTCAGGGCGGTCACGACCGGGATACATCAAGCGTGCAGCCCGCGCTTCGCCATCACAGGGGAGCGCTTAGCGATCAGCGGCTATCTCCGCGCCAACATGAACTCGCTGCACCTCAAGGCGCGCTTTTACCAGGGGGAAGGGATGATTCAGGAGTTATCGCAAGGCGTCGCCCACGCACCCTCTGGCGCCTTCGTTCACGGCGTGGGGCGCTTCTCTGTGCCGAGCGTAGAGGGGGGCGTCGATGGCGCCTTGATCTGCATCGGGATGGAGACCAGCGGCGCCGTCAGCGTTCGCGCACCCGCCGATCTGGAGATCGATGGCGTCTCCGTTCAATCGTATCGTCCGCGCTGAAAAATCGACCTCCTCGCGATAAGGTGATCCTGATCTTCGCCTCAAGGACCCCCCATGCGCTCACCCTATGATGCCCTCCACGCCACGGCGCGCGTTGTGATGCTCCTCTCGCTCCTCTTTGGCTGCGTCGCGCCGCGCCAGCCGCTGGAAGATCCGCCCGACGCGGCGCCCCTGGAGGATCAAGGCGCGGCCCATGACGCCGCCCGCGAGGAGATCGATGACGCCGCCAGCGCGCCCCTCGACGTGGCCTGCGCCCCGGACTGCGCCGGGCGCGCCTGCGGCGAGGACGGCTGTGGGGGGCGCTGCGGTGTGTGCGCTGGCGGCGCGGCGTGTGAGG
>JAHJCH010000026.1 GCA_018813065.1 Myxococcota bacterium
ACTGCCCTCATCCCGTTTCCTCCGTCGGTTTTTGGTTCGCACCTAACTCATCGGTTGGATTCGGGATTTTTCTTTTTCGGGGGGTCTTCAGGACCTCAAGGGCATGTCAGGGACTCTGCCAACTTTTCGGGGTTGCGCCCAAGTAAGGATATCGGCGTATCGGATATCAGCGTGGTTGATGTTTATATAGAACAAGATCAGTCTTTGCCTGCGAATGAAAGAAACTGTAGAAGCTCATGTGCTGAATTTTCTCGTTGTCTCGTTGATAAAAGAATTGAGATGGGTCAGTCCGGTTGTGCATATAAAGTCATTCGAGATAATGATTATTTTTTAGATATGTTTAATGGGTTTTGCTTCGATTTATGTTTGGCGATCGATCAAACCCCCTCTCCTAAATGTATTCGATCATTTGAATCGGAGGATGACCCATTTAGCGCCATACTGAGAGGACATCTTTGTGATTTTTCAGGTAAGGCGATGGCTTGTGATGAATACTGCGGAGGCCCTGGTATCGGAGAATTTCTTGAGTGTATAAATCCTTTGAAATCCAATGAAAGCAAGCTTAACCCATGCCATGATTTATGTATGTCAAAATCAGGTCATTTTTGGCAGTGTTTCGGTAGGCAAGCCGCGTTTTCATATGCGTCTTCATATGAACTCGGTTTCGATAACGATTTTTGCGATTATATCGAGGCTTGTCTTCGCGAGAATTGAGCCCGCAGATTCCGGCTTGCGCCTCGCAGCCGCTTATGCTAAACCCCTCCGCGTCTGTGCCCGCGTTGGGCGGGTAGCTCAGTTGGTAGAGCAGCGGCCTTACATGCCGCGGGTCGCAGGTTCGAGCCCTGTCCCGCCCACATGCACAGACCCCATCAAGCGCGCCCACGACGCGTCAAAATCATCGCCCTCTTTATCGTCACCCTCTTTCTCACGCTGATCGGCTGCGCGCCCCCCGATCAAGGCGCGCTTGTGCCTTACTTTGACGCGCAGATCCACGACGCAGCGCCACCACGCCCCCTCATCGACGCCGGGCCGCCGCCCGAGACGCTGATCGTCGCCAGCTATAACCTGGAGCAGATGTTCTTGCCCGAGGTGGAGACATGGTCGATTCAGCACTACCGCGAGCGGATCGATAAGTTTGGGGTCATCCTCGCCCAGATCAACGCTGACATCATCGGGCTCCTTGAGATCGACGATCGCCGCGTCTTGGTGGATCTCGCCGAGGCCACGCGCGCAGCGGGCGGCCCCGACTACCGCGCCGTGGCCCTGGCGCCCGGCAAGGAGACCTCCGGCGGGCTCGACGTGGGTTTGCTCAGCCGCTTCCCCATCCTGCTCAACCGCAGCCGCGCCATCACCTGGCCCTATGACTGCGTAAACCAATTCGGCCCGCTCCACCTCGATGAGGACAACCCCTTCGCCCGCCCGATCCTCCAAGCCAACCTCGATCTCAATGAAGACGGCGCGGTGGACTTGGTCGTTTTTGTCAATCACTGGAAGTCCAAGGCCCCGCCCAGCGAGTATCGCTGCGTCAACACCGAGGATGATCGGCGCCGCGCCGCCCTCCAACTCCGCGATCTCTTCGACGCTTGGGCAACACAGACGCCCTCGGTGCCCCTCATCGCCCTCGGCGACTTTAACTGCGGTGAGTTGGAGGCCCCCCTGCGCGATGATCTCGGCGCAGCCCTGGTGCCCGCCTCGATCACAGACCACGCCGATGTCTTCAACGCCTGGGGGCTGCGGGTGGACGTCCAGGCGCAGCGCAACGGCGTTGATAACAGCAGCTATAACTACCTGGGCCGCTGGAGTCGCCTGGATCACATCATCCTCAGCGGGCACTTCCGCCCCGGCGGCGAGGCGGGCTATGTGCCCACCGCCATCGCCCCCTTCACCGCCGACGGCGCGCTGCTGCGCGAGGGCGTCCCCTATCGGCAGCCCAGCGGCTACAGCGATCACCTCCCCGTGCGCTTGACCCTGCGCCGCGCAGACTGAGCCAGCGGGGCCATTGAGCCCCTCAAGCCCCTCCCATACACTCACCGCGCGATGAAAAAGATACACGCCCCCCTGATCCTCGGCCTGGCCTTATTGCCAGGCCTCGCCGCCGCGCTCGTCGCCGGTGAACCCCACCGGATCTACGCGCAGCATCGCGTCTTGGGGGGGGCGGCGCAGACCGGCAACTCCCTGATGACCGCCTCGATCGCCGCGCCTGAGGTCAACAGCGCGCTCTTGGCCTCCTCGGCGGGGGAGATCCGCGGGGTCCCCTTCTCCGCGAGGCTGGAGGGCGCCTATCTCTTCTGGTCCGGCAGCCGACGCGGCGGGGCGGATCGTGACGTTGATCTCACCGCCGTGGACGGCGCGCGGCGCGCCGTGCAGGCCGACGCCTGCTTTACCCTCAACACCATCGATGAGTTCTTCTACTGCCGCGCCGATGTCACCGCCCTGCTGCGTGGGCACCCCGGCGCGGCCGACTACAACGGCGATTACCGCGTGGGCGGGGTGGAGGCCACGCCCGGCCAGATTAACCCCGATGGCACCTGCCAAGACCCCAACACCTGCCAAGCCAAGTACGCCGCTTGGAGCCTCGTGCTCGTCTACAGCGCGCCCGGCGCGCCCACCGTCCGCGATGTCCTCCTCTATGACGGCTTTCGCCAATATGATGAGACGCCCACCGACCTGGGCGTCGATCAGTTCGAGGTCACGGGCTTTCGCTTCCCCGAGCGCGGCCACGCCACCTTGACCTTGTTTGGCCTAGAGGGCGACGTCTTCTTAGGCGTGCCCCCCCAAGACACCGATCCCGTCGAGCCCTGCGCCGTCTGCTTCGACTATATGAAGGTCAACGGCCTGGCCCTCAGCGACGCCACCAACCCACCCAATAACCTCTTCAACAGCAGCGCGCCTGGGGGCTACACCCTGGGGCTGGATCTGGACACCTTTGACATCTCCGATCGACTCCGGGCGGGTGATCAGCGGATGCGGATCGAGGTCGGCTCAGGGGATGGCCGCCTGGGCGGCGGCGGCGGCGGCGGCGAGGCCTTCTTCTTGGGCTATGTGCTCCTCACGCTCGACAGCGACGCGCCCAGCTTTCAGGGGGACGGCACGCACCTCACCGTCGTCCCCGACGCCGCCGCGCCCACCGAGCGCGTCGTCTACACCCTGACCCTGGAGAACGAGGGCACGCTCGACGCTGAGGCGGTCAGCGCCCAGCTGCCGTTGCCGGCGGGCCTTGACTATGTGGCGGGCAGCCTGCGGGTGGACGGGGTGGACGTGATCCCCGGCGAGGAGGCCACCAACCCCCTTGAGCGTGGCCTCAGCTTGGGGCTCATCCCCTACCGGGGCGTCACCCGCCGCGTCATCACCCTGCGGGCGGCGATCCACCCCGACGCCCCCGACGGCGCGCGGCTGACCACCCACGCCACGATCTACACCGCCAGCCTGGCGATCCCCACGCTGACCAATGAGGTCACGGTCACGGTCACCGGCCAGCTGATGCAGGGGATCCCGCTCAAGCAGGTGATGGACCTCGACGGCGACGGCGAGATCCTGCCCGGTGAGGTCATCCAGTATCGCATCGAGATCCCCAACCCCAACCCGAGGCCCATCGACGGCGTCAACCTCATCGATCGCCTGCCTGCGGGGCTGACGCTCCTGCGCGTAGACACGATCACCGGCGAGGATCACAGCGATCTGGCGCGTGGCTGGGTCGATCTCCAGGGGATGCGGCTGCCCGAGGGCGTCGGCGCGGCGGTGATCATCACCGCGCGGGTGCAGACCCCCGAGGCGCTCTACGCTGCCCTGGGTGAGGCGCCGTGGACCCTGCGCAACCAGGCCTTTATCAGCGTCGGCGGCGCCTCGCTGCGCACGGATGATCCCACCACCGCCGCCGCCGAGGACCCCACGGCCTTTACGCTGGCCTCCGGCGTCGAGATCACCGGCCCCAACACCACCAAGCGCGTCGAAGATCTCAACGGCGCGCCGCTCCAAGGCGGCGATCTGCTGCGCTTCACCATCACCGTGGACAACACCGGCGAGGGCGACGCCCTGATCCAGCTCGATGATCGCCTCAACGCCCGCTATCTCCAGCTCGACACCTGCCAGATCACCGCCGCGCCTGCGGGGATCAGCTGCGATGGGCGGGGCGTGGCGGGGGTCTTCAGCCTGGGGGGCCGCGCCCGCGCCGAGATCACCTTTACGATCCGCCTCCAAGACCCGCCCGAGGTGCTGATCGGCGACGCGGGGTTGACCAATGAGGCCAGCTTGAGGGTGCTCAACGCGCCCGGCTTGGTCCATGTGGTGTCGATCCCGCCGATCCCCTACGCCCCCGGCCCCGCCATCGGTCAGTTTACCAAGGTCTTCGAGGGGCTGGAGGGCGGGCGTGTCCGTCCAGGAGAGCGCGTCTCCTGCCTGATCCGCTTCGTCAACGAGGGGCAGACGGATCTCAGCGGCGCGACGCTGGTCGATCCGCTCAATATGCCCTTCCAAGACCTCGATCCAGGCCCCGGCGGCGCCTTTGATGGGGGGCAGATCACCTGGTCATTGCCCGTCGTGCGCCCCCAAGAGGCGGTTGAGGTGCGCTTGAGCTTCACGGTGCCGCCGGGCACGCCCCATGACGCCGTTTTGCACAATCAAGCGGCGCTGCGCGCGCCGGATCTCGCCCGCGAAGCCCGCTCCGATGATCCCAACACCCCCGCCCTCGGCGATCCGACCACGGCGCGCGTCTTCGCCATGCCCGATCTCAGCGGGCTGGAGAAGCAGATCATCAGCCCCATCGGCGAGATCCGCCCCGGCGCGACCGTGCGCTACGCCCTGCGGGCGCGCGGCGGCTGGATGGCCGCCCATGGCGTCGTCGTCCGCGACGCGATCCCCTTCCAGGTCGAGGCGATCCGCGCCCTCGACGGGGGGATCGTCGAGGCGGGGGGCCAGGGATTGCGCTGGACGCTGCCGACGCTGGGCGTCGATGAGGTGATCACCCTGCGCTTTGAGGTGGATCTGCCCCAAGGGCTCGCTGACGGGGCGCGGCTGAGCAACCAAGCGACGATCCAGAGCGATGAGGTCACGCTGCCGCTGCCCTCCGATGATCCCACCACCCCCGCGCTTGATGATCCCACCACCCTGATCATCACGGCGGCCCCGGCGCTGCGGCTGGATAAGGCCGTGGATCGCCCCGTCGCCGCCCCCGGCGAGGAGATCACCTACACCTTCACGCTGACCAACACCGGCGATGACGTCGCCCGCGGTGTCACCCTCTTCGATCCCCTGCCCGATGTCTTCGAGGTGCCCCCCTATGGGATCGTGGAGGGCGGCGTGTGGCGCTTGGAGGGCGATCCTCGGCTGGCGGAGATCGCCCCTGGCGCCTCAGCCCGCGTGGATCTGCCGCTGCGGCTGCGCCGCTACCTGCCTCAAGGGGCGGTGGTGGATAACCAAGCGCGCTTCACTGAGGCCAGCCACGCCCTAGAGGGCCTCAGCGATGATCCCAGCACGCCCGCGCCGGGCGATCCCACGCGCCTGACCCTCCAAGGCGAGGCCCGCGCGCGGCTGCTCAAGGTCTTTGTGGATCTCAACGGCGGGGCGGTTCAGCCCGGCGACACGCTGCGCTACACCCTGACCCTGGAGAACATCGGGGGGGTGCGCTTGGTGGGCGCCGTGGAGGACACGCTGCCCGTGGGGCTTGAGCCCGGCGCGGGCTGGCGGGCGCGGCTCGATCTGCCCGGCGTGGAGGGCACGCCGTGGACCACCACCTTTGAGGCCCGCGTCGGCGAGGGCGTCGCCCCCGGCGCGATCATCGCCAATCAAGCGCGGTTCATCGGCGCCGACCTTGAGCAGCTCAGCGATGATCCCAACACCCCCGAGATCGACGATCCCACGGCCTTCACCGTGGTGTCTCGCCCCGATCTCAGCCAGTCCACCAAGGTCGTTGAGCCCAGCGTCGCCCTGCCAGGCCGTGAGATCCGCTACACGATCACGATCCGTAACACCGGCACGCAGGCGGCGGAGGCCGTGCGCGTCGTCGATGACCTCGATCCGCGCCTCTTGGCGCCGCGCGGCCAGGGGATCGACGTGTTTGAGGGGCGCGCTGAGGCGCTGATCGAGCGCCTGGCGCCCGGCGAGGCGCGTGAGGTGACGATCACCGCCCGCCTCGACCTCGATCTGCCCGAGGGTGATGTCTTCAACCAAGCCCAGATCAGCGCCGAGGGGCTCGATCCCCTCGGCAGCGATGATCCGCGCACCCCTCAGCCCAATGATCCCACCCGCTTAGAGGTGCGCCGCGTCCCAGAGATCGGGGTGTTCACCAAGCGCGTGGCGCGGATCGACGGCGAGGGGCCGATTCGCCCCGGTGATCGCGTCCGCTACACCCTCTTCGCCCGCAACACCGGCGCCGCTGCGGCCCTCAATGTGCGCCTCATCGACCCCATCCCCGAGGGGCTGGAGGGTGTGCAGGTGCTCGGGGGGCGGATCGAGGGCGGCGCGGTGATCTTTGAGCGCCCCGAGCTGGGGATCGACGGGATTATGCAGGTGACGTTCGCCGCCCGCGCCCACCGCGATCTCCTCAACGGCGACACCGTCAGCAACCAAGCGACGCTCTCTTATGATGGGCTGGCCGCGCCGCTGCCCAGCGATGATCCAACAACCCCCGATGTCCAAGATCCCACCCGCTTTCAGGTCACCGCCGCGCCTCTGCTGCGGCTGGACAAGGCCCGCGAGGGCGCGGCGGCGGTCCTGGCAGGCGCCGAGGTCCGCTACACCCTGCGGTTGCGCAATGACGGCGACGCCGCCGCCGCCGATCTGGTCCTCGTCGATCCCCTCCCCGTGGGCCTCACCCTGGTCAACGCCGCCCCTCCCGCCGAGGTGGAGGGGCAGATCCTGCGCTGGCGCATCCTTGATCTGGCCCCAGGCCGTGCTGTCGAGGCGCAGATCACGGCCACGGTGGCGCCTGACACCCCCGAGGGGGCCGAGATCGCCAATCAAGCCACCGTCGGCGCGCTGCGCTCCGATGATCCGGCGACGCCCGAGGCCGATGATCCCACGGTGATCCGGGTCAGCAACCAGGTGGCGCTGCGCGTGGACAAGATCATCGAGGGCGGCGGCGAGGGGCGCCGCCCCGGCGAGGTGATCACCTACCTCTTGACCTTGGAGAACACGGGCGGGGTGACGGCGCGGGGCGTCACGCTGGAGGATCCGCTGCCGCCACAGCTGCGCCTCGTCGGCGCGCGGCCCCCCGCTGAGGTGGAAGCTGCGCGCCTGCGCTGGGTGATCGGCGAGCTGGCCCCTGGCGCGACCTTTAACGCCCAAGTCCAGGCCCAGATCGGCGCCGATCAGCCCGACGGGGCGCGGATCAGCAATCAGGCCGAGGTGTCCGCCCTCGCCCAGCCTCCCTGGCTGAGCGATGATCCCCAGGTCGATGGCCCCCATGATCCCACGGTCCTGACGGTCAGCGCCCACGCCGCCTTGTCGCTGAGCAAGGCCGTCAGCGATGACAACGGCGGTGACTTCGCCCCAGGTGATCCCATCACTTGGCGCCTCAGCGTGACCAACACAGGCACGGTCAGCGCCCCTTGGGTGGACGTGATCGATGTCCCCCCGCCCGAGGTCGGTCAGATCAACCCCGTCGGCGGCGTCTTGGAGGCGGGCGGGGTGGCGCGCTGGCGCGTCGAGGCCTTGGCGCCCGGTGAGACGCGGGTCTTGGCGCTGCGAGGTCGGATCAACGCCGACACAGCCAGCGGAACGGTGGTGCGCAATGAGTTTGGAGCGCGCTTGGAGGGCCTGGGGCGCTACACGCTGGCCGAGATCAGCTTTACCGTGGCGGGGCGCGGCGCCCTGCGGCTGCTGAAGGCCGTGGAGGTCTTGGGCGCGGAGGGCGCCCGGCCCGGCGCGACGATCCGCTATCGGCTGACGCTGATCAATCAAGGCGCCGGTGAGGTGCGCGGCGTCATCATCGACGATCCGCTGCCCCTGACCTGGCTCGACGCCGTTGAGCCTGATCGCGGCGGCGTCTTTGACGCGGCGCGCGGCGCGGTGACGTGGCAGGCCGCCACCCTGCCCGCCCTGGGGCGCGTGGCACCCGGGGCGCGCGTGGAGGTGAGCCTCACCGCCCGTGTCCGTCAAGGCGCCCCCGCCGGGGAGATCATCGCCAATCAAGCCTTTACCCGCGCCACAGGTGATCTGATCATCCTCCCCAGCGATGATCCCAGCACCCCCGAGCTGGGCGATCCCACGCGCTTGATCGTGGAGGGCGGCGCTGAATTGGGCGTCTCCAAGCGGCTGCTCAGCGATCCCGAGGCCATCCAGCGCGATCACCGCGCCGCTTATCAGGTCCAGATCAACAGCTTGGGCAACCGCGCGCCCTCAAGCGCCTGGCTGCGCGATCCCTTGGCGCAGGGGATCGCCCTGCGGCCAGGCGCCTTGACCCTCAACGGCGCGCCGATCCCCTCCGAGGGGCCTGGCGTGACGGTCGATCTGCTGCGCTGGCGGCCCCTGAGCCCCGGCGAGGTCGTCACCCTGGCCTATGAGGTGGACGTGGACCCCGGCTTGATGGAGGGGGTCGTCATCGAGAACACCGCCACGCTGGTCTGGGAGGGCGGTGAGGTCAGCGATACGGCGCGCTTTGAGGTCTTGGGTGAGCCACGCCTGGTCAACCTGCTCAAGGAGGTCAGCGTCGAGGGCGGCCGCGCGCGCGTCGGCGACGTCGCCGCTTGGCGGATCTCCTTCCTCAGCGCGGGCACGGCCACGGCGCGGGATCTCCTCCTCGTTGATCCGCTGCCACCCGGCGCGGCCTTCGTGCCCGGCTCGCTGCGCCTCGATGGCCGCGCGCTGACCGAGGCCGCCGACGGCGATGAGGGGATCGTGCGCGATCAGCTTGTGCAGCTGCGGCTGGCCGCCGCGCCGCCAGGCGCCAGCCACCTCCTCAGCTTCGAGACGCGCCTTGAGCCCGCCGCCGCGCCGAGGATCAGCAATCAGGCCGAGGCCCAGGCCGTGCGCTTGGCGCCGATCTTGTCCGATGATCGCCTCGATGACGCCACGCCCCAGCGCCCCACGACCCTGGAGGTCCAAGCCCAAAGTCAGAGCCTGCGCCTCTCCATGCGGCCCACCGCCACGCCCGTCTACGCGGGCGGCCCCCTGACACTGGAGATCACCTTGGAGAACACCGGGGGGGAGGCCTTGGAGGGGCTACAGCTCACCACAGATACGCCGCCGAAGCTCAGCCTCGATCCCGCCGCGTCGCTGCCCGAGGGCGCCGCGCGGCTGCCCGCCCCGGCGGGGGCCTTTGGGCGTGGGCGCTACCTCATCGATGTCGGGGCGCTGCCCCCCGGCGCGCGGGTCCGCTACACGCTGGGCTATCAAGTCGATCGCCTGCGCAAGCGCGGCGCGGCGACGCTGCGCGCCGACATCATCGGCGCGGGGGGCTTTGAGACCTTCGTCGCCACCCGCCTGGATCTCGAGCTGTGGCGCAGCCGCTATGAGGGGCAGGTCTACGCCGAGCGCAACGGCCTGAGCGATTTTCAGCCCGTAGGCGACATGGAGGCGGTGGGCTGGCGCGCCGCGCTCCAAGATGTGGCGCTGCCTCAAGGGCTCGACGCCCGGCGCGCCACCCTCGACGCCGAGGGGCGCTTCGCCTTTGAGGGCCTGCTCCCCGGCGATTATCAGCTGGAGATCCGCAGCCCCGAGGGCGTCCTCTTTGAGCGCCGCATGGTCCGCCTAGGGACCCACGTCGCCACGCTGGGTGAGCAGATCGCCCTGGGCGGCTCTGGGCTGATCTATGACGCCATGACCATGGCGCCGGTGGCCGGGGCGCGCCTCGCGATCTATCGCGTTGATGATCTCAGCGCCGATGATCTCAGCGCCGCGCCGCGACCGCCCGCCTCGGCCTTGGCGCCCGCCTCGGCCCTCGAAGATCCCAGCCAACAAGGGCAGCGGCTCAACGCGCTGGGCCTCTATCGAATGGGGGTGCGCGAGGCGGGGCGATATGTCTTGGCCTTGGAGTCCGATCAGGGCTTCGCCACCCCCTCGCTCCTCGATCCGCCCGAGGCGGGCGCCTGGCGCGGCGGCGCTGCTGTGGTCAGCGCGTCTGCGCCAGGCCTCCTCCCCGAAGAGCAGCGCGTTCACTTCCTCGCCTTCGATCTGCGCGCCGGTGAGGTCATCTCCAATAACCACATCCCCGCCGATCCGCTCTCAGCCCTCCTCCTCGTCACCAAGCGCAGCCGCCGCCCCACGGCCAAGCTCGGCGAGATCGTCACCTATGAGGTGGACATCTCCAACCGCAGCGCCACGGATCTCATCTATGACGGGCGAGGCGGCCAAGGCGGCGTGTTCTTGCGCGATCAGCTCCCACGGGGGCTGAGGTATGTGCCCAACTCTGCGGCCTTGATCGAGGTCCGCGAGGGCCGCGAGGTGGTCTTCGGCCAGGGCGATCCCATCTGGGAGGGCGGCGCGCTGCGCTTTGGACGCCTGGGACCGCCCGAGGCCCCCGAGGCGGCGCTGCCCTTTGACTTGCCCGCCGGCGCGCAGGTCAAGCTGCGCTATCAAGCCACGGTCAGCGCGCATGCCAAGCCCTACACGCGCTACGTCAACCGCGCGCGGCTGATCACCCAGGCAAGCGCGCCCCTCAGCGCGGTCGTCGAGGCTGAGATCTACGTCACGCCCGATCCCGAGTTTGATCTGGGCCTCCTGATGGGCCGCGTCTTCTGCGACGCCGACGGCGATGGGGAGCAAGGCGAGGGCGAGCTGGGCTATCCAGGCGCCCGCGTCTTCCTCGACACGGGCGTCTACGCGCTCACCGACGGCGCGGGGGACTATCACCTCAAGGGGATCGCCCCCGGCAGCCACCTCATCAAGCTCGATGAGCGTGATCTGCTGCCCTCGGCGCGCCTGACGACCGAGGCGGCGCGGGTGATCAGCTTCACCCGAGGCCTCCCCGCCAAGGTGGACTTCGGCATCACCTGCCCAACCACCACGCGGGCGGCGATCCCCGAGGGCGTCGCGCCCTTTGAGCCGGCCTCCGTGATGCTGATCTCGGGTGATCTGCGGCACGTCCGCTTTGATGACACCCTCTATACGCTGCCAACGCTGACGGTGACGAGCCCCGCCGAGGGGCGCGACCTCGATCCCCAGGCCAGCGCGCCTCTGCGCCTGGCTGTTGCCCCGCCGGAGGGGGCTTGGGCGCGCTGGTCGCTGTGGATCGGCGCGGTGGGCGAGGCCGAGCGCGTCGTCGCCGCTGGGGCAGGCGCGCCGACGACGATCGATTGGCCGCTGGAGGGCCTGGAGGCGGGGCGATCGTACACCTATCGCGTGGAATTGGAGGGGCCGGCGGGGCTGATTATCGGCAGCGCGGCGGGGGTCTTCGGTTATGGCGTCTCTGCGCCGCCGTCACCCCCGCCCGCGCCCCGCGCCGCGCCCCCTCGGCGGCTGGCGCGGCTCCCCTCCGAGGGCTTTAATGGGGTCAATGTGGGCCTGCGCCTGCGCAGCGTCCTCCAACGGGAGGCCTCGAAATTTAAAGAGAAAGGGCCGCTGATGGTGGAGGTCCACGGGGGGCCGCTGCGTCAAACCCAGCGCCGCGCCGATGCCCTGGCCGTTTACCTCAAGCGCAGCCTCGGTTTGCCCGTCGTCGCCGCGCGCGGGCGCGGGGATCAGGTCCTTTTGGCCCCCAATCTCACCGCGCGTAACCGGCAGCGCAACGCGCGCATCGAGATCTATGCGCAGGCCACGACGTCGCCGCCTCCCAAGCCCCCCACGGCGCGCCCCCCCGCCCCGTTTAAGGCCCCCACGGCGCGTTGGCGCCCCGAGGTCGCCCTGGATCAACACCGCGCGCCCCTTGATCAGAGCGGCGGGTTCGCGCTGACGCTGCTTAAGGCCGAGCGGGCCTATGCAGAGGTGCTGATCCGAGGCGCTGATGGCCGCCGCGCGGTGGTGCGCCACCCTCTCGATCCACGCCTCAGCCCCCCCAAGCCGCCGCGCACCCGCGCGACGCGGATCACCGGGCGCGCGGAGGGGATCACCCTGGTGGGGGGGCGCGCCGCGCCGCCGATCCCCGCGCTGCGTTTAACCCCGCCCGCCCGCCTGCGCGCCGGTCGTGAGGCGACCTGGGCGGTGGAGGCGGAGGTCAAGCCCCTGGCGTGGCGGCTGCGCGTGGAGGATGAGGCGGGGCGGGAGGTGCATCACGACGATGGCGATGGCGGCGTGGCGGCCCTGCGCTTCAAGCCGCCCAAGGCTGGGCGCTACACCCTCACCCTGACCTTGACCCTGCCTGAGGGGCGGCTCATCCAGATCAACGCGTATGCGCAGGTCGGCGCGGCGGCGACACCGCCCCCCTCCTGGCCCGTGGGCCTGTGGATCAACGGCGCGCCGCTGCCCTTTGAGGCGGGTAAGGCGGCCATGACCCTGATGGTGACGCCCGGCGAGGCGATCTTGGTCGAGCGCGCCCTGGCTGATGGCCGCCGCGCCGTGGATTGGATCACGCCGCCACTGACGGCGGCGGACGTGGACGCCGAGATCGAGGCTGAGTTCGAGGCTGAGTTCGAGGCGAAGATCAAGGCGAAGCGGGTTAAGCCTGCGCCCAGCCCGGCGATGAGCGCGGCGCGCGCCGCCTCCAAGCCCCGCTATGAGAAGCTGGCGCCCCGCCCCGGCGCGGGTGACTATCAAAAGCTGGCGCCCCGCCGCGCCGCGCCCGGTAAGGGCGCCTTTGAGAGCGTGGATCGCGCGGGCGGCCGCCTCCTTTATCAGCGCCTCGGGCCGCTGACCGGCGCGCGGCCCACGACGACGACCACGCCCACTCATGAGGCGGCCAGTGGGCTCAAGCTCAAGCCCGATCAGGCGGCCTTGAGCCCCGCCGAGCGCGCCGATCTGGCGGCCTTCGGGCGGGCCGCCCTGCAAGGACGAGCGCGCCCCAAAGGGGAGCCGCCCACGGCGGCCTCTTCGAGCCTCTTTTCAGTGGATCTCCCGCCCCCCTCTGCGACCCTGCGTGGGCGTCGATTGCCCTTCCGTGGCCGCGCCACGCCCGGTCATCGCGTCGAGGTCAACGGGCGTCCAGTTGATGTGGCCGAGGATGGCGCCTTTTGGGGCGAAGTCACCTTGCCGGCCGGGGCGCAGATCGTGCGCTTCGTGGCCATAGATGATGAGGGTCATCGCGCGGTCCTGGAGCACCCTTTGTCGGTGCCTGATCAGGCGTTCTTTGTGATGGCCTTGGCGGAGGGGCTCAGCGCCTTGAATGAGCGCCCCGATGGGCGCCGCGCCGTCGCCCACGTCGGCGACGCCTTGACCCTGGAGGGGCGCGCCTCGGTGTACCTCAAGGGCTACGCGCGCGGTGAGGCCATTTTGGGCGGGATCTTTAAAAATTATGAGGTCACGGCCCACCTCGACACCGCGCGTGACGCGGCAGAGGCGCCCTATTTTCGGCAGCTCATCGATCCCGAGGCGTTCTACCCGGTTTATGGCGATGAGGCCGTCGAGGTGGATGACGCGCAGAGCCGAGGCCCCCTGTATGTGCTGCTCCAAGCCGATGAGAGCCGCCTCACCGTGGGCAACTTTAAGGCGGATCTGCGCGGCGTCGAGCTGTTTCGTTATCAGCGCGCCCTCTACGGCGCGCAGGCGCGCCTCAAGGTGATGACGGGGCCGGTCAAGCATGAGATCGAGGCCCACGTCGCCGATCTGGAGCAGCCCGAGCGGCACGCCTATGTGGAGCTGCGCGGCACGGGCGGCTCGCTTTATTATCTGCCCCACCGCGATCTGGTGGAGGGCAGCGAGCGCGTCTCTTTGATCACCCGTGATCGCATCTCCGGCGTGGAGCTGAGCCGCCGCGTCCTCTCCCGTGAGGCCGATTACACCATGCGCTACCTCGACGGGCGCCTCTTGGCTCGGCAGCCCATCGCCAGCGTGACCAGCGGGCTGTTCGGCGCGCTGCCACAGCCCGGCCACCCCGAGGTCCTCGACGGTCATCCGCAGCTCTTGGCCGTGGAGTACGATCACCGCGATCTGCGCGGCGAGGGCGAGACGGCGGCGGGCGCCCACGCCCGCGAGACCTGGGGTCCCTTGAGCATCGGCGCGGGCTGGGTGGAGGAGGGGCGCGTGGATGGCGCGCCGCGCTATACCCTGCGCGGCGCGGATCTCAAGCTTCAGCCCGCCCGTCAGACCTTCCTGGAGGTGGAGTACGCCCAGAGCGAGGGCGCCAGCGGCGCGTCCCTGCGCAGCGATGACGGCGGGCTGAGCTTTCAGCCCTTTAGCCTCCGTAATGAGGCGCAGGCCACCGGTGAGGCGGCCCTGATCCGCGGCAAGATCGAGCTGGATGATCTCTTCGGCGCCGGGGATCGTGACTGGCTCTCGACGCGGTTCTATTGGCAGCAGGTCAGCGCAGGCTTCTCGGCCTCTGGGACAATCAGCCAGCAGGCCATGGAGAAGCTGGGCTTCCTCAGCGAGTGGCAGATCAACCCGGCTCATCGCCTGCGCTTTCAGTATGACGCCGCCACGGTGGAGCCCAGCGCGCGGCCCTCGACCTTGGCGGGCTTGGGCAGCAGTGGCTTGGGCGCAGCAGGCGGCTTGGGCGCAGCAGGCGGCTTGGGCGCGACGGGCGCGGCGGTGAGCCCCCTCGGCGGCGCGGCCAGCGAGCAAAAGATCTCACGCTTGAGCCATCAGGTGATCGAGGGGCGGCTGAAGCTGGAGACAGAGTGGCTCCACGCCGAGCGCGCCCTGGCGACCCTGCCTGAGCCAGTGCTCACCGATGGGCTGAGCCTCCACGGTGAGTATGCCCTCAACCCAAGTTGGACACTCCTGGCAGGGCAAGAGGCCATCTTGCGTGGCTCTGATCAGGTCTATTCGCGCTTCGAGGATCTGATGACGACCACCGCAGGGGCGCGCTATCGCGTCGCCAAGGCCCTGGAGGTCGAGGCCCTGGAGTCCCTGCGCTGGTCAGGGGATAACGCCACCTTGATCGGGGCGCGGGCCCACCTCAATGAGCGGCACACCGCCTACGCGCAGGAGCGCGTCAGTCAGACCCAAGGTGAGCATCGGCTGACCGGGGTGCTCGGCGCGGAGGAGCGCCTCGGGGCCCGCAGCCGCGCTTATGGGGAGTATCAGCTGGATCAAAGCCGCTTGGGGCAGCAGAGCCGCGCGGTGCTGGGCTTGGGGCATCGGATCGCCCTCTCGCCTAAGCTCAGCGTGGACGGGGGCTTTGAGCACAGCCAGGTCTTTGGTCAGCAAGGGCAAGATTTCACCATCGATAGCCTCTCCTTGGGCCTGGCTTATCTCGATGGGCGGCGCTTGCAGGCCCAAGGGCGCTATGAGCTGCGCTATGAGGACGCTGGCGCGGCGCCGACGACGCTGGCGCCCAGCGCGGCGCCGACCACCTCAACCTTGGCCCCAGCGTCTGGGGCTCTGGCGACGCCCCTGGGTGGCCTGAACGCAGGGACACGCCGCGATACACTTCAGCTCGTGGCGCTCAACGCCCTGAGCCTGCGCCTTCACCCCGATCTGACCCTGATGGCGCGGCTGAACTGGAGCCAGACCGAGGATCTGGAGCAGGAGGCCACGGCGGCGGAACTGCTGGAGGCGAGCTTGGGGCTGGCTTGGCGGCCACGACATCATCGCCGCTTTTGGGCGCTCTTAAAGCTGGCGCGGCGCTTGGAGCAGCGACCCATCTTGGTGGGTTTGGAGCTGCCTGAGCGTGAGCTGAGCGATGTGCTCTCCCTCGTGCCTGTCTTAGAGCTGCCTTGGAACCTTCAGTTGGTCGAGAAGGTCGCCTATAAGCATTATCGCTTGCGCGTCCCCGGCTTGCCCCAGCAGACAAGTCATAATGTCCTTTGGATCAATCGACTGAATTATCACTTGGCGAAGGCTTGGGATGTCGGCGGTGAGTATCGTTACTTATGGACAAGCTTGGCCGAGCAGTCCATGCACGGCGTGGCTCTTGAGCTTAATTATATCGTCAAGGAGCGCGTGCGCGTCGGCTTGGGTTATAACTTCGCTCAATTTAGTGACGATGAGTTTGATCGGCTCAGTGAGGATCGCCACGGGCCTTTCTTTAGGCTTATCGGGCAGTACTGAGTTTTTTTAAGGCGGGGTTGAAGCCGGGTCGGTTTATTTGCCCGCCGCGCTGAGGCCGCTGATCGTAATCGGGCTCATGATCGCAGGGAGGCAGACGCTGATGGCGTTGCAGCCCTCGGCAGGGCAGCACTCGCGATCGCCGCCCTCGCCGGTGCAGGCGGCGGGCATGTTGTCGGCGCCGACGAAGGCGTCAAGGGAGACGAGGCTGAGCAGGAAGCCCATGACCGCGTCGGTGTCGTTGATGTCAATAAACTGGCCCGCTTGGGCGCAGAAGCTGGGGGGCGCCTCAGAGTTGCAGGCGACCTGGAGAGCCTCGATCAGCGTAATCAGGCCCTCGCGGGTGATGTAGCCCTGGATGACGCCGTTGGCGCCCCAGCCGCCGCCCTCGACGGTCAGCGCGCCGAAGACCTCGGTCTGGGCCAAGGTGATGGCCAGCTCAAGGCCCTCCATGATGGGCATGTTGAAGAAGTAAGGCGCCGGCTCGGTGCTGAGCTGGCCGTTGGAGACCTCGGCGGCGAAGTGGACCAGGGGCTCGTTGGCCGGATCGCCGTCGATAAAGGCGCTGGGATCGATGAAGAACTTGCTGTCAACGTAATCGCCGAGGAAGAAGCGGAGGTCGGCGGTGCCGACGTCGTTGCCCGTCTGGCCCTCGGCCCAGCCATTGAGCTGCGCGAGCATGATGAGCTGGATCTCGCCGTTCTCGTCCTCGTTGAGGTAGGGCGCGAGGATGGGCTCACCCGGCGTGGGCTGGGGCGCGCCCGGGATCATGGCCGTGAGGGCCAGGAGGCCACCCAGGCTGGAGCCGTACTTCTCGCCCTGGACGGTGCAGCCCGCAGCCATGGCCGCGTTGGTGTCGGCGGGGAGGTCGAGGCTGGTGAGGCGCGCCGCCGGACCCCAATCATTGACAGGGCCCATGGCCGCCGTGTCGCCGCCCGGCTCGCCGCCGCCGCCGCCCA
>JAHJCH010000235.1 GCA_018813065.1 Myxococcota bacterium
CGCGCCGCCGCTGCCGCCGCCGCCCGCCTCGCCGCCTTGCTCCCAAGGCAGCGGATCAGGCTCCCAGGCCGTCACGCACTGGGCCGCGCCGTCCGGCGCCATCTCGCAGCTCTCGCCCGGCGCGCAGGTGATGCTGACGCAGCTGTCGATGACGCAGGCGCCGCCTTGGCAGATCTCGCCCGGCGCGCACTCCGCGTAGAGGCAGGCGTCGGCCTCGACGCAGACGCCGCCGCTGCACACCTGGCTGTCACCGCAGTCGATCGTGGCGCACTCATCCGGCACACAGGCGCCGTCGTAGCAGACCTCGCCAAAGCCGCAGGCCACGGTCGCGCAGCTCTGCACGCAGACGCCAACACGGCAGAAGCTGCCCGGACCACAGTCCACCGTACTGCATGGGTCATTGATACAGCCCATTCCATCGCAGATTTGACCCTCGGGGCAGCCGGTATAGGCGCAGTGATCGTAGACACACTCGCCAAGGAAGCAGACACGGCCATCGCCGCAGCCAACGCCGACGCAGGGATCGACGCAGGTGCCGCCCTCACAGACCATCCCATGCTCACAGACGATGTCCATGCAGGGGCTGACACACCAGCCATCGTTGCAGATCCGATCGCCAGCGCAGCTGCTGTCCTCGCAGGGGTCGGCGCACTCGCCGCCAACGCACTGTTGACCCACGCCGCAGTTGGGGTTCTCGTCGATCTCGCCGTCGCAGTCGCTGTCCTCGCCGTCGCAGATGTCGAGATCGAGCGATCCACAGGTGCCGCAGGCGTTGCGCAGGCCGTCGTCGATCACGCCGTTGCAGTCATCGTCGTGGCCGTTGCAGCGCTCGATGCCCTGCTCCATGCGCTGGTGGCAGCCCAGCTCGCCCGCGCCGCACTCCATGATGCCAATGGCGCAGACGCCGACGCGCTGCGTGTCGCAGGCCTCACCCCAGCCCTCCGGGTTGTCGATGATGCCGTCGCAGTTGTCGTCCAGGCCGTTGCAGATCTCAGAGCTGTTGTCGCCGCCTGAGGCGTCGCAGACCAGCTCGCCGTTGGCGCAGCGCGGCACGCCCGTGCCGCAGGCGGCGTCGGCGGCCTCGCAGGTGGCGGGGAGATCCTCGATGTCCTCGTCCACCTCGCCGTCACAGTCATCGTCGATGCCGTTGCAGATCTCTGGGCGCCAGCGGTTGCAGTCGTCGCAGCGGTTGCCCTCGCCGTCATGATCGCCGTCGGCTTGGTCGGGGTTGGGCACGTCGGGGCAGTTGTCGCAGGCGTCACCGATGCCGTCGCCGTCGCTGTCGAACTGCTCAGGGTCGGCGTGCGTGGGGCAGACATCACAGTCATCAACGACGCCGTCGCCGTCGCTGTCGATCTCGCTGAAGTGCGGCCGCTCCGGGCAAGGATCGCAGGCGTCGCCGACGCGATCATGATCGCGATCACCTTGGTCGGGGTTGAACACGTCGGGGCAGTTGTCGCAGCTGTCGGTGAAGCCGTCCATGTCCGTGTCGCTGCGATCATTGGGGTTGCACAGATCACAGATATCGCCGATGCCGTCGCCGTCCTCATCAGACTGCCAAGGGTTCTCCACGTCAGGGCAGTTGTCGCAGGCGTCGCCCACGCCGTCGTTGTCCATGTCGCCGCCCGCGTCGCCGGCGAAGTCGGGGCAAGCGTCACAGGCGTCGCCGACGCCGTCGCCGTCGCGGTCGGCCTGCGTGGGGTTATCGACGCCGACGCAGTTGTCGCACTCGTTAAAGACGCCGTCGCCGTCGATGTCCACCTGGATCGAGGGCTCGCAGGTGTCGCAGGCGTCGCCGATCCCGTCAAAGTCCACGTCGCCTTGGCCTGGGTTGGCGGCGTTGGGGCAGTTGTCGCAGACATCACCCACGCCGTCGCTGTCGCTGTCGCGCTGGTTGTTGCCGGTCACGAAGGGGCAGAGATCGCAGACGTCGCCGACGCCGTCGTGATCGCGGTCACGCTGATCGGCGTTGGAGACGCCAGGGCAGTTGTCGCAGTCATCGCCGATGCCGTCCCCGTCAACGTCGTTCTGGCCGATGTTGCCGTCCATCGGGCAGTTGTCGCAGGCGTCCATTACGCCGTCGAAGTCGGTGTCGAGATCACCCTCGAAGGCCACCGTCGTGCAGGGATCGCAGGCGTCGCCGCGTCGATCGTGATCGAGATCGCCTTGGTCGGGGTTGGGCACGTTGGGGCAGTTGTCGCAGCTGTCAACGACGCCGTCGCCGTCGCTGTCATTGGGATCGGCCGCGTCGCAGAAGTCACAGGCGTCGCCCACGCCGTCGCCGTCGCTGTCGAATTGATCGGCGTTGGGGGTGTTGGGGCAGTTGTCGCAGTTGTCGCCGACATTATCGCCATCGAGATCGCCGCCCGGCGCGCCAGGGAGGGCGTCGCAGAGGTCGCAGGCGTCGCCCACGCCGTCGCCGTCGGCGTCGCGCTGGTTGTCGTTGAGCACCATCGGGCAGTTGTCACACTCGTCGGCCACGCCGTCGCCGTCGGCGTCGGCGGGGTTCTGCGGGGTGCAGGGATCACAGGCGTCGCCCACGCCGTCGCCGTCGCGATCCGCTTGACCCGGATTGGCGATGTTGGGGCAGTTGTCGCAGGCGTCGGCGAGGCCGTCGTTGTCAACGTCGCCCTGGGCTGCGGCGATGTCATCAGGGCAGAGATCGCAGGCGTCGCCGTTGCCGTCACCGTCGCGATCACGCTGGTTGGGGTTGTGGACGCCGTTGCAGTTATCACAGAGGTCCCCTACGCCGTCGCCGTCGCTGTCGAGTTGGGCCGGATCAGGGTCGATGGGGCAGGTGTCACAGGCATCGACAAAGCCGTCATTGTCCGTGTCCGCCTCACCCCAGTTGGGCACGTTGGGGCAGAAATCGCAGGCATCGCCCAGGGCGTCGCCGTCCACGTTCTCTTGGTTGGGGTTGGCCAAATCAGGGCAGTTATCGCAGAGATCGCCGATGCCGTCGCCGTCGCTGTCGGTCTGCAATAAGCCAATGACATCCGGGCAGTTATCGCAGAGGTTGCCGATCTGATCGCCGTCGCGATCGTCCTGCGTGGGGTTAAAGATCGTGGGGCAGTTGTCACACTGGTCAAAGACCCCATCCGCGTCTTGATCCACCTCAACATCGGCCACACACGGCTCACACACATCACCAAGACCATCGCCGTCCGCGTCCGCCTGATCGGGGTTGTTGACGAAGGGGCAGTTGTCGCAGGCGTCGCCGAGGCCGTCGTTGTCGCCGTCGCTGTCGCCTTGGTAGTTCATCTCCGGGCAGAGGTCGCAGACGTCACCGTCGCCGTCGCCGTCGAGATCAGACTGATCAGGGTTGGCCACGCCAGGGCAGTTATCGCAGGCGTCGCTGACGCCGTCGTTGTCCGCGTCACGGCCCGCGTCACCGCACGGATCGCAGGCGTCACCCACGCCGTTGTTGTCGCCGTCCGCTTGCCCTGGGTTGGCGACGTTGACGCAGTTGTCGCACTCATCGCCCACGCCGTCGCCGTCGCGGTCTTGCTGGTTGAGGGAGTTGATCGTCGGGCAGACGTCGCAGGCGTCGCCGATGCCGTCGCCGTCATCGTCGATCTGGGTCACGTTGGAGACCGTCGGGCAGTTATCGCAGGCCGCGCCGAGGCCATCGCCGTCGTCGTCGCTGGGATCGCCGCCCGCGCGCGTCGGGCAGCTGTCGCAGAGGTCGCCGATGCCGTCGCCGTCGCTGTCCTCTTGCTCACGGGCGCCGTTGGGGATCGGGTTGGCGATCTCAGGGCAGTTGTCGCAGCTGTCGCCCACGCCGTCGCCGTCGCTGTCGAGCTGATCGGGATCGCCGCGCGTGGGGCAACGATCACACTCGTCGTTGAGGCCGTCGCCGTCCGTGTCTACGTCGTGGATGCCCGCCACGGCGGGGCAGGGATCGCAGACATCGCCGTAGATATCGAGGTCCTCGTTCTCTTGATCAGGGTTGGGCACGTTGGGGCAGTTGTCGCACTCGTCGCCCACGCCGTCGCCGTCGCGATCCGGCATCTGATCGGGATCACGCGCCCACAGGCCAGGGCAGCTGTCGCAGGCGTCGCCGAAGTCATCGCCGTCGAGATCGCGCTGATCAGGGTTGGGCACGTTGACGCAGTTGTCACAGACGTCGCCGACGCCATCGCCGTCCGCGTCTTCGTTGCCGCCGTCGGCGCCGTCAGGGCAGGGATCGCACTCATCGCCGATGCCGTCGAGATCCCGGTCCATCTGGTTGGGGTTCTCCGCCGCAGGGCAGTTGTCGCAGGCGTCGCCCACGCCGTCATCATCGCCGTCGCTCTGGTTGGCGTTGTTGTCCTGCGGGCAGTTATCACAGACATCGCCCACGCCGTCGCCGTCGCCGTCACCTTGGCCGCCGTTGGCGGCGTTGGGGCAGGAGTCACAGACATCGCCCACGCCGTCGCCGTCGGCGTCCGCTTGGTTGCTGTTGGCGTGCTGGGGGCAGTTGTCGCAGGCGTCGTTGACCTCATCGCCGTCCACGTTGTCTTGATCGGGATCGGGATGGTTGGGGCAGCCATCGCAGACATCACCCACGCCGTCCCCGTCACGATCGCTCTGATCGGGGTTGATAAAGCCGGGGCAGTTATCCTCATCGTCGCAGACGCCATCGTGGTCATAGTCGAGGCAGGCGCCGCCGATGGAGCGCTCCAGCACCAAGAGCGCATAAGCGTCGCGGGACCAGTTATTCCAGCCACCCACGAAGTCGCCGCCCGCGCGCTGGTTGAGCATCAGCTGATAGGCATAGTCGAAGTACCAGCGGGCGGGCTCCCTCGCGTCTGCGTAATAGCCAGCGCCATCATTGCCCCAGTTGGGCGCGCGTGGGACGGTATTGGGGTCGTAGTGGAGCTTACGAGAGCCATTGGCGGGCGCGGCGTTGGGCGCTAAGCTGCCCAGCATATCAGGGGAGATGTTCCCCGGATTGGGCTCAATTCCTGAGCTGCTGAGCATGTCAAGGGCCTTGGATGAAGACCACATAAAGTAAAAGTGGATATTCGCGCTGGGGAAGTTGTCGGCGTAGTCATAGTGTTGGTAAAGCCAGCGCAAATAGGCTTGAACTGAGGCGTTATTGAGGTCAAAACCGCCGATGAGCTGGCACCAGAGCCCTGAGGCGGTCTGTTGCCCCGTTGGAGCGCCACCCGCGATGTAGTTGTGGCCCATCTCGCCGTTGCCGAGGTCGCCCGCGCGGGCGTTGCGCTGATAGGCGCGCGCCGTCCGTGAGGTCAGATCGGCGACGATGGCCTCCCGCTGTGGATCGCGATAGTCCGGGGAGTTGAAGACCGTGCGCGCGGCGCCGAGGCCGGCCATGGCGAACTGCGTGGTGGAGGAGTCATTGCGGCCGCCGCCCACGCTGTAATCCCAATAATCTGAACCGTTTATCCCGACTCTAAAGCGCTCGACGAGGTTCTGAATCCCCGCCAAGGCGCCTTGCTGATCCGGCCCCTCCGTGCGCAGATAGACAGAGAGGGCCATCAGATCCGCGCCGTCTTGGTAGGCGCGGTGGTGACCGTTGCGCGCGCGGGCGATGATGAAGGCCATGATCTGATCAAGGCGCGCCTTGTCTTGAGGCCGCGCGTTGCTGTAGCCGGTGCGATCCGCCTCTTGATCGGCGCTCTCGCGCTTCTCTAGGAGCGCCAGGGCCACGAGCCCCGCCGCCTCACCGGAGGGGCTTGGGTTGGCGAAGGCCCCGCGCCCCGCCAAGCTCTCCAGCCCTTGGTCGATGGCGCGGCTGACGTCTTCGCTGAAGCGCGTCACTTGCGCCGCTGAGGGCGCCGCCAAGGCGCTTATACACAGCAGCGAGAGGAAAGCTCTAAACATCATGGCTCCTTTTTTTTCAACCCTCGGGGCGCGAGTAGCAAAATCTAAACCCCAGGGAGTTTCGCAATCTTTTAGAAAACATAGCGCGATAGGCGGCAAACGAGGCGCGCCCTTGTCGCCGCCTTGTGGAGACTACCTATCGTGTTTTCGGCCAGCATCTGCTTTCAGCTTCGACGAGGCCCCTGGGGGGTCTAGACCCCACCCCACGCGACCCGCGCTGGTGACTCTGAACCTCACCCCTCCTCGCGCGCCTCTCGGGGCCCTTTTGAGCGCGGCGCTGAGCGGCTAGGCTCTGCCCGAAAATGCTCAGCTCAGAGATGAAAGGGAGCGCAATGAGATCAACCACAGGGTTCACGCGGGGGCTCTCCGCCAAGGTCCCCCTGCGCCTGAAGCTGAGCGTGATGGCCGCGCTCATCGCCGTCATCCCGCTCCTGGCCGCAGGCTTGACGCTGATCGACCTCAACACCGATGAGATCCGCGCGCGGATTCAGGAGCTACAGATCGCCCTCGCCGATGACATCGCCAGCAGCCTCGATGAGGCCATGAGCGCCGCCGATACCCGCGTGCTGACCGTGGGCCGCGTCCTCGTCGATGAGGCGCTGGAGGAGGACGCCCGCCTCGCCCTGGCCCGCGCGCTCATCGAGGGCGACGCGCAGCTCGATATGTTGGCGATCTATGATCCTGATGGCGCGCTGATCGACTCGATTGAGCAAGCAGAGGCCATTAAGGCGCCTGAGACGCTGCCCCCCGCGCTGCTTGAGGCGCTCAGGGCGGAGGGGCGCGCGTCGGGGCAAGCGCATCACGCCAAGGGGCGGCTGCGTGTCCCGCTGGGCCGGGCGCTTAAGCCCGCCGGGGAGATCACGGGCTACCTCGTCACCTGGGCGCCGCTCAACGCGCTGCACGCCCGCGCCGAGCGGTTGACCCAGATCCACCTCAACGGCGCCGAAGAGGAGCTGCTCCTCCTGGATGAGGCCGGGCGCGGCATCATCTCAGGCGGGCGGGCGCCCTTGGCCGATCTCAAGGCCCACCCGCTCCACGCCGCCTTGACGCCTGGGCAGCTGCGCCAAGGCGCCTCGCTCGCCCTGGAGTATGAGCACGATGGCGTGCGCTGGGTCGGCGCGGTCATCGGGGTCAAGGGCTGGCCCTGGGGGGCGATCATCCAGCAGCCCCACGCGCGGATCTACGGTCCCATCGCCACCATGCGGCGGTGGATGATCCTCACGCTGCTCTTGGCCTTGCTCTTAGCCCTCTTCCTGGCGCTGCTCCTCGCGCGGCGAATCAGCGCCCCGATCCAGACGCTGGCGGACTTCGCCCGCGATCTCTCCCAGCGACGCTTTGATAAGCGCGTGACCGTACACACACGCGATGAGCTGGCGCTGCTGGGTGAGGCCATGAGCGCCGCCGCCGCCGATCTGCAAGAGAGCGACGCGCGCATCAAGGAGGAGCTGGCGATCCGCAGCGATCTGGGCCGCTACCTCCCCAGCGCGCTGGTGGAGAAGGTCATCCTCCGCGAGCAAGACATGAAGCTCGGCGGTCAGCGCGTGCCCATCACGGTCCTCTTCGCCGACGTCGTCGCCTTTACGCCCATGACCGAGCGGCTGCCGCCCGAGGAGGTGGTGGCCATGCTCAATGAGCTGTTCACCTTGCTGACCGAGATCATCTTTCGCCACGGCGGCACGGTCGATAAGTTCATCGGCGACTGCGTGATGGCCATCTGGGGCGCCCCGACCCCGCAGGCAGATCACGCGCGGCGTGCGCTGAGCGCGGCGGAGGAGATTATGAGCTGGCTGGAGATCGGTAATGAGGCGTGGCAGGCCAAGTACGGCACGCAGCTACAGATCGCGGTGGGGATCAACTCCGGGGAGAGCGTGGTGGGCAACATCGGCTCAGAGCAGCGCATGGAGTACACGGCCATCGGCGATGTGGTCAACGTCGCGGCGCGCCTGGAGTCCATCGCTCGCCCCATGCAGATCCTCACCTCCGAGCGCACGCGCTTGTTGGCGGGGCCGGGCTTCGACTACACCGAGCTGGGCGAGCAGCGCCTCCCCGGTCGAGCCTCCCCAGTGCAGATCTATGAGGTGCAGTTTTGAGCGCGGCGCTCCACAACGGCGCGCTGCTGGCGGGGCGCTATCGCATACACGGTCAGCTCGGCGAGGGCGGGATGGGCGCCGTCTACCTCGCCCGCCACGAGCAGCTCAACCGAGACGTGGCCCTCAAGGTCCTCCTGCCCAGGCTGGCCAAGCAGCGCGAGGCGCGGGCGCGGTTTCAGCGTGAGGCCCAGGTCAGCTCCAAGCTCAGGCACCCCCACGCCGTCGAGATCTATGACTTCGGCGAGGATCAAGGCCACCTCTACATCGCCATGGCGCGGCTCAAAGGCCAGACCCTCCAGCAGATCCTCAAGGCGTATGGCGGGGCGCTGCCGCTGATGCGCGTCTTTAGCCTGGGCGCGCAGCTGGCCGATGTGCTCACCGCCGCCCACCGCCTGCCGCTGATACACCGCGACATCAAGCCCGAGAACATCTTTATCGAGCGAGGCGCCGACGGCGGGGACCATGTGGTGATGGTGGACTTCGGCTTGGCCTTTATCGCCGGCGCCGATGAGCTGGATCGGATGACGCGGGCGGGTGAGGTCTTTGGCTCGCCGCCCTATATGGCGCCAGAGCAGGCTCAGGGCCTTGAGGTTAGCCCCGCCAGCGATGTCTACTCGCTGGGCTGCCTCCTCTATGAGCTGAGCTGCGGCGCGCCCCCCTTCGAGGGCGCCGCCCTGCGGGTGATCACCCAGCACGTCTTCAGCGCGCCGACGCCGCCCAGCGAGCGCGCGCCGGGGTTGGGCATCCCCAAGGTCTTTGAGCAGCTGATCCTGCGTATGATCCGCAAGGCCCCTGAGTCCAGGCCCGGCGCCGCCGATGTCTTGAGGGCGCTCAAGGAGCTGAGCGAGGGCGGGCAGGTCAACCGCGAGGTCCAGCAGGCCTTGGCGGGGCGCGCGGCGCGGATGGTGGCGGTGCCCACGCAGCCCCAGATCACGCAAGTGTTGCCCAAGGCCCCAGCTCAAGCCCAGACGCCCGACACGGCGCTGGGCGTGATCGGCGACATCAACGACGATCTTCACCGCCAGCTGCGGATGAACCACGTCGTCGTTGAGGCGGGCGATGCCCCGGCGCTGATCCTGACGCTGGGCGCGCCTGATGAGGTGATCAGCGCCTTGATCAGCGCGGGCAAGGTGGTGATCGCCGCCGCCGACGCGGACATGGAGCAGATCGCCGCGCTCCTGCGGCTGGGCGTCGCCGAGGTCGTCTCCACGCCGCTGAGCGTCGAGGACTTGATGCGTAAGATCAGGCGCGCCCAGCGCAAGGCGCGCCGCCAGCGCGATGAGGCCTAAGGATGCCCATCTTCAGGCTCAACGATGAGATCACCTTCCCCCACACGAGCTGGGCCGATGACCCCTCCGGCATCTTCGCTGTCGGCGGGGATCTGCGGGAGGAGCGGCTGCTCTTGGCCTACTCGATGGGGATCTTCCCTTGGTACAACGACGACACGCCGATCCTCTGGCATGTGCCCGTGGAGCGGATGGTCCTCCTGCCCGACGCGCTGCACGTCAGCCACTCCCTGCGCAAGACGCTGCGCCAGGGGCGCTTTGAGATCCGCTATGACACGGCCTTCGTCGAGGTCATCCGCGCCTGCGCCTCGACCCCGCGGGAGGGCCAAGACGGGACGTGGATCAACGAGGACATGATCGCCGCCTATACCCGCCTTCATGCGCGCGGCGCCGCCCACTCCGCCGAGGCTTGGCGCGATGGGCGCTTGGTGGGCGGGCTCTACGGCGTGGCCCTGGGCGCCGCCTTCTTCGGGGAGTCCATGTTCAGCCACGAGGCCAACGCCTCCAAGGCCACCTTCGTGACGCTCGTACAGGCCTTGGGGCGGCTGGGCTATGGGCTCATCGACTGCCAACTCTACACCGATCACCTCTCGCGGTTCGGCGCCCGCGTCTGGCCGCGCCAGCGCTTCCTCCAGGCCCTGCCCGCCTACGTCAACCAGCGGCTGCCCGTCGCTTGGCCGAGCAACCCATGAGCGCGTTGGCGCGTGATCTTCAGCGCTGGGGCTTGGGGTGCCGAGGGGTCTGGCGTGAGGGCGAGGCCATCTGGGCCGTGGTGGGCAACGCGGGGCCTGCGCTGTGGGCGGCCTTCAGCGCGGCGCCCGAGGCCCACGACGGCGCGCCCGATCCCCTCGATCGCTACACCCGCCGTGCGCTGGAGGCCGTCGCCGCCGCGCACCACGCCCTCGCCCGCTGCGCCTTTGAGCCCCCCTACCCGCCCATCCTGCGCGTCGCCGCGCAGGCCTCCGCCGCCCGCCAAAGCCCGCTGGGCCTGCTGGTGGACCCCGAGTTTGGGCTCTGGCACGCCTATCGAGGGATCTTGATCTGGGCAGAGGGGGCGCCCGCCGCGCCGCCGATCAGCCAGGTTGACCCGGCGACGCCTCACCCATGCGCGGGCTGCCACAGGCCGTGCCTGCGCGCCTGCCCCGTCGGCGCCTTCACCGATCCGGGCTTCGCGGCGGAGCGCTGCCGCGCGCACCTGCGGGGGCTAGGGGGGCGGGCCTGTCGAGAGGGCGGCTGCCTCGCCCGCCACGCCTGCCCGCTGGGCTCGCCCTACACCCCGGCGCAGGCGGCGCATCACATGCGCGCCTTCTACGAGGGGGCCTGATCGACGCTCACTCTCGCGCGCCGATCCGCTCAAAGGGCCGCGCGGCGGGCACATCGGGGCCGCCCGCCACCGGCGCGGGGTTGAGCTGGGCGTAGAGCTGCCCCTCATAGCTCATCACCACCACCACGCTCACCCCCCCCGCGCCGTTGAGGGTCATCACCAGCGCCTCACGGGGCCGCTCGCCGCGCGCCAAGGCCGCCGGATCGAGCGGCTGAAGCCCGCGCCCCTCAATGACGCCGAACGCCGTGCTCGCCGTCAGCTCGATCCCTTGAGGCGCCACCTCATACTTCGCCGGGAAGCCTGTGATCTCACACTGATCATAAGCGGCGTCATCCAGCACACAGTCAGGCCCCTTGGGCCGCGCCTCGCCGTAGAGCATGGGAAACTCAGGGGCGGGCGTCATCCTGATCTCGAGTGAGAACGCAGGGATGCCCGCGCCGCCCTCGCCTGGGTGCTCGCCCCGCCATGTCCCCAAGAAGTAGGCCTCCAAGTCGGCTCGGTCATAGGCGTAGAGCGGCGAGCTGTCCACGCTGACGCATGCGTAGCACGCCTCGGGTGTCGTGGGCTCCAACGCCCCAGAGGCGCAGCCCAGGAGCAGCGCCATCCAGATCACGCGCAGCAACGTCGATCTCCTCTTCAAACAGGTCGTTGACGCCGCACGGTTGAGCGATCGAGGGGCGTTTGTCAAAGGCTTCAGATCAGCGCGGGGCCTGCTTGAGCGGGCGAGCGCGGAGATCAGCGCCGCCGCCTTGGGGGTGGGCGAAGCGCGGGACGGGGATGGGCCAGGCCAAGCGCTGGGGTCTGGGGCTGAGGCCCTCGTTGAGCGGCGGGGCGCTCATCCGCGCGGTGTCCGCGTCCATGGCCCGCGCCAGGTGGCCCAGGAGCGCCTCATTGCTGTGATGGGTGTAGGCCTCGACGCGGGCGGCGGTCTTGAAGATCCGCCGATCGCTGCGGATAAACGTGCCGCCGGTCTCCCAGTGGACGCTGGCGGGGAAGACGACGTCGGCGCGGGCGGCGGTGGCCGTCAAGGTCACGTCGCTGACGACCAAGAAGTCCAAGCCCGACAGCGCGGCGGCGTAGCCCGGATCTTGATCGGGGTCCTCGCGCATGATCAGCGCCGCGCGGATGCCCCCCGCCTTGAGCGTCTCATCGAGCATCCGCCGATCCGCCGTGGAGGCCATCAGCAGCCCCGCGCGGCGCAGCCCCTCCAGGTTGGGCGCCTCGCTGACGAGGACCACGCCCGAGGAGGCGCCGCCGAGCACCTCGGTGAACAGCGCCAGGGTCAACAGATCATCAGGGGCGCGCTCCCCAGCGGCGTCCTGCCCGTAGGTGATGACCACGCGCTTGGCGCCGCACAGCAGCTCCATCAGCGCATAGACGGCCTCGCGCCTCACGCCGCAGGCCTCCAAGACCCGCCCCTCATCGATGGCGCTCAGCGCCGCCTGCATTTGATAGAGGGCGTGGGCCTTGCGCCGCGTCAAGACCTGGCCCAAGAGCCAGCCAAAGAGGAGGCTGCTGCTGCCCCGCTTGAGGTTGAGCGAGAGATCCGCGATCTGCGCGACGGGGTTGGGCCGCGAGGTCATGTCCACGATCCGCGCGCCGCCGCGCTTGGCGCGCCGCAGCCGCGCCGCGCCGCTGGGGCTGAGGGTCATGGGATCTTGACCGACGACGAGGATCACCTCGGCGGCCTCCAGGGCCTCGAAGCTGGCCGTGGACTGCGTGACGCCGTAGAGGCCGTCCAAGGCGTGCCCGTCCACCCCTCGGCTGAGGGCGTAGAGGCTGCTGACGCTGGCGTTGATCTCCGCGCCCAGGGCGTTGAGGGCGAAGGCCTCCTCATAGCTGAGATCAGGCCCCCCGCTGAGCAACACAGCGCGGCGCCCGTGGGCGGCGGCGGCGGCCTTGAGCCCGATGGCGGCCTTGGCGATGGCCTCGGGCCAGCTGGCGGGCTTGAGCGCGCCGGTGGCCTTATCGCGCAGCAGCGGGGTCTTGAGGCGCGCCTGCGGCGTGGCGGGCTCGATCAGCGCCACCTCGCCGTAACGACCCAGCTCACACAGCAGCTGGAGCCCCGCCCTCTCGTCGCGGCGCGGGCGGATCGCGTGACCCCAGAGGTTCTCCGTCAGCACCACATCGCACAGCTCACCGCACAGCGTGCAGTGATCGGCGCCCTGGGTCGCCGGGCTGGGGTGGGGCGCGCGGTTCTGGGCCAGCGCCTTGAACTCCAGCGCGGCGGTGGGGCAGGCGTCCACGCAGTTGCCGCAGCTGATGCAGGCCGTCTCGACCAGGGGGCGGCCCATGCTGGGGGCGATGACGGCCTCGAAGCCGCGGTTCACCAGCCCCAGGATCGACAGCCCCATCACCTCCCCACAGGTGCGGATGCAGCGCGCGCAGAGGATGCACTTATTGGGATCGAGGTTGATCTGGGGGTGGCTGGCGTCGATCGGGTGCTTGATGATCTGACCGCTGATGTCCTCGCCCAGATCGTAGCGCTCACACAGGGCGCGCAGCTCGCAGTCCTCGAAGGCGGAGCAGCCGCAGGCCAAGCAGCGCTGCGCCTCGGTGACGGCCTCGGCCTCGCTCAGCGACAGCTCCACCTCCTCAAAGGTGCTGATCCGCGCCCCGACCTCCAGCTCACCCTGCTTGGCGCGCTTGATCGGCGGCATCTTGGGCAGATCCTTGGCCGTGACCTCGCCGAAGTTCTCCAAGCGCGCGCTGAAGGGCAGGCCGCGCTCGCTGGGGGTCGGCGCGCGGTGCGCGCGGCCCACCTTGAGGAACTGATCGATGGACAAGGCGGCGCGGTGACCGTGGCCGATGGCGTCGATGACCACCTCGCCGTCCATGGCGTCGCCGCCAGCGAAGACCCCCTCCAGGGTGGTGGCGAAGCTGTACTCATCGACCTTGATGCTGCCCCAGCGGTGTGTCTCCAAGCGCTGCCCTTTGCTCTCCATAAAGCCGCTGAGATCCACCTTCTGGCCGATGGCGCCAATGATGACGTCGCAGGGGATGAGGTGCTCGCTGTCGGGGACGGGCACGGGGCGACGCCGCCCGCTGGGATCGGGCTCGCCGAGCTTCATCCGCTGACAGACGATCCCCTCCAGGCGCGGGCCGTCGGCCTGGACGGCCAGCGGGGCGATCAAGAGGCGGATATCGACGCCCTCATGATCACAGGCGTGGATCTCCTCGACGTTGGCTGGCATCTCCGCGCGGGTGCGGCGATAGAGCATCATCACCGAGGCGGCGCCCAAGCGCAGGGCCGTGCGCGCGGCGTCCACGGCGGTGTTGCCGCCGCCGATGACCGCCACGGTCTTGCCCTGGATTTGGCAGGCCTCGCCGTTCTTGACCCGCTCAAGGAAGTCCACGCCGATGAGCACATTGGGGTGCTCCTCGCCCTTGATCCGCGCCGAGGCGCCCGCCTGCGCGCCCACGGCCAAGTAAACGGCGTCGAAGGCATCGCGGATGCGATCAAACGGCAGCTCGGGGCTGCCGACCCGCGCGTTGACCTCCACGTCTACGCCCAGGTTGAGGATCTGCTGGATCTCAAAGTCGAGGAGGTGTTGCGGCAGGCGATAATCGGGGATCCCCCACCGCAGCATCCCGCCCAGCTTCTCCTTGGCCTCGAAGACGGAGACGGCGTGGCCCATCATGCGCAGGTAGTAGGCGGCGGTGAGGCCCGCTGGGCCGCCGCCGACGACGGCGACGCGCTTGCCGGTGCTGGCGGCGGGCGCCTCCGCATAGGGATGCTCCACCCAATAATCCGTGGCCACGCGCTTGACCATGTTGATGGCGATGGGCTCATCGAGGATCTCGCGCCGACAGCTGTCCTCACAGACCCGCACGCAGACGCGGCCGCAGACGACGGGGAAGGGGTTGTTGCGCCGGATGGTCTTGACCGCCTCAAGGTGCTGCCCTGTGCGCACCAGATCCAAGTAGCGCTGCACGTCCACGCCTGCGGGGCAGCCGCGCCGACAAGGCGCCATGCAGTCGGCGGGGTGGTTGGACATAAACAGCTCAAGCGCGGTCTTGCGTGAGGCCTCCACCCGGTCGGTCTGTGTGTGGATAACGGCGCCGTCCGTCGGCTGGGTGGAGCAGGCGGGGATCAGCTTGCCCAGCCCCTCCTGCTCGACGACGCACAGATAGCAAGAGGTGTAGGGCGGCAGCCCCGGCGCGTGGCAGAGCGTGGGGATGCGCTCGCCGAGGCCCGCGCGGCGCGCGACGTCTAAGATCGTCTCGCCCGCTTGAACCTCGTAGGCTTGTCCGTCGATGGTGATCCGTGTCATTGCGCGCTCCCTACAGCTTCATGACCACGCCGGTGGGGCAGACCGTCACGCACTTCCCACAGCGGATACAGGCTTGTTCGTCGATGACGTGGGCGATCTTACGCTCGCCCTCGATGGCGTCCACGGGGCAGGCCTTGGCGCAGAGGGTGCAGCCCGTGCAGTTCTCCTCGGCGATGCGATAAATCACCAGGCTGGCGCAGGACTTAGCCGGGCAGCGGTGATCATGGATATGCGCGTCGTACTCCTCGCGGAAGTACTTGATCGTGGTCAGCACCGGGTTGGCGGCGGTCTGCCCCAGCCCGCAGAGGCTGGCGCTTTGGATCTGCTGCCCCAGGGCGAGCAGGCGCTCGACATCCCCGTGCTTACCCTTGCCCTCGGTGATGCGCTCCAGGATCTCCAGCATCCGCTTGGTGCCCAGGCGACAGAAGGTGCATTTGCCGCAGGACTCGGCCTGGGTGAAGGAGAGGAAGTAGCGGGCGACGTCCACCATGCAGGTGCTGTCATCCATGACCACCACGCCGCCCGAGCCCATGATCGCGCCTGTCTGGGTGATGTGCTCATAGTCGATGGGCAGATCGGCCATCGTGGCCGGGATGCAGCCGCCGGAGGGGCCGCCCATCTGCACGGCCTTAAAGGTGTGGCCCTCGGGGACGCCGCCGCCGACCTCCTCGACCAGCTGACGGATGGACATGCCCATGGGCACCTCCACCAAGCCGCCGCGCTTGATCCGCCCCGCCAGGGCAAAGACCTTGGTGCCCTTGCTCTTCTCGGTGCCCATCGCCGCGTAGGCCGCCGCGCCGTTTTGGATGATCCAAGGGATGTTGGCCAGCGTCTCGACGTTGTTGATGTTGGTGGGCTTGCCGTGGAGGCCGCTGACGGCGGGGAAGGGGGGGCGGAAGCGTGGCATCCCGCGCTTGCCCTCGATGGAGGCGATCAGGGCCGTCTCCTCGCCGCAGACAAAGGCGCCGGCGCCCTCCTTGACGTAGACATCGAAGCTCAAGCCGGAGCCCAAGATGTCTTCGCCGAGGTAGCCGCGCGCGCGCGCCTGCTTGATGGCCGCGTCGAGCCGCACCAAAGCCTTGGGGTACTCCGCGCGACAGTAGATGACGCCCTTATCCGCGCCGACGGCCCAGCCGCAGATGATCATCCCCTCCAAGACGGCGAAGGGATCCCCCTCCAAGACGGAGCGATCCATAAAGGCGCCGGGATCGCCCTCATCGGCGTTACAGATCACATACTTATGAGGGCTCGGCTGGGCGGCGGTGAAGCCCCACTTGCGGCCCGTGGGGAAGCCGCCGCCGCCGCGCCCGCGCAACCCCGAGTCCAGCACCGTCTGAATGACCGCTTGAGGGTCCATGCCCAGGGCCTTCTCCAGCGCCTTAAAGCCATCGGCCTCCAGGTAGGCATCGATGGAGCCGGGATCGACGATCCCGCAGCGCCGCAGGACGATCCGCGCCTGGTGAGCGAAGACACCATCGCGATCGGGGCCGTCATTGACACGGATCAGGTGGCGGGCCAGGGCCGGATCGGGCTCATCGCCTTGGGCGAGGATGCGATCCAGGAGCGGCGGGGTGACCTTGCCATAGAGCCGCCGCTCACCGAGGTCATTGATGTACTCCACGAGCGGCTCGTCATAGCAGACGCCCACGCAGCCCGCCTCGACGACCTCCAAGCCGCCGCCCTCTGCCAGCGTCAGGGCGCGCGCCAGGACGCGCTGCGCGCCGGCGGCCACGCCGCAGGTGGCGGTGCCGATGATCACGCGCCTCATGGGGCCTCCTTGGGGGCCATCGCCAGCTTAGCCTCTCGGCGCAGCCGCTTAAGCAGCTGGGTGAGGCTGCGCGGCGTCAGCGGGCCGTGCGTCTCATCATTGACCATGATCACCGGCGCCAGGCTACAGCAGCCGACGCAGTTGACGGCCTCCAGGGTGAAGATCCCCTCTGCGTCGGTCTGCCCGCGCTCGACGCCCACCTCATTGATGAGGGTGCTCTCCAACTCGGAGGCGCCGTTGACGTGACAGGCCGTGCCGGTGCAGACCCGCGCGACGTAGTGACCGCGCGGCGTGAGGCGAAAACCCTTGTAAAAGGTCACCACCCCATAAATCTCGGCGAGGGGGATGCCGGTGATCTCGGCGATGGCCTCCATCGCCTGCTCGGACACATAGCCCTGGGCCTCCTGCGCGGCTTGCAGCAAGGGGATCAGATCCCCGCGCTCGCCTTTGCGCGTCCACAGGGCCTCCGCGAAGCGGTCGCTCATCTCAAACCTCCTAAAGATCACCGATGACCTTGAGCGCACGAACACGGCCAACGCCGGGCCGCCTCGTCAGCGACGCCAGGCGCGCCGCCAGCCGCGCTTGAGGCCCTCGCAGGGCGGCCAGCAGCCCCCCGCCGACGAGGGCATCAACCCACTCCACCTCATTGAGGAGGGTGAGGTGGGCGAAGATCGGCCCCTGCTGCATGGGATCGCAGTCGAGGAGCCAAGCGACGTGAGCGTCGCCCTCGCGCGCCTCGATGGGGGGCTTACGCAGAACGTCGAGCCAGGCGCCCAGCTCAACGCAGCGTGGCGTGGGGGCCACGTCGAGGCGCTCATAGCTCAGGGCGCCCAGCGAGGCGAGGGCCGCCGCCAAGGAGGGCAGATCCTCGGCCTCGACGCGCAACAACAAGTGCGCGTGTTGATCACGGATCGCCAAGCAGCGAGGCAGATCAGCGCGCAGCTGATGAAGGGCCTCGACGGGCGCGGCGAAGCGGGCGAGGGCGTAGGCGGCCCTGGGGGTATCGGGGGCGTTGGGGGCGTGGGCTTGCAGGAAGCGCAGGATCGCGGGCGTGTCTTCACAGCGCGTCAAGCCAGCGGCGGCCAAGCCAGAGGCGGCGGTGGCGCAGGCGGGGAAGTCGGGCCAGCGGCTCCACAGGGCGTTGAGCAGCGCCGCGCCGCCGATGTCGAGGGGCGCTGAGCCCAGGACCAGCGCGGCGATGGGGCGGCCCTCCGCCAGATAGGCGTTGAGGGTCATCAGGGCGTCGAGGCCATCGCCGCGCTCAACGACCTCGAAGCCAGCCGCCTCCAGCGTGGCGCCTAAGCGCCGCCGCTGCGCGACCTCTGCGTCTACCAAGAGGGCTCTCTTCGCCATCATCGCACCTCGCTCAAGCTCTGGGCTTTGCACACCCGCGAGGTCATATATCGCGAATAAACCCTCGGGTTAAGGGCATACCCACCTTTTGTATGATTTTGGAGGCGGGGCGAAGCGCCGGAGAGCTACGCCTCGGCGGAGATCTCGATCTTGCGCGGCTTATAGACCTCCGCGCGGGGCATATTCAGCTCCAACACGCCCCGCCGCATCGTCGCGGTGATCTTGGAGGGATCGATGTCACGGGGCACCTGGAAGCGGCGACGATACTCAAAGACCCCCTCGCCCACCTGACGCTGCCCCAAGAGGGTCAATAGCCCCTTCTCCACTTGCAGATCCATCGCCTCTTGCCGCACGCCGGGCATATCGGCCCGCAGGAGGAGGCCATCCTGATTCTCAAAGATATCCACGTTGGGGCGCAGCACGCGCAGGACCTTGTTGCTCTCACTCATTTGATGACTCCGATGCCTTAAGGTTCGATGAGAAAGCTCGATGGATGATCGCGATGACTTAGCCCACGTTGACCGTGATCTGACGTGGCTTGATCTCGGGCGCCTTATCCATGCGCACCGTCAGCACGCCGTCCTTGAGCGTGGCGCGCACCGACTCGGGATCCACCCGCGTTGGCAGCGAGAAGCTGCGGGTGAACTCGAAGGGGCGCCGCTCCAAGAGGTGCGCCCGCGCGCCGTCGGGGCGCTGCACCTGACGCTTGGCCGAGATGCTCAAGACCTCACCTTGCAGCGTGATGTCCAGATCCTCATCATCGACGCCGGGCAGATCCGCGTGAACGGTCAACGCCTGCTCATCCTCCTGCATATCCACCCAGCAACGATCTTGGTTCAGGACGCGCGCGTCCTCCTCATAGAAGTTTGCGAGTTGATTGTGCAGCTCATTCATGAGAGAGCGCGTGTGACCGATGGTGTCAAAGCGAAACAACATGGTATTCACCTCCCATGTGGTGTTTTGGTTGTCTTTTTTTAAATGGATGTCGCGCTGGCGACAGATGAACAAGTAAACCCCGCCAATGGGCTGTCAACCCGCCCCCGTTATTTTTTTTCGGGGGCCGTTTTTTTCCCCTCGACGGCCTCACGCAGCGCGTCGAGCCCGCCCTCGACGCGGGAGCTAAAGGCGGCGCGCAGCACCACCTTGAGGAGATCGTCGGAGTCCGCGCCGCGGATGTGGATCCCCCCGCCCGCCACGGCGATGGCCTCGTGCTGTGGCAAGACCTCGCGCTCGTAGTACGCCCGCGTGCTGCTGCTCTCCAGCTTGGGCGGCTGGGTGCTGATCATGTGGACGCGCCCGCCCCCCTCACGAAACGCCTCAGCGGACTTCACGCAGTCCTTGTATTGCTGGGCGTCGGCGTCCGAGACGGCCACGATCAAGCGGATCGCGCCTTGACGCCACTTGGCCTTAGCCCCCTTGGCGATGCCCCCACACAGCCACTCGGGGATGTCCTTATCTCGCCGTGTGCTCTTGGCCTCGATCTTTGCGAGGAAGTCGCTCAACGACGCCTCATCCTCGGTCAGCGGGTGACTCTGGATGCGGAAGTCCGCCGCCTCCTTGCGATCACGGAAGACCACGACGCCGATCCGCGCGGTGGGGCTGACGACCCGCAGCGCGCCGATCGTGGCCTTGAGGTTGCGCCGCGTCGCCTCCAGGCTGGGCTTCATCGAGCTGGTGCCGTCGATGACCAACATGATGTCTACGGGGCTGGCCGTGCGTGGATCGAGGTTATGGATCGTGCTCTCGGCCACATTCAAGAGCTGCTTATACTGCGTCCTGCTATTCTCATGCTCTCGTTTTACCAGTTTAAGCGCATCTTGCGTCTCATTCAGCTGCGCCTGCGCTTCCATGAATTTTTTATGATACTTTTGACTTACATCAAGCTCAATTTTTGTTTTTTCTAGCTGCTCTTGCAATAATTCAAGCTCTTTATTCATTTTTTTGAGCGTAACCATCGTCTGGTCATGCTCATTGGCCTCCTTGGCCAAGGCGCTCTGCATGAGATCACGCAGGCGCTCTTGGGTCTGCGCGGTCTGAAGCGCGCGCAGGCGCAGGGCCTCCTCGGTCTGACGGGCCTCCTCCGCCGCCAGGCGGCGCGCCTCGGCCAGCTGACGGGCCTCCTCCGCCGCCCGGCGCTCCGCCTCCGTCTCTGCCAGCTGCGCCTGGGCCGAGGCCCGCGCGCGCTGCTCATCCACCAGGGTCTTCTTCATGCTCAAGACGGCGACCATAAACAGCAGGAGCACGCAGCCGAGGGCGGTGGTGAGGATGTCGGCGAGGGAGGAGCCAAAGACATCCCCGCTCGACGCGCTCCGGCGGGGCCGCCTCATGCTGGCCCTCGGCGGGTGACGATCATCGGCTCATCGCCCTGCTGCTTGATCGCGTCGAGGTGGCGGCGGATCTCAGGCAGGTGCTCGCGGGTGATCCGCGCCGCGTCGAAGAAGTCCCCCACGGCGTAATCGAGGTTGGGCAAGCTGTTGAGCCGCTGGACAATCGAGGCCATCACCGCGTCGATCTGCTTGAGGTTGCGCTCCACCTGGATGATGCCCTCGCCGAAGCGATCCAGCGCCGCCTCAGCGGGCGTCTGTTGGGCCAAGACCGCCAGATCCAGGGCGCGGACGAGGCCCATCCCCAAGGCGCGATCCACCTGCTCCAAGAGATCCTGCTCGCGGCGCTCCATGCCCACCTCCAGGAGCTTGAGGGGCACCACCAAGACCAGCGCCAGCAGCGTGGTGTCAAAGGCGGTGGCGAGGCCCACCACCGAGGGCGCCAGGGCTTTGAGATCCGCCGCGGTGCTGCTGATGACCATGTCAAAGGAGCCGATGGCGGCGGCCATGCCCACGACCGTGCCCAAGAAGCCCGTCAGCGGCAGGAGCCACATACACGCAGAGAGCGCGCGGTAGTCGCCCTCCACGCGCCCCCAGGCCCGCTCCAGCTCTTGATGCGCCACGTTGACCACCTCATCGCGGGTGGGGCGCTGGTTGCGAAAGTAGCTCAAGATCCCCGCCAGGAGTGGCCCGGCGAGGCTCTCGCGGAAGGGATAGAGGGCGCCGATGATCTTGGGGACCGCCGCGCCATCGAGGGTGCGATCATGGATCATCTCGCGGCAGCTCAACAGGGCGTGGCGCTCCCCCATCTGCACGAGGAGGCGGCGGATGACGTGGCCGAGGCCCCAGAAGAACAGGCCGAGGGTGATGGGCTGGGTCCAGCCTCGCTCCAAGATCAGGGTGTAGAGGTGCTGATCGGGGGAGACGAAGCGCTGCACGCCGAAGTACACAGCGGCGGTGCCGACGAGGGCCATGGTGAGGGGGATCAGCCGGGTCCAGTGATGCAACAGGACGGAGGGCTGACTGGGCGAGATGGGCAGATCGAGGGGCGCGTTATCCACGGGGGCTCCGAGCGATGAGGTTGAGCGTGAGATTTGGGCTTGAGGGCGCAGGATTCAAGCAGATCCGTGGCGAGGGGGCGCTCAGGGGGCGGACCAGCTCAGGCGCAGGCCCAGATCCAGGCTGAGGGGGGCGCTCTCCCATGCCGGATCACCGCTGACGCGCAGGATGGTGGGCCGCAGCGGGGCGGCCAGCGTCAGCGTGGGCGAGAGGCTCAGGCCTTGAGGCAGGGGGAGGCGCCAGCCGACCCGCGCGCCGAGGCTGGCGTAGAGGTGGGCGCTGCCTTGGCTTTGGGCGAAGCCCTCGCCGCCGATCCGCTGCGCGCCCACGGCCAGGGTGGCGCAGGCCCAGGGCTCATCCCAGCGCGCGCAGCCCTCGCCCTCCAAGGTGATCAAGTGGCTGTAGATGACGCCGCCGTCGCGCACCGCCTCGCGGGGGAGATCCGCGCGCAGGGCCAGGCCTGCGCTGCGTTGACCCTGCGCCACCTCAGCGCCCAGCCGCAGCCCCATGGAGCCCAAGGGGCCATCGCCGATCCCCAAGCGAGGCTCGATGAGCAGGCTCAAGCGGGCGGGCGGGCTGACGGGCTGGCTGACGGGCGGGCTGACGGGCTGGCTGACGGGCTGGCTGACGGGCTGGCTGACGGGCTGGCTGACGGGCTGAAGCGGCTTGGGCTCAACGAGGGTCACGGCGAGGGGATCGACAGCGAGGGCGATATCGAGGGCCACGGCGGACATCAGCGCCTCACAGTCGGTGGTATGGGTGACGATGCGGCGCTCCCCGAGCTTGACGCCCGCGCGGCGCAGCTCAATATGCGCGGCGAGGCCCCCATCGACGACCTGAACATCTACGGTGAAGTGGCGCCGCTCATCCCCCATTGAGCGCGCCGTGTCCTGCGTTGGCGGGCGATCCAGCAGCGCGCGCGCGGCGGCCTCGACCGCCCGGCCATCGGCGCAGGGCAGGCGCCCCGCGTTGACCTCGACGATGAAGAGTGTGGTGATGAGCAGCGGCGCGAGCATCACGCCTCGCGCGCTTGGATGAAACGTGTCCTCAACACGCGCCCTCTGGACGATGTTTACGATGAGCCTCAGCGCCGCTCACCCTCTCCAAAGCGCGCGTCGAGCGCAAGGGCGTTGCCGCGCGTGATGGTGGGGGGGAGCAGAAAATAAAGCGCGTGGTGCGGGCTTGATGAGCGGCGTTCAATTTTTCATCCCATGAGATCAATGCGCGCCAGATTGCCGAGTGATTCAATGCGAATTAAGCCTTGTTGAGAGAAGATCGCTGCTTGGGGAGTCAGAGATGACACATATAAGCGATCTCCATAGAGTCATTGATGACCTCATTCATAAAATAAGCATCTTTTTTTAAAAATCTCACACATGAAGCCCGACACCCTCTGGCGTACGGAGGAGGGGATCATGACCAAGCGCCTCTACATCGCGTCGATCATCCTGGCCTTGGGGTGTGGTGAGCTGGACGAGACGAGCCCGCTGAGCAGCCACGCCGAGGCCCTCAACGCCCGCAGCGACTTCAACGGCGCCCAGGCCCGCGCCGTCGGCGACGAGGCCACGGAGATCGTGGCGCGGTTCACCCACCGCGAGCCGAGCACGAACGAGGGGCTGCGTCACGCGCGGCGGAGCCGTGGCGACGTATCGGCTGAGCGTGGCTTGCCCGCCGAGGTCGCCGTGGGCGGCTGGGGCGCGGCCATCGAGCGTGCGCGTCAAGCTGAGGCGGCCCCACCGCCCGTCTTCGAGGGTGCGCTGGACACGGCGGAGATGGCGGGCAACCTGCGCGTCTTCCTCACCGACGCGCCGGGCGACTACGACGCGGTTTGGGTCTCGGTGACCCGCGTTGAGGTGCATCGCTCAATCAGCGAGGAGGTCGAGGGCGACAAGCGCGCGGAGGCCGGGGGGGATCACGGTAACGCCGACGAAGAAGAGCCCGTCGCTGAAGAAGAGCCCGTCGCTGAAGAAGAGCCCGTCGCTGAAGAAGAGCCCGTCGCTGAAGAAGAGCCCGTCGCTGAAGAGGGTTGGTTTACGCTGGTTGACGAGCCCCAGGTGTTGGATCTCTTAACGCTGCAAAACAGCGTCACCGCCGTGCTGGGCGACAGCGCCTTAGAGCCGGGTCACTACACACAGATCCGCCTCATCGTCGATGAGGCTTGGGTTGAAGTGAATGGCGAGACAGAGACACTGACGATCCCCAGCGCCGAGCAGACGGGCGTCAAGATCAACGCGCAGCTTACGGTGGAGGAGGGCAAGGCCTACGCGATGGTCCTGGACTTCGACGCCAACGAGAGCATCCACCGCGCGGGCAGCCGCCTGCTGATGCGCCCGGTGATCAAGGTGGCGTTGTGGGCTGAGGTTGGCCCAGATGGCGAGCTGATCACGCTTAACAGCGCCCAGGGCGAGCAGAACGAAGAGCCCGGCGCCGCTGAGGAGCCCCAGGGCGAGCAAAATGAAGAGCCCGGCGCCGCTGAGGAGCCCCAGGGCGAGCAGAATGAAGAGCCCGGCGCCGCTGAGGAGCCCCAGGGCGAGCAAAATGAAGAGCCCGGCGCCGCTGAGGAGCCCCAGGGCGAGCAAAACGAAGAGCCCGGCGCCGCTGAGGAGCCCCAGGGCGAGCAAAACGAAGAGCCCGGCGCCGCTGAAGAGCCTCAGGGCGAGCCCAACGAGGCGCCTCAGGGCGGCTCGTCACGCTGAAGATAGGCTTAGGCGCCGTCAATGGGCGCCCGCCTGCCTCCGCCGCTCAGGGCGCCTCAAGCAGCGCCGCCGCGCCCATGCCCCCGCCAATGCACATGCTCACCACCGCCCGCTTGCCGCCACGACGACGCAGCTCATAAAGCGCCGTTAAGGCCAGCCGCGTCCCGCTGACGCCCAGCGGGTGCCCCAAGGCAATGGCGCCGCCGTTGACGTTGAGCTTGTCATCAGGGATGCCCAGCTCCTTTTGGCAGTAGACCGATTGGCTGGCGAAGGCCTCGTTGACCTCAAAGAGATCCACGTCCCCCACGCCCAGGCCCGTCTTCTTCAAGAGCGCCTGGATGGCCGGCAGCGGCCCAATGCCCATGATGTCAGGCTCAACACCCACCACCACGAACCGCCGGAAGTAGCCGAGGAAGTCGCGCCCGTCGAGCGCCTCCTTGGCCATCAGCACCGTCGCCGCGCCGCCGTCGGTCAGCGGCGAGGCGTTGCCCGCCGTCACCGAGCCACGCGGGTTGAAGACCGGGCGCAGCTGCGCCAAGCCCTCGACCGTCGTCTCCGCGCGGATCGTCTCGTCATGCTCGACCAGGAAAGCACGCCCATCAATGTGGGCCTCAAACGGCACGATCTCCTCAGCTAAGCGGCCCGCGTCGCGCGCCGCGCTGGCCTTGGCGTGGCTGGCGGCGGCGAAGGCGTCTTGGACCTCACGGCTGATGCCAAACCGCTGGGCCACGTTCTCAGCCGTGGTGCCCATGGAGATGTAGATCTCAGGGTGCTCTTCGACGAGCTTGGGGTGCATCAACGGGTGGTAGCCGCCCATGGGCACCGCCGTCATGCTCTCCACGCCGCCAGCCAGCGCCGCGTCCACCTCGCCGATGGCGATGCGCGCGGCCATGCTGGCGATGGTCTGGAGGCCCGAGGCGCAGAAGCGGTTGACCGTGTAGGCTGGCACGGCGGCGGGTAGCCCCGCGAGGTAGGCGATCTGGCGGGCGACGTTGAGCCCCTGGCTGCCCTCCGGCATGGCGCAGCCCATGGCCACGTCGCCCAGCGCGGCGCCGTCGATCTTGGCCCGCTTGAGCGCCTCGACGATGGCCGCCGCGCCCAGATCCTCGACGCGGGTCTGGCGGAAGCTGCCCTTGATGGCCCGGCCAAAGGGGGTCCGGGCGCCGTCTACGATGACGACATCACGCATGCTAGTTCCTCAGCGGCTTGTTGTTCTTGAGCATGTAGGCGATGCGCTCCTGGGTCTTGGCCTCGCCGCACAGGGACATAAACGCCTCCTTCTCCATCTCCATGAAGCGCGCCTCGCTGACAGTGGCGCCGTAGGCCACGTCGCCGCCGCTGAGGACGCGGATCAGCTTCTCGCCGATGGTGAAGTCATGGGCGCTGGCTTGGCCCGCTTGGACCATGCCCCACAGCGCTTGGCGCAGGGTGGCGTAGCCGTCACGGCCACCCACCTTGAGCTGGCGATCACGATGCGGGCGGTAGTCGCTGCGGGCCAAGCCCAGGGCGTGCCACTTGGCGGCGGTGATCAGCTCATCGCGGTCCATGGTCACGCGGTCGCTGGCCTTGAGGAAGCCCTTGGCGCGCGCGTCCACGGCGCTGCTGCTGACCGCGCCCATGCCGATGGTCATGAAGGCGCCCTTGAGGTAGACGACCGGGTCGATGTCGGGGCCGTCGGCCTGGAGGTTATGCAGCAGGCTAAAGCAGCCACCGCCCGCCGGGATGAGGCCCACGCCCACCTCGACGAGGCCCATGTACAGCTCCGCGTGCGCCTGGATCGCGTCGGCGCCGAAGCAGATCTCCGCGCCGCCGCCCAAGGTCAGGCCGAAGGGCGCGGCGACGACGGGGATGTCACCCTCACGCAGCGCTAAGTTGGCCTTCTGAAAGCCATCGACGACGCCCTCGATGATGTCCCACTTGCCCTCGGCGGCGGCTTGGGCCACCAGCGCGAGGTTGGCGCCCGCGCTGAAGGCCGCCGGGTGGTGGTTGGCGATGACGGCGGCCTCGAACTCACCGGCGCGGGCGAGGACCTCGTGGGCCATCTCGATGATGTGGTTGTCCACCGCGTTCATCTTGGTGCGCGACTCGACGCACATCACGCCGTCGCCGATGTCCCACAGCCGCACGCCCCCGTTGTCCTTGATGAGCGTGGGATCGTCGCCGCTCTTGGGCAGATACAAGGTCCGCGCGCTGACACGCTCGGCGACCGCCTCGCCCCGGTTGAAGTCCCAGTAGGTGCGCCGCCCCAGCGGGCCCTCGTAGAAGGAGGCCCGCCCCGCCGCCAGCATCTCATCAACCCAGGCGGGCACGTCCATGCCCTCGGCCTTCATCCGCGCGGTGGTCTCGGCGACGCCCAGCGCGTCCCAGGTCTCAAACGGGCCGAGATCCCAGTTAAAGCCCCACTTCAGGCCGTTATCGACCTGCACCAGATCGTGGGCGATGGCGTCGGCGTGGCGCGCCGAGTAGCAGAGGGTCTGGGCGAGGCAGTCCCAGGCAAACTTGGCCGCGTCGTCGTCGGCGTTGACGATGGCCTTGATGCGCGCGCCGGTGTCCTCGATCTTGCGCGCCGCCCCCAGGGACTCAAAGCGCGGCTTGATCTGCTCGCGGTAGGCCAAGGTGTAGGGATCAAAGGTGGTGATGGCCTTGCCCACCTTCTGATAGCAGCCCTTCTTGCTCTTGGAGCCCAGGTGCCCTTGCTCGATCAGCGCTTGGATAAACGCGGGGGTCTTAAAGCTGTCGCGCATGGTGTCATTGGGGAGCGCCTTGTAGAGCCCCTCGGTGACGTAGATGAGCGTGTCGAGCCCCACGACGTCGGCGGTGCGGAAGACAGCAGACTTGGCGCGGCCCATGGCCGGGCCGAAGACCGCGTCAACCATCTCGGGGCTGTGCTGCCCCTCGACCATCTTGTTGGCCGTGTACATCAGCGAGAAGGTGCCGATGCGGTTGGCGATAAAGGCCGGGGCGTCCTTGGCGTAGACGACGCCCTTGCCCAGCTTCTCGCGGGCGAAGCGCTCAAAGCGCGCCACCAACGTGGCGTCCGTCTCGGGGCCGACGACGACCTCAAGCAGCTTCATGTAGCGGACGGGGTTGAAGAAGTGCGTGATCAGGAAGTGACGGCGGAAGTCATCGCTGCGGCCCTTGGTCAAGAGCGCCAGGGGGATGCCGCTGGTGTTGGAGGAGATCAGGCAGCCCGGCGCGCGCAGGGCGTCGAGCTTCTCAAAGAGGGCGCGCTTGATGGCGTAGTCCTCCTTGACGACCTCGATGATCCAGTCCACCTCGGCGACGCGGGCCAGATCATCATCAAAGTTGCCCACCTCGATCCGCGCCGCGTCGGCCACGTCATAGAAGAGGGGCGGGCGGTTCTTCAGCGCCGCCTTGAGGCCACCCGCCGCGAAGGCGTCGCGGGCGGATTTGGTCTCACGGGTCTCGCCCGGAGGCACGATGTCGAGCAGCAGCACGTCAACGCCCGCGCCAGCGAGGTGCGCGGCGATCCCGCGCCCCATGACCCCCGCGCCGAGCACGGCCGCTCGACGAATGGGTAAGCCTTTCATATGGTCCTCTCTTCCCCGCCGAGCGCGCCGCCCGGCGAGTTTATGGAGTCAAACATTTGATTGACTATCTGCAATATGAGCAATCTGCAACGCCCACGCGCTGGCGCGCAATGAAAAGCGGCCTTTTGAGCCTCGCGCTGCTGGTCGGCTGCGGCGGGCCCAGGCCCAGCGGTGACGACGCCACAGCC
>JAHJCH010000236.1 GCA_018813065.1 Myxococcota bacterium
CAACAGGCGGCTTGGGGGCCTCGGCGCGGGGCGCGCCGCGCATGGACGGGGCCGATGGCGCCAATGAAGCCCCCGCCTTGGAGGCCCCGCGCATCCCCGGCGCCAATGAAGCCCCCGCCTTGGAGGCCCCGCGCATCCCCGGCGCCAATGAAGCCCCCGCCTTGGAGGCCCCGCGCATCCTCGGCGCGGCGGCGCTCACCTTGGCGGCCCCCCGCATCGACGGCCCCCGCATGGGCGCGCCGCCGCCGAGGAGCTGGTTGAGGAAGTCAGACGCCTCATCAGACACCGCCTGGGCGCGCTTCGCAGCCTGGGCCTCCTCCGCCTCTGTGCGGGGCTTCTGATTGTCGGAGATCCCGCGCTCAGCCTCGCGGCGGTTGGCCTTGCGGATGTCACGCTCATAGGTGCCATTCTCGATGGCCTTGAGCGTGCGCTCCCAGTAACGCTCATAGGTCATTAGGCGCTGGAGCAGGTTTTGATGCTTAAAGCGATCAACCGTCTCCTTGCCCGGGTTGTGGCGGCGAATCTGCTGCGCGAGGCGCTCGCGTGTCTTCGTGGGTTGGCGCTTCTCAAGCCCCATGAAGTACAGCTCAAACTCCCGCTTAAGGTCTTCAAGCTCTTGCTCCAAGCTCGCCATCGCGTCCGACATGCTCTCTCCGCGCCTCTCCTCAAGCGGGATCAGCCTAACGCGAAGCTGAACCGCTCACAATCGGGTATCGCTTGATTTTAGAGCGGCGCCGAGCTTAGCCCTCTCGGCTGAAATCCACGGCTGGGGCGTGCTGGCGGAGCCAGCCCTCGACCTCGGCGCGCCGCGCCAGGAGCGCCGCTTGATCCTCGGCCTCGAAGCGCATGACCAGGACGGGTTGGGTGTTGCTGGGGCGGATGAGCCCCCAGCCATCGGGGAAGTCGATCCGCGCGCCGTCGAGGTCTGAGGTGGGGTAGCGCGCGGAGAAGTAGGCGGCGGCGGCGGCGGCGACCTCGAACTTGACCTCATCGGGGCAGTAGAGGCGGATCTCGGGCGTGGTGACGGTCTTGGGCAGGGCGTCCAAGCGCGCGGCGAGGGTGATCTCATCGTGGCTGAGCAGCTCTAAGAGCCGCGCCCCCGCGTAGAGGGCGTCATCGAAGCCAAAGTAGCGATCCGCGAAGAAGAAGTGCCCGCTCATCTCCCCCGCGAGGGCGGCGCCCGTCTCGCGCATACGGTCCTTGATCAGCGCGTGGCCCACCTTCCACATCTCGCCGACGCCGCCCGCCGCCTTGATCCCGTCGAAGAGCAGCTTGGAGCACTTCACCTCGCCGATGATCCGCGCCCCCGGGTGCGCCTTGAGGGTCGCTTGGGCGAAGAATAAGAGGAGCTGATCCCCCCAGACGACGCGCCCGAGGTGATCCACCGCGCCGAGGCGGTCGCTGTCGCCGTCAAAGGCCAACCCCAGGTCCGCGCCAGCCTCGATCACCGCGTGTTTGAGGTCCTCAAGGTGCGCCTCGACGGTGGGATCTGGGTGATGATTGGGGAACCGCCCGTCGGGATCGCAGTAGAGCGGGATGACCTCGAAGCCCAAGCGCCGATAGAGGTCCACGGCGACGCCGCCGGTGCCGTTGCCGGCGTCCACCACGACCTTGAGCGGGCGCGCGGCGCGGGGCGTGATCGTTCGCTCGATGTGCCGCAGGTAGGGGCCCAGCCCGTCCGCTGGGGTGATCCGCCCTTTACCCGCCTCAAAATCCCCCTCGGCGCGCATCTCACCCAGCGCCTGAAGCGCCGCGCCGTGGAGATTGGCCGTCCCTTGGCAGACCTTGAGGCCGTTCCAGTCGGCGGGGTTATGGCTCCCCGTGACGATCACCCCGCCATCCACGCTCAGCGCCTCGTCGAAGAGGCTGAAGTAGAGGGTCGGGGTGGGGATCAGGCCCAGATCAAGGACATCCACCCCCGCGTCAACGACGCCCTGGGCGAAGGCCGCCTGGATACGCGGGCCGCTGAGGCGCGCGTCACGCCCCAGGCTCACTCGCCGCCCCCCGGATCGGCGGATCACGGTGCCGTAGGCGCGGCCCAGACCATAGATCACCTCATCGGTCAGCTCGGTCTCGGCCACACCGCGGATGTCATAGCGTCGGATAATGCTCATCGCAGCCCCTCCCGCCCGTTTTTTAAGGCGTCCACCAGCGCGCGCACGTCCTGAGCGCGGTCCTTGGGCAACACCAAGACCACGTCCTCGGTGCTGACGATCACCAGATCACGCACGCCCAGCGCGGCGATAAGGCGCCCATCCTCGCTGTGGGTGATGTTGCCCTCGGCCTCGATGAGCAGCTGAGGGCCATGCGTGACGTTGCCCGCCTCATCCGCAGGGACAAAGTCGGCCAGCGCCGCCCAGTGGCCGACGTCATTCCAGCCGATCTGGGCGGGGATGACGCGCACGGCCTCGGCGCGCTCCATGATCCCGTAGTCGATGCTGATGGAGGGCGCGGCGTTGAAGGCCTCGTCGAGCACGCGGGCGTAGTCTGGCGTGCCCAGCGCGGCGTCTACCCGATCCAGGGCCGCCGCCAGGGCCGGGATGTGGGCCCGGATGTCCGCCAAGAGGCGGCTGGCCTTGAAGAAGAAGGTGCCGCTGTTCCAGAGGTAGCCGCCCTCGGCCAAGTAGCGCTCGGCGGTGCTCAGCGGCGGCTTCTCGACGAAGCGATCCACCTCAAAGACCTCAACGGCCTCCCCGGCGACGACGCGGCGATCCGCGTGGTAGCGGATATAGCCATAGCCCGTCTCTGGGCGGCTGGGCTGGATGCCCAAGGTGACGATCTCGCCCTCAGCGGCGCGCTCGGCGGCGGCGAGGATGAGCCGCTGGAAGCCGGCCACGTCGGCGATGTGATGATCCGCCGGGAAGACGGCCATGATCGCCTCTGGATCGCGGCGGCGGAGGTGGATCGCGGCGAGGCCCAGCGCGGGGGCGGTGTTGCGCGCGCAGGGCTCGATGATCTGGTTGCTCGCCCTGAGCGCGGGCAAGAGCTGGGCGATGGGCGGCATATGCCCCGCGCCCGCCACGACGACCACGCGCTCAATCGGGATGACCGGCGCCAGGCGCTTGACCGTCTCGACGATCAGCGCCTCCTCGGTGCCGATGGCCAAGAGCTGCTTGGGGCGGCTGCGCCGAGAGATCGGCCAAAAGCGCGTGCCTGAGCCGCCCGCCATCACCACCGCGTGGATCATGATCCCCCCGTCAGATCCGTGAGGCGCATCGGCTGGGCGGCCTCTTCGGCGGCCTCTTCGTCGGCCTCTTGGGCGGTGGCCTCTTGGGCGGTGGCCTCTTGGGCGGCCTCTTGGGCGGCGCGGGCCTTGAGGGGGCGATCCTCATCGCCCAGCGCGCGGCGCTTGATCGGCGCCTTCAGCTCAGGGAGGTGCGCTTGGGGGAGCTTGGCCGGGGCGGGGGGATCCTCCTGGCCGCTGACCCAGGCCTGGATCGCGGGCAGCTCTTGGCTCGACCACTTCGGCGAGAGGCGGATCTTGAGGAAGAGGGTGAACAGCCCCTTGATCATCCCATCCAGCTGCTCCAGCAGGTACATGCGCTCATAGAAGCGATCATCCTCCTCGCGGGAGAGCACGGCAGGGAGCTTGACGCCAGAGATCGAGAGATCAGGGGCCTTGAGGGCGAAGGACCACTCCTGGGCGCCCTTGACGATCCGCAGCTTGGCGTTGTGCGCCAGCTTGCCCAGGCGCAGCGCCGTGCGCGCCTCTAGGCTCGTGCTGGGGTGGCCGCCCTTAAAGAGGTTCTCTTGGGCGTTGATCGCCGCTGAGCCAACGGTCAGCTTGTCCTCAAACCAAACCTCGAAGGGGCCAAACTCAGGATCGACCTCAAACTCACCCTCGCTGTGCTCGCTGCGGAACCAGAGCCAGGTGAGGAACTCAGCGCTGAGGAACGCGGTCTGGTTAATCTGCTCTAAAATATCCACTTAGACCTCCGTCATCGCGGCGACCAATTCTTCTTGATCGACAAAGATTGAAGGCTCCAGGTTTAAGATCGCCTCCTTTTCTTTCTGGGAGAGATCAAGCCCACCAAAGTTCGCCATGGTGATGACGCTGTCTGGGATAAGCTGAACACCAAAGGTCAGCTCAAAAAGCTCCATCATCTCCAGGTTTACTTTTTCATTTGTGGAATAAAAACGAATAATCCCTTGATGCCAGTTCCAGACGATATCAATCGTCTTGATCTGCGCGATCATCTTCTTGCGCAAGGTCTTCTTGACGCGCTCTTTGATCTCCGCTTTCTCAAAGCGGCTGAGTCGCTCACGCTTTTTCTCTTTTTTTACCTTGCGGATTTCAGATTCGGTTTGAATCCTCAGCAATGGACCTGGCACAGTCAGCGTATCAATCCGCATCCCGAGCACGATGTATTCATTAAAAAGATAAAGCTCAGGATGAAGCTCGACATCGAGAGGAAAAAATACACTACACCAGCCAAGAGAGCGCTCCTCTTCGCTAATCGGGTCGATCTCTTTGCAAATATAACGCTCAATGCCCTTTTGGAATAGCGGCTGCCAGTCCTTGGGGAGTGGATCTTTTACGTAATACTGTCGAAAGGTTAAGCTACCAGCAAAGGCCCCCATAGGCTCTCCTTTATCAATCTGCGGCGGTTCTAGCCCGACGCAGGCGGGAACACAAGGACATATTTTCAGGCGACGGCGCCTGCGGCGCCTCAAGGGGGCGGCGAGAGGGGCGGTAGGCCATGCTCGATGCGGCAGAGGTTGATGACCTTGAAGGCCTCAGGGGGCGGCCAGCTCGCGGGCTCTTCCTTGGAGATCGGCTTTGAGGCGGTGTCCGCGCGGCCTGGGAACTTGGCCGCGACCCAGACTTGCCAGGAGCGTATCACGCTGTCGCCGCGCGCCTTGGAGATCATCAACATGTTCAGCGCGATGCGGTTGATCTCGGCGAGGTTGCCCGCCGCGAAGTGATGCAAGAGCAGCTTGGCGTCTTTCGAGAGGATAAATGGTTTCGAGTTGATATCACTGGTTGCTTTAAGCCAATCTTTTAAATATTGTTCCATTTCCTCTAAGTTAAGTGGCTCAAATTTAAGATCAAGTACACTCTCTGATCTGATCGAACTGTCGATGCTTATGTTAAGTTGTGACCTTGATTCTAAATCGGAGACTAAAACAATAATAAATAGCCCTGTTTTTTCAGCAGCAGAAAAAAGTATCTTTAAATCTTTAGACACACCATCTTTTCTGAGAAATAAGTGGTCAATGATCACAAGCGTGGGCTGATTTTTCTTTCTATGGATCACTTCAAATCTATCAATTAGATCTGACAACCCTTCTGATTCATTTTTTGCTTCAACCAGATATCTTAATGTTGAGATCAAAGATTGATTCTCATGGCTACACTCAATATAGAACGCTGCGCCTTTTTCTTTCCATAGGCTTAAAAATTTTATAGCAGTAAAGCTCCTGCCACTACCATGCTGTCCAGTTAATAATATAATCGGATAAAATGATTTTAAATTATAGATATCAATAAGTTGAGGCCATATTTTAGAAAATGGTGGTCCTTCATATGGCGGTTCGCTCGGATTTGCATCTGAAAAGGGTAAACTATGGAATCCAAATTGTTTCCACCGAATTGTGGCTTTTTTAAAGGCTTTTTTTATAGAAGACTGTTGTGATTCAACATCACTTTGATTTAATTCAAGTGTTTGACCTGGATCATTTTGAATAGAATAACTTTCTATGTTATTCGATAAAATCCGTAATAATCCTCTAGCTGCCCAACTGACCTCTTGTGCTGATTGATACCGATCTTGAGGTGATTTCGCAAGGCAACATTCAATAATTTCAAAGCATTTTTGAGGAAGATTTGGTACATATACATTTGGATTTGGTGGCGGCGCGTTTAAATGCATTTTCATAAGTGATTCAATATCATCGGCGGGATATGGATGTTTTCCAGTAAGCATATGATAAAATGTCGCGCCTAACGAATAAATATCAGAGAGTATTGACGCCTGCTTTCCTTCCCATAGCTCTGTTGCTATATTGTATGGCGTCCCTACCCGCATCGATAGCTCTGATGGCTTAACATTTTGATCAATTGCCATACCAAAATCACCCAATTTAACTTGACCAATTTTATTTATTAAAAAATTTGCTGATTTAATATCACGATGTATAATATTTCGACTATGTGCTGCATGAAGCGCGGATGCCGCTGATGCAAATATCTCTGTCGCTCTGATTGGTTCAAATTTGCCTTCTTCTTCAATAATTGTCTCGGCTGATTTTCCCTCAACATACTCCATCGCAATATAAAAGATCCCTTTGTGTTTAGCCGCGCTAAATATCTGAATTACACCAGGATGGTTTACCTTCGCGATTTGTCTCGCCTCATTTAAAAACCAATCGATTGGATTTAATCCCTGATCATTTTGAATTTTCCAAGACAAAATCTTAACAGCAGTTTCACGCTCTAGGGCTTCATCCCAAGCCAAGTAAACTTGCCCCATTTGGCCTTCACCAATGAGCTTTTGTAAACGGTAATTTCCTAATTTAGTGCCTATAGTAATTGTATTTTGGCTCAAGGATATCACCTTTGGATTTTTATATTTTCTTAATGTTTCTAAATACTTTTTCTTTGGGTGCGAGTCTTTTCTTGCGTGATAAAGTCACAAAGCAGGGTTTTTTTATTGGATATCATCTCTTGATTCTTCATCTAGTTCTCTAAAAGCATCTAATAAGAGCATTTGAGAATCCAAAGAAAAATCTCTGATATGTGTTCTCATCGTTTCATCTGGATGAAATGCAAATCGACCTTGTTCCCAGCGAATAAGGGACTTGATTATCATCTTAATATGCTTCTCCATGATCGCACGGAGAGATTCCCTGCCGATTAAGCCGGAGTTTATCAATTGTTCAACTAATTCAAAATCGCTCAATTTTATTGAGTGATTTGGTTGACTATATTTAACGATGTCATCTTTATTTACATTTCCATATTGAATAAGCAAATCAACAATAGAATCTTTGTGCTGCGCTTCAGCGCAACAAATCCGACCTTGTTTAAGTGATAAAGAGATAATCTCAACATCAGATTTAAAATAAAGCCGCCCTGTTTTTTGACCAGATCTAAAGAATTCGAGTAAATCAGCGACAGAGAACAGGTGGATTTCACCCGTAAACACATTACCTGAAAATCTAGGGTCATTCTTTGGCTGGGAAAAACCACCCTCTGAGATGAATTTGATCGGAGGTATGGTGTTTTTTGTGCTTGATGTTGATAATTTAATGGGTGGTGGATTGGTTAAATGATGTGGATTTTCTGGAAGTAAATCACCATCATCTAGATCAAATGTAAAATCATCCCAATCATCGTTTTTTAATGTAGCTTTAAATTCATTTTCAATCGAATCAAAATCGACATCCCTTAGAAGGTCAAACGTAGATTGAAATGATGTAATAATTGATTTTTTTTGCTTCATCCTCGCCCATATATACTTACTGCGGTCTTTTATTAAAATGAAATCGGATTCATCTATATTTGAAACCTGCATTTCTTTTAACCCGCCAAGCGATAAAATTTCAGATAAATGATTTAAATTGGCGACCGATGTCGTGAGCGTCGAGGAGGTCGCCTCTACATCGGCGACCTCATATGACAAATATACGTCACCTTCTATCGCTCCCAATAGAGCCATCTGTAGGTTGGATAAATGCTCAAGTTTCTTGGGGATATTTACCATACTTTTATTTAAGCTGTTGATCCGATTTATCTATGGTTTTAGGCGAATGATTCAGAGCTAAAGCCTTGATGATTTAAAGATTTTTTAATTATCCCCTCATAATTCGTCTGAACTCATCTTGAGCCGCTTTATTCGGGATTTCTTGTGTCAAATCATTAATTAATAGATCAAAATGTTTTTGTGAAAAAGGCTCACCTCTGGAAATCCTGCGCACGGCTTTTTTGACGATAACACGCGCGATCGGTCCCATACTTTTCTTTAATTGATCAGTACACTTTGTTAAGAATGTTGACGATTCTTGGTTCGATACGGAAATCATCGATTGTCCGATCTGAGAAGATCCAAGCCCGGACCAATTCAAACCAGATGATGAGAGCGCAGATGCAGACATACTCACAGTCGGCTCTGGCTGAGAATGTTGGATAGTCTGTGGCTGAGACAGCGTATTATGCGATATGGAAGGCGCGCTTTGCGCCATGCTAGCGCCATCATAGCCGCTCTCAAGCGCGTTGATGATCTTCTTCGCGGCGATTCTAATGGCAACGCTCACAAAATTGAGCTTAATACTGTCTTCTGTGATGATGACCAAGAATGCTTCTTTAAATTTTCGGACAATGACCCAACCATCTTCAAATTCAGCGTTAAACTCTTCCCAATTCTCATTTTGAAGCTCAAAAGACTCTAACGCTTGCACCAAAAATTTAGAGGCGTTGATGATAACATCATTGTCATAAATTGCGTGGCTTTGATGGCCTAATAATTCACCATTTAGTCTAATCAAAGCGGCAGAGCGGACACCTTCAACTTCATAGAGGCTCTTGAGGATTTGTAACATAACCGAATCTCCTGTTTCTTAAATGTCAATAATCGCTGAGATTTTGTTTTTAACAATCGCGCTCTTTGCGGAGCTGGCGCTGATGGTGATCACGCCTTCTTCTCTGAGGAAGGTCATTGAGGTTTTTGATGATGACTTGATCAGGAATTGGCGATTTCCGCCAATCCCGAGTTCAGATCCCATCTCATTTAATATGTTGATTCCAAAAGCGGTCACAGCGGCGATCGCCTCGCTGTCATTTTCATTCTTCGAGTCCAGCAGCGTGCCTTCCAAGTCGCTGAGCACGGCGGTCTCAACGCCCGAAATCGCGATGATTTGGCTAAAGTCGCTCAAGAGAATCCCCTCCTCCATCTCATATCGCTTTGAGCTCAAGTGCTCAGGTTCATGATCAACAAGCCGCTCGCCTTGTCCTCGTGGTTTGAGCAGGGGCCACCCCCTCATTCGACGCTCGGGTTGAGTATGCGGGGCGTCCCCTTGGCTGACAACCTTCAATCGCCGCGCGTTGAGCTTTTCCGCGCGTATGGCGCGGCGCGAAAAATACCTTGAGCGCGCGCAGGCGCCTTGGGTTAAAAATACCGCCTCTAAAGAGCAAAGAGGTGTGCCTTGAGCGAGGCTCTCTTTCGAGCGGCGAGCGCCTTGGAGGTGAAGGCCATTTGGGCGCGCTGGGGTGGCTTCGTCGTCACCCCCACGCGCGTCTATCACCCCAACGATGTGCGCGGCGGCTTCGTCGAGGTGTTAAAGGTCCCCGTGGCCCTGGCGACGTGGGCGTGGGCGGGGGAGCGCGGGGAGATCGTGACCCTCGACGCGTTTCAACCCGCGCGCGGCTTCGGCGCCATGGCCTTGGCTGAGGCGGAGCGCGCCCTTAGGGCGGAGGGGGTGTTGCGCGTCTCGCTGATCACCACCAATGACAACCCACGCGCCCTTAAGTTTTATCTCTTGGCGGGCTATCGGTTGATACGTCTTCACTTAAACTCGATGGATCGTGTTCGCGTTTTGAAGCCCAAGACACCAAAGATCGGGCAAGAGGGTGTGCCCTTGATGGATATGTGGGAGCTTGAGAAGATTTTGATTTAGAAGGCGTTGATTAGCACTTCATTGTTTTTATTGTTAAAGTCTCTCTTAAACTTAGCCTTATTGCTCTTAATTTGCTTTTTATAGCGCATCTTTATGTTTCTTTGCATCGCGTCTCCATCTTCATCGGCCGCGTCAAACTCCATCTCAAATCGACCCGATGAGGAGGAGGGCATGTTCGGCGCCTTGATGTTGATCGTCTGCGCTGACTCCACGGCGATATGGGCGCCGTCGATGACCAAGACGTTCATGCCCGCTGAGAGCACCGCCACGCCCCTGAGATCGGTGGTCTTGGCCTCAACCCCGCCGCTGTTGGCGCCACGCACGAAGGCCTCCGTCACCGGCGCGCCGCCACGCCGCGCCCGCACATACAGCTTGCGCCCTTGCTGGAAGGGGATGATCTCCAAGTCCGAGCGGATGATCAGCGCGGTGCTGCTGCGACCCGCGCCCATGACACGCACGAGGTAGGCCCCCGGCTCGTTAAGCGGGATCTCCAGCGCGTTGATCTGCGGGAAGGGGCTGGCCTTGAGCTGGCGGGTGTCGGACCAGATCGGCTGGAGACCATCGACCAGGATCTGGTTGGGATCGCCCAGGCCCTTGTCGCGGATAAAGAGCGTGCGCAGATCAAGGCGGTAGGCGCGCAGATCGATCTCCTCGACGTTGCTGGCCGTGACCTCAAGCTTGAGCGCCTCCTCGGACTTGATCTTGAGCAGCGGCGCCACCCGCAGCTCCACCCGCTCCAGCGCGTCGGCGGCCTGGGCCGCCTCTGGGACCCCCGTCGAGGCGCGGTAGGCGACCTTGGCGGCCTTGAGATCGCCCTTGGCCTCATAGAGCCGCCCCATGGCGTAGAGGGCGTCGCCCTTGCTCGGCGCTGGCCCCATCTCCTCGTCGCCGATGGGGAACTGGTCTTCAGAGAGGCGCTTGAACAGGGCGAAGGCGGCCTCATCTTGGCGCAGCTGGGAGCGGGCGAGGGCTTCGAGGTAGAGCAGGCCGTCGAGCAGGGTGCTCTTGGGGTGCGCCTCGCTGATACGGCGCGCCCAGGCCGCCGCCCGCGCGGGGGCGTTGAGGTCCAGGAGCAGCTGGGTGAGCTGGAAGCCCAGCTCGGCGTGCTTGTCATGCTTGGGCCGAGTCAACAACAGCGCCCGCGCCCAGGCGGCGGACATCAGCTTGAGGTCGGTGGGCGTGACATCGGCCTCCTTGAGCGCGGGGCTCAGCGCCCCCTCGGCCAGATCGGCGATGAGCTGCGGCAGGAGGCAGAGCGCCTCGTCCACTTGCGGCAGATCCGGGTAGCGATCCGCCGCTTGGCGCAGGGCCTTGAGCACGGGCAGCTCGCCGACATAGCGCTGGCTCTCTTGGATGCTGGCCGACTCGTCCTTGAAGGCGGCGGAGAGGCCCGCGCGCCAGACATCAAGGGCGCGATCCGGGCGGCCCGAGTCGGCGTAGGCGATGGCGATGCGGGCCATCTCATCAAAGCTGAGCGAGGCGTTGTTATCGGCGGCGCGCAGCGCCTCGAAGGCCTCGACGAGCTGGGCCGCCGTCCCCGCCTTGGCGCGCTCAAAGCGCAGCCGGGTCAGCCAAGGCAGCCGGTGCCCCCAAGCCTCATCGCGCCCCCACGCCTGGAGATAGGGCTCTGGATCTTCGCCGAGCTTGGCGGCCTCTTGCGCCAAGGCCAGCGCGGCCTCTTGGCAGACCTCGCCGACGCGCGGGGCCTTGGGCATCACCCGGATGTGGATGGGCTGCGTCAGGCCCGCCTCGCCCTTGAGCCCCGTCAGGCGGTAGTCACCGGGGATCTCCGCCGTGAGGTAGACGCCACCAAAGGCGGCGGGGCGCAGGCCCGCGGGGAGGCGCAGCGCCTCATCCTTGAGGACCCCGTTGAGCTTGAACTGCTCGCCGACCGAGGCCAGGCAAGGCCGCGCCGCGTCGCCGCAGGGGGGCGGGGTGTCGCAGAGGGCCAAGGTGTTGCCGTGATCGTCAAGGGGTACCCGCTCCAGGCTCAGCCTCGGCGCCTCGCCGATGGCCGGGGCGCTGCGCAGCGTCAAGGCTTGGCCGCCGCCTTCGAGCTTGACCTCATCCGTCGGCGCGATGAGGCGGCGCAGCTGGCCGCCTGGCCCCAGGGGCAGGGTCTGGATCTCTACGCCATTGATAAGGAGGCGCGCTTGGCCCTCCAGGTTGGGGCTGGGGCTCGCCGTGGCCGCCAGCCAGACCGCGCCCTCGGCGGCCCCAGGCAGCGGCGGCGGCGTCTGGCGCAGCCGCGCGCGCGCAGCGGTGACGTCCTCACCCAAGGCGGCGCGGGCGAGGATCCCGTGGGGGCCATCCCCCTTGGCGAAGCGCTTGGCCTCGTCGCGCTGATCAAGGGCGATGAGCAGCCGAGCGTAGCGCGCGCTGGCTTCATCATCGCCCTCGGGGATCTGCGCCAGCCGTGACAGCAGCGCCTTGGAGGGCGGCTGGCCCAGCCGCGCGCGGGCATAGGCCACCGCCAGCCGCGCTTGAGGGCTTGGATCTTCGAGGTGGCCTTGCAGCGCGGTGAGGCTGCGCTTGGAGATCCCCAGCAGCGCGCTGGCGTCGAGGAGGAAGTGGATGACCTCCGCCGCCGCCTCATGCTCGCCGCCGCTGAACTCCCGCGCGGTGATCGCGTAGCCACGCAGCGCCTCGATCAAGGCGGGGCGCTCGGCGGCGGGGGCGTAGGGCAAGGCCACCAGCAGCGCAGCGCCCGCCCGCGCGGCGCGGATCGGGGCGCCCGCCGCCAGCGGATCATGGCGCTGCGCCAGCCACAGCGTGGGGAAGCCGCCGCCCGGCGCAAAAGCGACCTCCAGGATCTCACCGTCGGCCTTGGGGACCCCGGAGATCAGGGGGAAGCGCCAGCGCGCCTCGTCGATGATCGCGCCGTCAGCGCCGCGCAGCTTCAGGGTGTGGGCGGCGCCGGGGGCCTTGAGCCCCAGATCCAGCCGCAGCGCTTGGCCGGCGACCACCTTGATCGGGCGCGCCGCGCCGTCGATCTCCAGCGCGCCGTCAAAGTCCACGTCGCGGTTGTTGATGATCTGCGGCCACAGCCGCGCGGCGGCGCCAGGGTGGCCCGCTGAGGGGGCGCGGACGTGGAGCCAGACGCGCGCGTCGAGATTTTTGAGCGGCGTCGTGGCGGTGCCAAAGCTGGTGGCGTTGACCGCCGCCGCGTAGAGGCGGTAGCGGCCCATCAACGGCGGCAGCGGGTGGCTGATCTTGAGCACGCCGTCCACGCTTGTGCGGCCAACACGCCAAAAGATCGGCGCCGGATCGCCCATCGCGTCCGGGGCGCCGATCAGGGTCGGCATCTGCGCGTGCATATGCGCCAGCTGACCGCGCCCTCGGCCATACCCAACGCCCCCGCCGCCCCGCCCTGAGCCGCTGATGCCCATGTTGCCGAGCTGGATCATCTGCCGCTCCTCCTGCATCACCTCGGCGAAGCGGTTGTCCTGAAGATCCCCGCGCTGGGCGTTGCGCGCGCGCATGGCCTCGCGGCGCCGCATGGCCTCTTCTTGGAGGGCCTGGGCGATCTCTTGGGCCTCGGCGCCGTGGCTCAATGAGGCCGCCAGCCCGCCCACCCGCTCCGCGTCGCCCTCGCGGGCGAAGAGGCGGGGCTCGATCCGGTCGGGGTCGTGTCCCAGGCGTTGATTGAGGCCCTCATCGTCGATCACCAAGACCACCTCGGCCTCCGTGGGCTGGCCCGTGGGGTCCTCGACGCGGGCCTCCACCCCCCACGGCCCCGCCGTCGTCGGCGTGAGCGTGACCTTGAGGGCGCGGCTGGGGTAGATGAGGCGCTCGATGGCTTGCCCATCGGCGGTGTAGGCCGAGAAGTGTACGCGCTCCAAGGCGGGATCGACGACCCAGGTGAGGGCCTCACCCGGCTTGAGGAGCTGGGCGGCGAGGACACCCTCGCGGCCCCGGATCAGGGTCAAGGCGGGCTGCTCACCCTCGACGCTGAGCCGCAGCGCCTCACCCGCGCGGACCTGGCTGAGCCCACGCAGGGCTAAGGGGCGCTTAAAGGCGTAGAGGTGGGCCTGCGCGCTGTAGGCTTGTTGGTTGAGCGACACCGCGCGCAGGGTGTACTGCCCCTCCGCCGCCAAGGCGGGCAGCGTCAGCGGGAGAGGCGCCGAGCCGTCGAGCTTAATCCGCCCCTCATAGAGCGTGTGCTCCCCCCCCGCGTGGTGCGTGGGGTAGGCCTGCTTAAAGCCCAGCAGCTCAAAGCCCTGCTTGTACTTGAGGGTCAGCGGATCTTCGGGCTGCTTGGGGGCGGCGGGCACGCTGGCGTAGCTGAGGCGGATCTGCACCTCGCCCTTGAAGCCATCGACGCCCTTGAGCGTGGCGAGCGGGGCCTCGCCGGGGGCGATCTCCTCTCGCGCCAGCTCCAGCCGCAGCGCGGGCCAGCCAGCCCCCGCCTGCGTGGCCTCGGCGCGCAGCCCTTGATAGGTGGCGCTGAGGCGATAGGTCAGCCCTTTGGGGCCTTGCACGCGGATCTGACCGCGCGCGTCGGTGCGGCTGGTCTTGTCCTCGCCCTCCACGTCGATCCCCCAGTTCACCGCCGCGCCCTCAACCGGCGCGCCGTGGGCGTCGCGGAGGGTGATCAGCCCCGCCTCGCCCTTAACCTCCACGTTGAGCTGCATCCTCGGCGCGGCGGGCAGCACCACGCCCTGCCCCACGGTGAAGACCTGCTCTTGGCCCTCGGGCTTGACCATCAAGCGCAGCGCGCGCCGAACGCCGCCGCCTTGGATCAGATCGTTGACCCCCGCGTTGGAGATCCGCAGCGCGCCGCTGACGGTGCCCCAAGGGCTGCTCTCCAAGGTGATCCGCTGCTCAAGGCCATCATCGAGGGTGATCTCCCAGCGGCCTGTCACCGGCGCGCCGTCCTTACGCGCGACGATCCGAAACTGAACGAGGTCGCCTGGGCGATAGGCGTAGCGATCAAGATCGGCTTGGATCTGCAACGCGCTGGGCGTGGGGGGGAGGTAGTCGCGATCCAGGGCCAGCAGCGCGGGGGCCTCGCCGACCTCGGCGAGCACGATCACCGGCCCCAAGGGCAGCGCGCCTCGATAGAGGCCATCGGGGCCGGTCTTGGCCTCCTTGACCCCCTCGGAGGTGTGCAAGAGCAGCCGGGCGTTGGGGGCGGGCGCCGAGCCCTTGAAGACGGCGGCGACGATCTGTGCACCCGCCGTTTGAGCGATGAGGCGCGCGTCGCTGATCCACACCACCACCGAGGCCTCGCGCTGCTCCGCCGAGACGGTCAGGCGGTAATAGCCGGGCTTGAGATCGTTGAGCGGGAGGGGGAAGTCGAGGACCTGATGGGGCTTGTGCTCAGGGAGGGGCACGGCCCAGCGCCGATCCGGGGCGATGACGGCCACGTCGAGGGCCGCCAGGGCCTCAGGGCGACCGCCGTTGCGCAGGAAGGCCTCCGCGTCGATGCGGTGAACGCGGGCCTCCAGGGCCTTGACGTTGCGCGCCAAGACGCGCACGGCGGCGGCGCCTGGGGTTTGGCGTTGGCCCGTCTCCAAGAACAGCCAGGGGGCCTTCAGCTCGCTGATGATGTCGTTATAGCCCAATGATTCCAAGCGCTTGAGCAGTCCTTTAAGCTCGCCGGCCGAGGCGGCGCGGCGGGTCAGGCTCATCAAGGGCGCGTAGGCGAGGTGACGGCTGGGCCAGCGGGCGATGGCCTCGTTCCAGCGGGCGCGCGCCTCCTCGGGGCGGCCCGCCGCCTCGGCGCTGAGGCCAGCGAGGTAGGCCGCCTGGGGCGCCTCGGGCGCCTTGGGATCGCGGTTGATCAGGGCCACGGCGTGGGTGATGGCCTCGTCGAAGCGCTTGGCCTCATAGGCCGCCTGCGCCAAGGCCAGGCGGGCGCTGTTGAGGCGGCGCTCCAGATCGGGGCGCGCCTCATCGCTGGGGAACCGCTTGAGGTGGTCCTCGATCAGGGCGATGGCCTCCAGGCGGTGCCCAGCGTTGAGCGACAGCTCCGCCAACGCCTTGGAGGCGCGCCGCGCGTAGTCATCCTGGCCCTCCAGGAGCGGCGGGGCGTAGGCCAGCGCCTCGCTGTAGCGGCCATCGTTGAGCAGCGCCTCCAAGGCGCGCCAGCGCAGCGGACGAGGGGCGGCCTTGAGGGCCTGGATCTGCGCCAAGCCCCAGCCTCGCTCCATCTCCAGCGCCCGCTCCGCCATCAGCCGCGTGATCGCCTCGCTGGGGGGCAAGGTGGCCAGCAGGGCGTAGCCCGCCTCGGCGGGGAGGAGCTGGGCGAGGAGGTGTTGCGTCTGCGGATCTTTGTCCTGGGCCAAGATCCGCTGCGTCTCGATGTTGATGTAGCCGCGCGCCCGCTTCAGCGAGGCCTCGGCCAGCTCCTTGGCCAAGGTGAGCCGCCCAGCGGCGCCGACGCGGCGGGTCAAGCCCTGCTCAAGCAGCTCAAAGGCGTCCTCATAGCCCACCTCACGCTTGAGGATCTCGCGGGCGAGGCCGGTCATCCAGCGCACCAACAAGCCCTCACCGGCGTCGCCGAGGGCCACGCCGCCGAGCTGCTTATAGAGGGCGGCGGCCTCAGCGACGCGCCCTTGCTTCTCCAAGACATCGGCGCGCTGATAGGTCGCCGACCAGCCACAGTCGGCGTCGAGGGGCACCCGCGCCCAGGTGGCCAAGGCGGCGGCCTGATCGCCGGCGAGGGCCTCAAGGCGGCCCAACAGGCAGAGATCCGCTGGGCGCTGGCTGCCCTTGAGCTGCGCGATGGCTTCAGCGCGTTTGCCCTCGGCCAGCAGGGTAAACACAGACGGCTGCCCTTCCTCCGCGTGGGCGGAGCTTAGAAACAGCAGCAGGGCGATAAGCCTCCTCATCGAGCACCTCCTCAAGGCACGCAGCTCGGCGCGCTGAGAGGCGGCGCGCCTCCTCGATGCCTGATCCTTTCGTGATGAACGGCTCAGCCTATGGGGGGTGTGTCGAGCGGTCAACCGCCAGGATCATCAGCTCGAACGGGGAGAGAGGCGGCTGCGCGCGGGCGCTTCACGCCAGGCGCCTTGAAACGCTGAACTTTACGCAGGCACGCGATATAGTCTCGCCCATGAGATGGCTCACCCCCCTGCTCCTCCTATTCTCCAGCCTCCCTGCCTGCGACAGCGCGGTCCCGCTGTGCGCCCGCGACGAGGACTGCCCCCCAAGCTTCCGCTGCGATCTTGAGAAGTTCGCCGGCGAGTGCGTGCAGCGCGTCTATGTCATCCGCTGCGGCGCCAGCTTCTGCGAGTACCCCTTTGAGAAGTGCGTTGATGGCCGTTGCTACGACTACAACGCCGATCTGGGTGGCCTCGCCGGGGGGGGCGGCGATGACGATGACGTGGGCGTCGCGGGCGGCGGCGGTGGCGGGATCGCGGGCGGCGGCGGTGGCGGGATCGCGGGCGGCGGCG
>JAHJCH010000237.1 GCA_018813065.1 Myxococcota bacterium
ATAGGTCACGCCTACAGGTACGCCGCGCCCGCTCAAATCGACGCCGTCGGCGTAGATCACCTCGCTGGCGTGCTCCACCCGACAGCCAAGGCCAATGGCGTAGACCGTGCGCGAGGCGTGATGCCCCGAAGGAGCACGTGGGTGACACCTACTCCGTGGTCGAAAAATTTCGCTTGAAGCGGGGAGGGAGGAGGTTTATCTTCGGCTCGTCGAGAAAACTCATCAATGGGGATAGTGTTGCAATCACACTTACGTACGATGGCTTGCTTGAACTTCCTATCCTCTACAAAGAGTGCCTGAGGTACTAGGTTATCTTACGCGGGCGGATGGTCTATACCGTAAATGTGCTTGTTCAGTTGAACCAAACAAGCACACCTACGCTATAAGGAGGCTCCGAAGATTGATGCGGGATGGTAAAAATGACACCTTGGTTTGATTTGCTCCTCTCAACCCCAGCTGTAGGTCTTCATTTCAAAGACAGCTTTTTTGTCCCTCATGAAAGTTGGAATCTTGTAGAGAAAATTCCAACTTTTAGAAATAATTTTCCTATTAAAGAGTATAACTTATCTGGAAACAGCAGTGAATTAGTTTTTGTATGGGAAGATGGTTTAAAACTGAAGATGTCACTGAAGCATATAGTAATTGAGTTTAGCTATAAGTATCACATAAATTTTAATTTATCTAACCTAGAAAATCAAAAGGAGTTCTCTCTTTCAAGGAAAAAAACTACATTTTCAGCTCTTTTAAAAGAATGTGAAGAACTTTTAGTTAGAATTTATAGAAGTTTTAAACCAGAGCTTGAACTAAGTTTGATGGGAATCATTGTAAACTCAATGGCTAATGATAGAGAGTTGGTTCCGCCTGGGTTTATCAATTATATTGATCATGTAGGCTCTATGTTTATTAATAATACCAGCATCGATTCAAATATTAATTCGATAGTTGAAGATTACGGAGATTATTTTGATGGTGTCATCAAAAAAATTTCTTATATACCAAGTGAAAATGCAACATTCTCTCTTGATTTTCAAAGAAAGTGGAAAGAGCCAACTTTAATGCGAGCTACAGATTTCAGTGAAAATTTTAAATCATTTCGTAAGAACGCATTGGAATACTTATCTGAGTTTGGGGAAGGTAAATATGCAATAGAAGAAGGGGAGGATGAAGATGAAAAGTAATGCTACAAATTTGAATGGTGATATGTTTGTTTATGACAGTTTATCTCAACAGATGAATTCTTCTATTGCTCAGAATAATAGAAGAGGAAATATTGTCTTTCACCGATTTGATTCATCAAATCAAATTCCTTTGGAAAAAAACCCTTCGATTATAAGTCGTAGAGGTCAAAGAGAAAACTATCTTGCGAGTTTTCCATCAATTTATGATGAATCCTGTTATTTGGATGAGCCTGAGTCTAATGAAGTAGATAAAAGCTGGCTTCAAGAGTTAGTAATAGATGATTTGGATGTGACTGGAATATATCGAAAATGGACAGCACTTAAGTCATCATATTTTGGAATAAAAGTTATCCCAAAATCAGTTCAACTGAGAATTAAATACCTTAAATGGCAAATTCGACTAATTGAAAGCATTAAAATTAAACCAATTGTTGATAAAATCGATTCACTTGTTGAATCAACAAGCTTAATCAGAGAAGATATTTCCTCTGATTTAAGCTATTTTTCTAGCCAGCAAAAGAGTCTTAAAAAACGAAACAAAAGGACACTATTAAAGAAATGAAAGGGCTTGCCTAGATGCTATTAGCGGGCTTGATAGATGAAACCATACAGAGTAAAAAACAACCTGTAATTGTTCTTAATTTGCCTGACATTCCAGCAGACCCAAATCCAGATATTCAGAAGCTTGTACCCAAAAAAGTATATGAGACATGTTCTCCTTATCGAGAAGAGTTGAGATTTGAAAATTTTTACTCTTGTTCTTACTGTTCAATGTCAGAAATAGAAGCAGAAGGTATAGGTTTTGCTATAGAACATTATTTCCCTCAAGAAGAAGTGAAAAGATTGCCGCAGTTAAAGAAAAAAATAAATGAATATGGCAATCTATTTTGGTCTTGTGAAAGATGCAACTCAATTAAAAGTGCTCTTCCAGAAGTTCTAAAAACATTTGACGGTGGACCAATATTATATAGACCAGATAAACATTGTTTTAGAGATCATATAGAGATGGATTTGGATGATTTTACTCTTAACTATAAAACAGATATAGGAGAGTATACTATATACATATTTGATATGAATGATTCATTTCAAGTTGCCTTAAGAAATAAAAGATTTCACCTATTTGAAAACTATAGGTATATTTTTAGGGGCATTAAATCGCTAAAATCAATAAAAATTGATCAGTTACCAACCCATCTAAGGGGAATTATTATCCGTAAAATCAATGAATACTCTAAACAGCTTGGTGAAATTGAAGATTGGATAATTAGATCTATAAATTACTCGGAGTTTATTGCATTAAAAAGGCATACTAGAGAAGAGAGAAAGTATAGAAGTGAAAGAATTGCAACATTTATGAAGAAATTAGAGAATACGAACAGAAGAAAATTTCTTCTAGAAAATAGAACTTCATAAAACAAAATTTAAACTCAAAAATTAACCCCCAGAATAGGTGGCAGAATAGGTGGCCCACCACCCCCGGAAATAGGTGGCACCGGAAACAGGTGGCCGGAAACAGGTGGCCCGGAAACAGGTGGCACCCATGTGTTCTTTTGAGTTTTGATTCTTATGTCAGATTTGCTTCAAGTCGCATCGCAGTAATTCTTGCCACTTCCCCGGCGCTGAGCCCCGCGCGTATGCGCCGCTCAATGACGCCGCTCAGCGACGCACGGGCGCGTAAAAGGACAGACCACGCACATAGGCATCCACTTGAAGGGGGTGTTGGAGCGGGGGCATCGCTCGCTGATCACAGTCCATGCGCTCGCACAGCCGACAGGTCACGCCTACAGGCACGCCGCGCCCGCTCAAATCCACGCCGTCGGCGTAGATCACCTCGCTGGCGTGCTCCACCCGACAGCCAAGGCCAATGGCGTAGACCGTGCGCGAGGCGTGATGCCCCGGCCCTCCACGCTGGACGGTGCGCGCCCAGCAAAAGAAGCGCTGGCCGTCAGGCATCTCCGATAGCTGCGTACGGATCTCGCGGGGGCGGGTGAAGGCGGCGTGGACGTTCCAACGCGGGCAGACCCCCGAGAAGCGCGCGAACTGGATGCCAGAGAGGCTGAGGCGCTTGGAGATGTTGCCCGCGATGTCCACCCGAAGCAGGTGCAGCGGGATGCCTAAGGCCCCCGGGCGGCTCAGCGTCGTTAGGCGATGGCAGATCTGCTCGTAGCCGACGCTGAAGCGGTGGGCCAAGACCTCGATGTCGTAGCGGGCGGCCCGCGCGGCGGCGAGGAAGGGCGCGTAGGGCATCAAGAGCGCCCCGGCGAGGTAGTTGAGCAAGGCCACTCGGCACAGCGCGCTGGCTGTCTCCGAGGTCAGGCGCGGATCGACGCGCAGCGCTGAGACGGCCTCCCCCGCCTTGAGGAGCCCCAGCGTGTAGGCCAGCTCAAAGCGCAGGACGCGCGCCGGGAGGTGGCGGCGCAGCGTCAGCCGCTTGGCCTCGGGCTCAAAGGCGCGCAGCGCCCCACCCAGGGCCTCGGGCTCAACAAAGCGCACCTCAATCCCCTCGCCGATCTCTAAGCAGCGCAGCAGCCCTCGCTCCAGATCGTCCATCCGCAGCCCCCCCTCTCGGCTGATCCGCTCGGCGGCGATCTCCAGGGCCGGGAAGTGGTTGCGGTTGCGCTGTAAGAAGGCCGAGACCTCCTCGCTGGGGAGGTGGCTGGGCGCCCCGCCAACCCCACACTCATTGACCACGCTGCTGAGGTCGGCGGAGGTGCTTTGGAGGTGGCGGAAGGATTGGTAGAGCTTGAGGATGGCCCGGCCCACCGAGGGCAGCTGTTGGCTCAGCTCGCGGATCTCCGGCTCGGTGAGATCGTCCTCCTCGAAGAGCGGATCAGAGAACACCTCCAAGAGCGCGCCGCGCAGCGCTTCGTCGTCCTCTTGGGCGGCGAACTGGGTGACGTCCAGCTCAAAGAGCCCCGCCAGGCCAATCAGCAGCGGGGCGGTGAGCTTGCGCTTGTTGTGCTCGATGAGGTTGAGGTAGCTGGCGGAGATGTTCAGCCGCTGGGCTAACTCCGCTTGGCTCATCCCATGTTTTCGACGCAGGCCACGCACCCGCGCGCCGAGGCGATCGCTGACCATTGGCTCGCTCCTGCGCCCCTCAGCGCGTTGATGACGCTGAGCATGGCGCGATTTGTAAGCAATTTACAGCTTTACATATTTGCCATGTAATGCTTTGACACCCTCACCGATAAGACAAGCTAAATCTGCGCGACGTCTTCATTTTTTTGCTATCTATTCCACGAAACCCGAGCACTGAGGTCTGAAATGCTTACGGTCCACGGCCCCCTCCGCCCCGGCTTCGATGCCATCCTCAGCCCCGCCGCCCTGCGCTTCGTCGGCGACCTCGTCGCCACCTTCGCCCCCCGCGTCGATGAGATGCTGGCGCTGCGTCAAGCGCGCAAGGCCGATTATGTCTTGGGCGTGATGCCGGACTTCTTGCCCGAGACGAGGGCCATCCGCGAGGCCGATTGGACCGTCGCGCCGCTGCCTCATGATTTGCTGGATCGCCGCGTGGAGATCACCGGGCCGGTGGATCGCAAGATGATCATCAACGCGCTGAACTCCGGCGCCAATGTCTTTATGGCCGACTTCGAGGACGCCAACGCGCCGACCTGGGATAACACGATTCAAGGGCAGATCAACCTCCGTGATGCCGCCCGTCACGAGATCACCTACACCCAGCCCAATACCGGCAAGCATTATCAGCTCAACGCAAATCCCGCCGTGTTGATGGTTCGCCCTCGCGGCTGGCATCTCCAAGAGGCGCACCTGCGGCTTAATGGGCGGCCCGCCCCCGCCAGCCTCATCGACTTCGGGCTTTATTTCTTCCATAACGCCCATGCCTTGATCGAGCGCGGCAGCGGCCCTTACTTCTATCTGCCCAAGCTGGAGAGCCATTTAGAGGCGCAGCTGTGGAATGATGTCTTTGTCCATGCGCAAGCCGCCCTGGGCATCCCCGAGGGGACGATCAAGGCCACCGTCTTGATTGAGACGCTGCCCGGTGCCTTCCAGATGGATGAGATCCTCTGGGCGCTGCGCGCGCACTCGGCGGGCTTAAACTGCGGTCGCTGGGATTACATCTTTAGCTTTATCAAGACCACTGGTTATGATCCCGCCCGCGTGCTGCCCGATCGCGCTCAGGTGGGCATGACCCAGCCCTTTATGCGCGCTTATACCCAGCGCGTCATTCAGGTTTGTCACCGCCGCGAGGTCCACGCCATGGGCGGCATGGCCGCGCAGATCCCCATCAAGGGCGATCCCGCCGCCAATGAGGTGGCCTTGGCCAAGGTGCGCGCGGATAAGCTGCGCGAGGTTAAGGACGGCCACGACGGCACCTGGGTGGCCCACCCCGGCCTCGTCGGCCTCGCCCGCGCCATCTTCGACGCGGAGATGCCCACCCCTAACCAGATCCACCGCAAGCGCGAAGACGTGGCGGTGACCGCCGAGGAGATGCGCGCCGTCCCCGAGGGCACCCGCAGCGAGGCGGGCCTGCGCCACGGGCTCCTCGTCTCCATCCGCTATCTCCAGGCGTGGATGCACGGTGAGGGCTGCGTGCCCCTCTACGATCTCATGGAGGACGCGGCCACCGCCGAGATCTCCCGCTCCCAGATCTGGCAGTGGATCCGCCACGGCGCCGCGCTCGATGACGGGCGCGCCATCACCCCCCAGCTGGTGCGCGGTGTCATGGATGAGGCCATGGCCTCCCTGCGCGATGAGATCGGCGTGGCGGCTTATGAGGCGGGCGACTTCGCCGGCGCCGCTGATCTGTTCTTCGCCCTGTCTACCTCAGATGAGCTGATCGATTTCCTGACCCTGCCGGCCTATGACCGGCTGACCCGCGAGACGCGGATGGAGAGCCCTGTCATGATCACGACCCACGAGACCACCGCCGATCTGATGGCTGATCGCTTTGAGGGCATCGCGCGCCCCTATAGCTCAGCGGACGTGGCGCGGATGCGCGGCAGCTTCAAGGTGGAGCACTCCCTGGCGCGGCGCGGCGCAGAGCGGCTTTGGGCGGCGATCAAGGGGATGGACTATGTCAACGCCCTGGGCGCCATCTCGGGCAATCAAGCGGTGCAGATGGTCCGCGCGGGCGTGCCCGCGATCTATCTCTCGGGCTGGCAGGTGGCCGCTGATGGCAACCTCGCGCTCAACACTTACCCCGATCAGAGCCTCTATCCCGCCGACTCCGTGCCCAAGATGGTCCAGCGCATCAACAACGCGCTGCTGCGGGCGGATCAGATCGAGCACAGCGAGGGCGCGGTGAGCCGCGACTGGCTGGCGCCCATCGTCGCCGACGCCGAGGCGGGCTTTGGCGGCCCCCTCAACGCCTATGAGCTGATGAAGGCCATGATCGAGGCGGGCGCGGCGGGCGTTCACTTTGAGGATCAGCTGGCGGCGGAGAAGAAGTGTGGGCACATGGGCGGCAAGGTGCTCATCCCCACCAGCCAGTTCATCCGCACCCTCGTCGCCGCGCGCCTCGCCGCCGACGTCGCCGATGTGCCCACGGTGCTCATCGCCCGCACCGACGCCGACAGCGCCAAGCTGCTGACCTCGGACATCGACCCCATCGATCGCCCCTTCCTCACCGGCGAGCGCACCGCCGAGGGCTTCTTCCGCGTCAAGAGCGGCATGGAGGCCTGCATCGCCCGCGGCCTGGCCTATGCGCCCTACGCCGACATGATCTGGATGGAGACGGCCCACCCCGATCTGGAGCAGGCGCGCACTTTTGCCGAGGCGATCCACGCCCAGTTCCCCGGCAAGCCGCTGGCCTATAACTGCTCCCCTTCCTTCAACTGGAAGCAGAACCTCGATGATGACACCATCGCCAAGTTCCAAGATGAGCTGGGCGCGATGGGCTATAAGTTCCAGTTCGTGACGCTGGCGGGCTTCCACGCCCTGAACCTGAGCATGTTCGAGCTGGCGAAGGGCTATAAGGCCCGCCAGATGGCGGCCTACTCCGAGCTGCAAGCCCGTGAGTTCGCCTTGGAGAGCGAGGGCTATACGGCGACGCGCCATCAGCGCGAGGTGGGCACCGGCTACTTCGACGCGCTGCGCGATCTCATCAGCGCCGGTGAGAGCAGCACCGGCGCCATGCACGGCTCTACCGAGGAAGAGCAGTTCTAGACCGGCGCTTGCCCCACGCTCGCCTCGCGCCCGCCCCCCGCGCGCCGCTTGAGGTTCCTCGCGGTGCCTGATCTCTCCCGCCCAGGCCGCACCCAGGCGATATCATGGGTGGAGTCCAATGTCATTTGACAATCCCTCTCTTTATCTGAGCTGAACCCACCTTTTGCTTTAAATCCCGCGTTATTTCTGGGATTAGAAAACATATGATAGACAGTAACATCGTCTGTTTTGCCTAGAAGATAGCTTTGTGAGATTGCATCTGCGCCGCGTGCGTCGCCCACGACGAATTGAGCGCCTTCATTAAGCGCTGTGTCGATCTTTTCTCGGTAAAATCGTTCAAATTCATCTTGGCTGAGGTCAAGATGGCCGCTGATATAATATACGTTCATTTGTTTCCCTGACACGCGCCCCCTCGGCGTGGGGAGGCGCTTGAGAGATCACATCACCCGGAGAAAACGCGTCACCCAAGGGGGCAAACTGCCCCGCTCCTCTGCTACAACCTGGCCATGAGATACACAACCCTCCTCTATTTCAGCGCCCTCCTCAGCCTCCCCGGCGTGCAGGGCTGTCAACCCGCCACCTCCGCCCAGTGCAGCTCCGATGACGGCTGCGCCTTCGGCCGCGTCTGCATCAACGGCGCGTGCGTGCCCGGCGCCAGCTGTCAAGACAGCTTGGGCTGCCCCGGAGATCAAGCCTGCGTCAACGGCGGCTGTGTCTTGGTCACCTGCACGCGCCCCGAGGACTGTGATCCCCTGCGCAGCTGTCGCGGCGGCTTGTGCATCGGCGAGAGCGACATCGGCGGCGATAAAAAAGACGCCACACCCCAAGACATCCCCTGCACCTGGGATACAGACTGCCCCAGCGGCCTGTGCAACACCCTCTCGGGCCGCTGCGTGATCACCGACGCAGGCCCTGTCATTGAGGTGGACGCCATCCCCTGTGAGGGCGAGGCCTGCGAGGGCCGCTGTCGCTTCGATGAGGACTGTAATCAAGATCAGTTCTGCCGCGATGACGGCTACTGCGTCATCGGCTGCCGCTTGAGCGGCGTCAACTGTGGCGCTCAAGAGCTGTGTAACCCCGAGACGCGGGCCTGTGAGTCCAATATCGGCGCCTGCGCGGTGGACGCGGAGTGTCGCGATCACCAGTTCTGTGACTCCGGGCGATGTCAGCCCGGCTGTCGTCTCTCTCCCGATAACTGCACATTCCCTCAGTATTGCGAGGGCACGAGCCACGTCTGCTCCGATGTCCGCTGCGAGATCGATGAGGCCTGCGCCGTGGGGCTGTATTGCGCGCCCGATCGGCGCTGCGTGGAGGGCTGTCGCCTCGATCCCGACACCTGCGGGGCGGCGGCGACGTGCGATCCCAATACGCACCTCTGTCAGTGCGCCAGCGATGAGGGCTGCGCCGCCGATGAGTACTGCGTGGCGGGCCTCTGCCGCGAGGGCTGCCGCCTCGATCCCGATAACTGCGGCGAGGGCGGCGTCTGCGCGCAGAGCCGCCGCCGCTGCGCTTGCTTGGTGGATGACTTCTGCCCCGCCAACACCTATTGCGATGCCGATGGCGCCTGCGCGCCCGGCTGCCGCGTGGGCAGCTGCCCCGGCGAGGTCTGCGATCTGGCCTCCCGCGCCTGCGTCTCCGTGGACGCCCCTTGTGGCGGTGACGCGGACTGCGCCGAGGAGGCCTATTGCACGCAGCAAGGCCGCTGCGCCCTGGGCTGTCGCCGCGATAACTGCCCCGGCAGCGATATCTGCAACCTGGAGACGCGCCTTTGCGGCTGCGGCGCCGATGAGGGCTGTGAGCCGGGGCGCTATTGCAGCGGCGGCGATTGCGTCCCCGGTTGCCGCCTCCAACCCGATGACTGTGGGCCACAGCGCGCCTGTGATCTGCTCACGCATCGCTGTGAGTGCATCACCGATGCGGGCTGCCCCAACGATCAGTACTGCGCGCCCGACGGCAGCTGTCAGCTCGGCTGCCGCGTGGGCGGGGACGGCTGCAATGGTCAGGCGTGCGATCCGGCGACGCACCGCTGCGGCTGCGCGGCGGACACCGACTGCCTCCCCGCTGAGTTCTGCGATGGGGGCGTCTGCGGCGAGGGCTGCCGCGCCGCGCCTGATAACTGTGAGCGCGGCGCCTGCGATCCTTTGACCCATCTCTGCGCCTGCGAGGAGAACCGCGACTGCCCTTCTGAGCGGTACTGCGGCCCCGATCTGCGCTGCCACGTCGGCTGCCGCGATCCCAATAACTGCCCCGCTGGCGGGCTGTGTGATCTACAGACCCGCGTCTGCGGCTGCATCGTGGACGCCGACTGCTTCCAAGGCGACTACTGCCTCAACGGCGTCTGCGCGCCCGGCTGCCGCGTCAGCCCCGATAGCTGTGGGCTACAGCGCTGTGATCCGATCACCCGCGTCTGCGGCTGCCAGGCCGATGAGCACTGCCGCTTCGATGAGTATTGCAGCGGCGGGGTCTGCCTCTTCGGCTGCCGCCTGGAGCCCGACTTCTGCTTTGAGTCCTTCTGTGATCCCAGCACCCGCGCGTGCATCTCGCCCCACTGCGCCCGCGATGAGGACTGCGGCGGCGGCCGGGGCGTCTGCCGGGTCTACACCACCGAGGCCAACCAGCTGGCGCTGCGCTGCATGGCGCCGACAGGCGAGGGGCGCGATGATCACTGCCTGCGCGATCAGGACTGCGCCAGCAGGATGTGCGTAGGCCAAGACTTCTGCTTTAACGCCTGCTTCTCCGCCAATGACTGCCCCAGCGGCCGCTGTGATGTGGTGCGCATCAGCCAAGCAGGCATCCCCGCCCAGGACTTTATGTCTTGCCGTCCTCCCCGCCAACACTGCCTCTCAGATCAGGACTGCGAGGCGGGCAAGGGCTGCACGGCGGTGGGCGAGGACGCGCTCAACCCCGGCTTCGCCGAGCTGGCCTGCATCCCCATGGTCCCCGGCTCAGGGCTGACGGGCGACGCCTGTGAGCGCGACGCGGCGTGCTTCACCGGGATCTGTATCGCGCCGGGGATCTGCTGGGGGCCGTGTGATGTGGTCAATCAGACCTGCCCCGAGGGCACCCGCTGCTATCCCAACGCCCTCTTCCTCAACCTCAACGGCGCGCAGGCGGGCGTGCCAGGCTGTGAGCCGGATCGGGGCAGCGGTCAGCTATGCCCCGATGGGCGCTGCCCCGCAGGTGAGGCCTGCGCGCTGCGCCCCAATCAAAACTACACCGGCTTCGATGGGCTCTGTTTCCAGAGCCAGGGCGCGGGCATCGGCAACAGCCCCTGCGCTGGCCCCGCTGATTGCGCCTCTGGCGTCTGCATGGAGGGCGGCCGCTGCTTTGGCTTATGTGATCCCGCCGATCCCGCCGGCCAGTGCGCCGGGGGCAGTGGCTGCGTCCCCGTCGATGTGGCCGTCTGGGACAACGGCACGGTCGCCGATCCCAGCGATGATGTGATGACGCAGATCCACCTCTGCGCCCCTTGAGCGCCCCTCAGCGGAAAGTCAGCCCCGCCTCGCCGATCTCGGCGTGGATCGTCTGGCCCGCCTCAAAGCGCCCCTCGATGAGCGCGGCGGCTAAGGGGTTCTCCAAGGCGCGCTGGATGGCCCGCTTGAGCGGCCGCGCGCCAAAGGCCGGATCGTAGCCCGCCTCCACCAGCCACGCCCGCGCCGCCTCGCTGATCGCCAGCTTGAGGCCCCGCGTCGCCAGCCGATCACGCACACGCTGGAGCTGGATGTCGATGATCGACAGCAAGTGCGCCCGCTCCAGCCGGTGAAAGATGATCGTGTCGTCGATGCGGTTGAGCAGCTCAGGGCGAAAGTGTGTCCGCAGCGCCGCCTGGACCTCGGCCTCGATCTGCGCCGGATCATCGAGCGCCTGGATGGCCTGGGCGCCCAGGTTGCTGGTCATGATCACCACGGCGTTGCGAAAGTCCACGGCGCGGCCCTGGCCGTCGGTGAGCCGCCCATCATCGAGCAGCTGTAAGAGCACGTTGAAGACCTCGGGGTGGGCCTTCTCGATCTCATCGAGCAGGATCACGGCGTAGGGGCGGCGGCGGACGGCCTCGGTGAGCTGGCCGCCTTGCTCATAGCCCACATAGCCCGGCGGGGCGCCGATCAGCCGCGAGACGGCGTGGCGCTCCATGTACTCGCTCATGTCGATGCGGATCATCGCCCGCGCGTCATCAAAGAGCTGCTCGGCGAGGGCGCGGGCCAGCGCCGTCTTGCCCACCCCCGTGGGGCCGAGGAACAGGAAGGAGCCGACGGGGCGATCTGGATCGGCCAAGCCCGAGCGCGCGCGGCGCACAGCGTCGGCGACGGCCTTGACCGCCGCCTCTTGGCCGACGACCTGGGCGTGGAGGTGTGTCTCCAAGGCCAAAAGGCGCGTCGCCTCGGCGCTTAAGAGCTTCTCGGCAGGTACACCCGTCCAGCGGCTGACGATGCGCGCCACATGATCGGCGGTGACCTCTTGGCGCAGGTAGCTGTGCTGGGCCTGTAACGCGGCGAGGCGCGCGTCCGTGGCCTCCAGCGCCCGCTCCATCCGCTGCACCTCCGCTGTGCGCTCGGCGACCTTCTGATACATGGCCTCGCGGGCGTGGTAGTCCATCACCTTGGGCAGCGTCTGGCGCAGCCGCTCCACCTCGCCGCGCGTGGCCTCCAGCCGCTCCCGCAGCTGGTTGCTCTCATCCAAGGCGCCACGCTCCGCGCTCCAGCCCGCCTGCATCCCCTTCAGCCGCTCCCGCAGCGAGGCCAGCTCCGCCTCGATGACCTTGACCCGCGCCGCGCTGGCCGCGTCGCGCTCGCGGCGCATGGAGATTTGCTCGATCTCCAGGCCGGTGATCTGCCGCGCCAGGGCGTCGATCTCCTCGGGGCGGCTGTCGAGCTGGAGGCGGATGTGGCTGGCGGCCTCGTCGATCAGATCGATGGCCTTGTCGGGCAAGAACCGATCGGGGAGGTAGCGGATGGAGAGCTGAACGGCGGCGACGAGCGCCGCGTCTTGGATGCGGATGCCGTGGTGGACCTCGTACTTCTCTTGGAGGCCACGCAGGATGGAGACGGCGTCCTCGGGGCTGGGCTCGTCCACGCGCACAGGCTGGAAGCGCCGCTCCAAGGCCCCGTCTTTCTCGATGTGCTGGCGGTACTCATTGATCGTCGTGGCGCCGATGCAGCGCAGCTCGCCGCGCGCCAGGGCGGGCTTGAGCATGTTCGAGGCGTCGAGGCTGCCGCCCGCCGCGCCGGCGCCCACCAACGTATGCAGCTCGTCGATGAAGAGGATGATCTGCCCCTCCGCAGCCGTGACCTCCTTGATCACCGCCTTGAGCCGCTCCTCAAACTCGCCGCGCAGCTTGGCGCCCGCGACCATCGCCCCCAGATCCAAGGCGACGATGCGCCGGTTATGCAGGCTCTCGGGGACATCATCGGTGGCCACCCGGTTGGCGATGCCCTCGATGATCGCCGTCTTGCCCACGCCCGGCTCGCCGATCAGCACAGGGTTGTTCTTGGTGCGCCGCTGAAGCACCTGCATCACCCGGCGGACCTCCGCCTCGCGCCCGATCACCGGATCGAGCTTGCCCTGGCGGGCCATGGCCGTCAGATCGCGGGTGTATTTCTCCAGCGCGTCATAGCGGCCCTCGGGATCGGGGCTGTCGGCCTGGGCGTGGCCTCGGATGTCCTTGAGCGCCTGCTTGATCCCATCGGCGGTGACGCCCGCCTCGGCCAGCAAGGCGCGGGTCGGCGCCTCCTCGGCCATCGCCAAGAGCAAATGCTCGCTGGAGAGGTACTCATCGCCCATGGCGCGGGCCTCGCGCTCGGCGCGCTGGAGGACGGCGCGCAGCGCGGCGCTCTCAGAGACACGGTAGTCGCCGTGGACCTTGGCGCCCTTGCTCAAGATCGCCTCGGCGGCCTTAATCACGCCCTCGGGGCGGGCGCCGAGCTTGAGCAGCGCGCCGCGAGAGACGCCCTCGGGCTGCTGGAGCAGGGTGATCAGCAAGTGCTCAGGGCGCAGCTCCGCCGCCCCACGCCCTTGGGCCAGATCCAGCGCGGCGCTGAGGGCCTCGCGGGCCTTGACGGTGACACGATCCAGGTTCATGGCCGCTCCTCGCGTGGTGTTGAGATCGAGCCCAACCTAAGCACCGCCGCGCCCACGCCAAGCCCAGGCCGTGCGCGGCGGCTTAGGTAAGGCAATGTAGGACAAAATGGATGCAGACCCGCCAGGTCTGCTATAGGCTCCCGCTCGGGAGTCTCTGACACTGTGGAGTAAATCAATGACGCGCGTGATCTTCGCCCTCATGCTGCTGCTGCCCGCCTACGCCGCCGCCGATAAGACCGTCGGCTCCATGGAGTTCTTGCTGGGGATGGGCTCTGGCTTCGAGGCCAAGCCCGACAGCGGCCCGACCTTCAAAGGCGACATGGGCGCCACGCTGGGCATCACCCCCGCCATCGAGAAGCTGATGGGCAGCAGCGTCGCCGTGGGCGGCGAGTGGATGTTCCTCTGGTTTAACCCCGATGAGGGGGACGCCGAGAGCCGCCTGATCATGAGCCCGCACCTGCGGGCGCGGATGAGCTTCCCCATCGTCAACAAGGTCACGGCGGACGCCATGATCGGCATCGGCCCGACCTTTTGGACCACGCAGGAGGGCGGCGACAGCGGCGGGATGAACGACTGGCGCATGGGCTGGAGCCTGCGCTTCGGCTTCGGCGCCAGCTACGCCATCAACAAGGGCGTCGCCGCCTTTACGCAGCTGGGCTACTACACCTCCACCAGCTTCGGCGATGACCTTGAGGCCAACCTCAACACCGTGCCGCTCAGCGTGGGCCTGCGCAGCACCTTCTGACGCGCGGCGCGCGTCGTAGCCCTTCCGCTCAGCCCCCCCCCTCCGATATGAAGGGACTCCCATCTCTCTGAGGAGTCCGAATATGAGCCCAACCTCAACCGACGCGGCCACCGTGATTGAGCCCTCAGCGCTGCGCTGGCGTTGTGATCCAGGGGTCTTTGGCGCGCTGCGACAGGAGGAGGACCCCCCTCGGCTGATCGGCCAAGCGCGCGCCATCGATGCGCTGCGGCTGGGGCTCAACATGGACGCGCCGGGCTACAACATTTTTGTCTGTGGCCCCAGCGGCACGGGGAAGATGTCCACGGTCCGCGCGCTGCTCAATGAGGATCTGCCCCAGCGCCGCCCGCTGCGCGATTTCGCCTTCGTGCAGAACTTCACCGATCCCGACCGCCCCAAGCTCTTGATCCTCCCCGCGGGCGTGGGCCGCGCCTTCCGCCGCCAGTTGGAGCAGCTGTCGAAGGGGATCGTCGAGATCGTGCGCACGCTCCTCGACGCCGAGAGCCTGGAGAAGAAGCGGCGGGAGCTGGTCAACGAGATCGACGAGCTGGAGAAGTCACTCCTGGCCGACTTCGGGGCGCGCTGCCGCCAAGAGGGCTTCGTCCTGGCCCAGATCCAGATGGGCGAGATCCAGCACATCGACGTGCTGGCGCTCTACAAGCGCAAGCCCATCGAGATCGACGAGCTGAACCGCATGGCCGCCAGCGGCGAGGCGCGGGTGCCCAACATCAACGAGCGCAACCGCAAGCACGCCGTGCTCAAGGACGAGCTGCGCTTGATCCTGGCTCGCCTCCGCCGCGCCGCCTACAAGATCAAGGAGAAGATCCGCGATATCGAGAAGGAGAGCCTCGTCTCGGGGCTCACCGAGTCCATCGACGAGCTGATCGAGGCCTTCCCGCACGAGGGCGTCGAGGTCTGGCTGCGCTCGCTGCTGACCTGGCTGGCGGACAACGTCGATGTCTTCAAAGAGGATGAGGACGAGGAGGCCCCCAAGACGCTCCTGGGTCAGATGAAGGTCAACGTGGTCGTCGATCACGACGGGCGCACGACCCCGCCGGTGATCTTTGAGAACTCCCCCACCTTCACCAACATCTTTGGGCTCGTCGAGCGCGCCTCGGACAACCAGCACGGCGCCCTGGACTACAACGACATCAAGGCGGGCAGCCTCCTGCGCGCCGACGGCGGCTACCTGATCATCAACGCCAACGACGCCACGCAAGAGCCGGGTGTCTGGCGGACGCTGACGCGCGTGCTCAAGACCCGCGCCCTGGAGATCCTCTCCCCCGAGCAGTTCTTCTCCCCCGCCGCCTCCAGCGCCATCAAGCCCGATCCCATCCCGGTGGATCTCAAGATCATCGCCATCGGCGATGAAGAGCTCTATCGCGTGCTGTACACCAACAGCGATGACTTCCGGCGCATCTTCAAGCTCAAGGCGGAGTTCGATGAGAGCATGGAGCGCGACGCCCGCGGCGTCTCGATCTACGCCCATCACACCTGGAAGGTGGTCCAAGAGGAGGACCTCCTGCCCTTCGAGGACGACGCCATCGCCCGGCTGGTGGAGTACGGCGTGCGCCTCTCAGGCCGCCAAGACCGCCTCTCGACGCGCTTTAGCGATCTCACCGACGCGCTGCGCGAGGCCAGCCACTACGCCAAGATCGAGGGGCGAGAGATCGTGACGCGTGAGGCCCTGGAGCGCGTCTTCACCGCGCGGCGCCAGCGCCACAACCTCGAAGAGGAGTACATCTACGAGCTGATCGGCGCGGGGGTCTTGGATCTCCAGACCGAGGGCGAGGCGGTGGGCTCGGCCAACGCGCTGACCGTGCTGGACATGGGCGATCACGTCTTCGGTCAGCCTTGCCGCATCAGCGCCACGGCGGCGCCGGGCGAGGAGGGCGTCTTGAGCGTGGAGCGCGAGGTGCGGCTGTCGGGGCGCATCCACGACAAGGGCACGATGCTTTTGACGGCCTACCTGCGCGCCCACTACCTGCCCCAAGCGGAGCTGCGGCTCTCGGCGACGCTGACCTTCGATCAGCTCCACGCGGGCGTGGACGGCGACTCCGCCTCTGTGGCCGAGACGCTGGCGCTGCTGTCGATGCTCTCGGGCGTGCCCCTCAGCCAGAAGATCGCCATGACCGGCGCGCTGGATCAGCGTGGGCGGGTCCAGGCGGTCGGCGGGGTCAATGAGAAGATCGAGGGCTTCTTCCGGATCTGCTCCGCGCGGGGCCTCTCAGGGCAAGGCGTGGTCATCCCCAAGGACAACCTCCGCGATCTCGTCTTGGATCAAGAGGTCATCGCCGCCGTGGAGGCGGGCGGCTTTTACATCTGGTCGGCGGAGCACGTCGATCAGGTCATCACGCTGCTGACGGGGCAAGAGGCGGGGGCGCGCAACAGCAAGGGCGGCTTCCCCAAGGGCAGCTTCAACGCCAAAGTCCAGGCGGGGCTGATCAAGCTCTCGGCGCAGCTTGAAGAGGCGCCCAAGAAGAAGGCCTGAGGGGCGCGCTCGACAGCGCGAGGGCGTGATCCTATAAGCAGCAGATGCTTTGGACCTCGCTCATCTACCTCTGCGGCGTCTTCGCCGCCACCGTGACCCTCGCGACCCCTTGGGGCGTCAGCGCGGCGGCCCTCGCCGCGATCCTGGGCGTCTACGCCGCTGGGCGGCTACCAGAGGGGCCTCGGCTGCGGCTCTTTGGCGTGCTGCTCATCGCCCTGCTGATGGGCCTCACGGGCCTCTTGGCCTCACGCGGGCTGCGGCAAGCCCCCCTTGATCTGGCGCCGGGCCGCGCCCTCCTGATCGCCGAGGTGATCTTCTTCAGCGCGTTGACCTTTGGCGGCGTCTTCACCGCGCGCGCGCTGCGGCGGCGATGGCGGCTGATGGGGCTCATCGAGGTCAGCGCGCTGCTCCTCTCGGTGATCTACCCCTTCATCAACCACCGCGAGCGGATGATCCACCGCCCGCGCTTCCTCAGCGACTGGGCGTGGTCACGCGGCCTCGATCCCCACGCGCTCCTCCAAGACCTCGGCCTGCTGGCGGGCGCGCTGGCCTTAACGCTCTTGATGGGGCGGGTTCGCTGGTGGCGGCGCCTGGCAGCGCTGCTGCTCCTCTTGGGCCTGGGCTTGGGGGTGCGCGCTTTTCATAAGGACCTCCACCTTGAGCCTGAGATCCACACGGGCGGGCTCAACCTGACCTCCCAAGAGCGGGGGGATAAAGACGGCAAAGGGGATAAAGACGGCAAAGGGGATAAAGACGGCAAAGGGGATAAAGACGGCAAAGGGGATAAAGGCGGCAAAGGGGATAAAGGCGGCAAAGGGAATAATAACAGCGGGGGGAGTGGGGGGCGCCCGCCGATCCCGCACCCCGTCGCCGTCGCCCTCTTTCACCAGGAGTACACGCCCGAGGGTGGGCTGCTCTACTTCCGCCAACAGGTGCTCTCCGAGTACAACGGCCACCACCTCGTGGCGGACACAACGGGCCGCTTTGACCGCGACGTCATCACCGCCTTCCCACGCCAAGAGACGCTCAGCGCCGAGGGGGGCTTAGCGCCCAGCTTCGCCATCGAGATCCCCACCACCATGTACTTGCTGGTGGATCACCCCCAGCCGCCCGCGCTCAGCCAAGCCGTGGCGCTCAGCGCGCTGCCCAACCCCGATCCCAAGCACTTCGTCGCCGCCTACGAGGTCACCTCCCGCGCGCTGTCGATGAGCTACAAGCGGCTGCTGGGGCACCCCTCGGTGCCGGACGCGTGGGGCGAGGAGGCGCGGGCTCACTACCTCGCCACCCCCGATGATCCGCGCTACGAGCAGCTCAGCGACGAGATCCTGCGTGACCTCGATCCGCGCTTTATGGACGAGGACATCATCAAGGCGCTGCACATCAAGCGTTGGCTGGAGCGCGAGGGCTTCTACACGCGCACAGAGCGGCACGTCGATGACGTTGATCCTGCCGCCTCCTTCCTCTTTGGCAGCCTGCGCGGCTACTGCGTCCACTTCGCCCACGCCATGACGCACCTCCTCAGGAGCCAGGGCATCGCCGCGCGGGTGGCGCTGGGCTACGCCGAGGATCTCAACGCCCACGGCGGCGGCTCCTCGGTGCTGATCATGGCCGATCGCGCCCACGCCTGGCCGGAGATCCACATCGACGGGGTGGGCTGGATCACCTTCGACGTCTACCCGGAGCGATCCGATGAGCGCCCGCAGCGGATCGTCCACGTCTCCTTGGAGAAGCTGATGGGCGAGCTGGCGCGCAAGGACCCCACGGGGGGGCTGGCCGCCGACCCGGAGTCCGCCTGGCGGATCCCTTGGGCGGCGCTGGGGGCGGCGTCGCTGCGGCTGCTCTTGGGGCTGCTGATCTTGGCCTACCTCATCAAGCTGGCGCGGCGCAGCGGGGCGTGGCTGGGGGGGCCGAGGCGCGCCTACATCGCCGCGCTGGACGCCTTCTCTGACGTGGGGCTGAGGCGGCGGATCGGCGAGAGCCGCGAGGCGCACGCGCGGCGCTTAGCGGCGATCTGCCCGGCGATGGAGCCGCTGACCTGGGGGCAGCTGCGTTTGACCTTGGGGCGCGGCGAGGCGGACGCGGCGGCGCG
>JAHJCH010000238.1 GCA_018813065.1 Myxococcota bacterium
CTGTGTGATGAACTTCCAGGGCTTGGAGATCAGCTTCGACCCGATGGTATAGAGCGCCTTGGCGTCATCATCTGTAATCACACCTTCACGTCGGAGGTGGGTGATCGTCGGCTTGATTTTTCTCTGGTAGATGCCCTTCGCCCAGGTGGACACGATGGCGATGGCGTGGTCACGGGCGTTCTTCTCGATCTGACTCGTGAGGTTGGTCGCTGGTGGAAAGAACGCCTGCTTCTCGGCTCTCGGAAGGCTGTAGGCCCGCTGGTCGAGCATGTGCTGCACGCAGATGCGAACGTAAGCGACGTACTCAACGTGCAAGGCTTCCAACCGGGCGACTTTGCCCTGGTTGGTGTCCTTGTGGAGCATCAGGATGCGGCACTTCACGAGTCCACCTCCTGATCCTTCTTCTTGCGGCGGTTCTCTGCCGACCCTCATCCAAATCGAAAAGGAAAAATCAGCTTTTAGAAGGTCTGGTGGGTCAAGAACTCCTCAAGCAAGCGCGCGTGGCGTGGGGTCAGGTGGAGGAAGCGCAGCCCCACCCCGCCCTTATCCCGCGTCTGCGCCTGTGTCTGGGCCTCCACAGCGTAAACCATCTGAGCTTCTGTCCAGATGATCTCATCGGAGCCCGGGAGCGTAAACTCAACGGCGATGTGGGCGTCCTCGGGGGCGAGGGGCTCAAGCAGCCGGTGCAGATAGATGCCCGTGGCGCTGATATCCCGCGTGCAGGCGATGTGGGGCACGCCGTTGATCATCTTGTTGACGTAGAGATCCAAAGAGATGCGTTGGTTTGAGCGACCCATATCTCCCCCTTGAGGATGTGGGCGACCATACCACATGTAGGTGAGCCGTCAAATTTACCGCGCGCATTCTCCGCGTTCGGCCCTAAAATACGACCACTTCACCCAAGCATCGAGGTCATGATGGCTGGCGTAGCGCGCCGAAGCGTTTTTATTTATGCGCTGTTAGGGCTCTTTATGGGCTGCGAGGAGGAGGCCGCGCCGGGCACCGCCCCTGACGTCGCGGGGGAGGCTGAGATCACGCCGCCGATCCTCGACCAAGGCGCCCTTGAGGCCGACGAGGGCGTCGAGGGCGTCGATGAGGGCGTGACGCCGCGCCGAGATGGGGGCGTCGGCGCCGACGCGCGGGTGAGCCCGCCCTTGGATGTCGGCGTAGAGGGCCGCTGCGGAGACGGGGTGCGTGATCCAGGCGAGGCCTGCGATGACGGCGATCAGGACAACACCAACGCCTGCACCAACACCTGCCAGCCCAACATCACCGGGCTGTGCGCGCCGTGCCTTGATGACGCCGACTGCGGCGATGGCGGGCTATGCCTGCCCATCGGCGCGGGGCGCGCCTGCGGGATCAACTGCGAAGCGGCGGCTTGCCCCGGCGGCTATGCCTGCCGCGACGTGATGGACGCTGGCGCCTTCCGTGGGCGACAATGCATGCCGCTCAGCGGCGCCTGCCAAGGCGAGCCCTGCCTCGACAGCGACGGCGATCTGATCTGCGATGAGGTCGATCCCTGCCTCGGCGATCCCACCTTGGATCAAGACCAAGACGGCATCCCCGACGCCTGCGACTGCGACGGCCCCACCCCGCCCTGCGGGCCAGGCGGCGCGTGTCGCCAAGAGGGCGGCGGCTTTATCTGCGGCTGCGGTGAGGGCTTCATCGAGGCGGCGGGGGGCTGCCAGGACATCGACGAGTGCGCCACCCAGGCCCATGACTGCGCGGCGGAGGCGGCGTGCCAGAACACGCTGGGCGGCTTTGAGTGTGCCTGCCTCCCCGGCTTCGTCGGCGACGGCCGCGCCTGCGCGCCGGCCACCCCCTGCGATCCACAGCTCAGCGCCTGCGGCCTCAACGCCGCCTGCCTCGCCGATCCCTTCGGCGACTTCTTCTGCGCCTGCGATGAGGGCTTCAGCGGCGACGGCCTCACCTGCGAGGACATCGACGAGTGCGCCATCGGCGTGGACAACTGCGATCCCAACGCCGCCTGCCAAAACCAGCTTGGCGGCTTCAGCTGCGTCTGTGAGCCGGGCTTTCGAGGGGGCGGCGTCGTCTGCGAGGACATCGACGAGTGCGCCTTTGACGGCCATAACTGCGCGCAGATCTGCCTCAACACGCCTGGCGGCTTCGAGTGCCAGTGCGAGGCGGGCTTCGCGCTCAACCCTGACGGGCGCGCCTGCGATCCGGTGATCGGCGCCTGCCAGCCCGCCTGTGACATCAACGCCGACTGCCTCAACGGCGCCTGCGTCTGCCGCTTCGGCTTTGAGGGCGACGGCTTGAGCTGCCAGCCGCTGCCCGAGGGGGCCTGCGGGATCTGTGATCCGCACGCGGCCTGCATCAACGACGTCTGCGTTTGTGGTCCGGGCTGGGAGGGCGACGGCGGCCAATGCCGTGACGTCAATGAGTGCCAGCTTGGCCTAGACAACTGTCACCCTACGGCGCGGTGCAGCAACACGCTCGGCGGCTTCAACTGCACCTGCCCCGAGGGCGCCCTTGGCGACGGGGTGATCTGTGAGGTTCAGCGCGTGGACGAGTGCGCCGAGGGCCTCGACGACTGCGATCCCCTGGCCGAGTGCTTTGACGAGGCGGTGGGCTACCGCTGCGCCTGCCCGGCGGGCTACGAGGGGGATGGTCGCGCCTGCCAGGACATCGACGAGTGCCTCGCGGCCCCTTGCCAGCGCGCCTGCGTCAACACGCCGGGGGCCTTTGAGTGTCAATGCGAGGTGGGCGAGGCGCTCAACCCCGACGGGCGCACCTGCGCGTTGGCGGCCAACTGCGCCGTGGACGGCGACTGCCACGACCAAGCCCGCTGCCTCGACGGGCTCTGCGCCTGCCTGCCGGGCTTCAGGGGCGATGGCTTTGATTGCCAAGACATCGATGAGTGCGCGGAGTTTCTCTCAGGATGCAGCCTTCGCGCGGAGTGTACCAACACCATCGGCGAATTTGAGTGTGAGTGTCCACCTGGTTATATTGGTGATGGCTTTATTTGTGATCCTCCGTTAATGAATCAGTGTGTAGACAATAATGACTGTGAAAATGAAATGCTCGCGTGTGGTGAGTTTCGTGTATCAGCGCAGAACAGCCCGGAGCTTTGGTGTCGCTTTATCACGGAGGGGGCCGCGCGCGGCGCGCCTTGCCAAGAGGACGCCGAATGTGCCGAAGGCCTCTGCCTCTTCAGCGCCAACACCTGCTCAGTGGGCTGCGATGATGACGCCGACTGCGGTCCGGGGATGATCTGCGGCTACTTCCGCTACGTCAGCGGCGCCTTAGAGATGTGCGCCCCGGCGTGCCTGGGCAGCACCGACTGCCGCCACGGCAACCTCTGCGTCATCAACCTGGATCTCGGCCATAACACCTATGAGCTGATGTGTGAGCAGCCTGGGGGCCTACAAGACATTGGCGCGCCGGTCAACGACCCCTCTGAGTGTCGCCACAGCACCGTCCTCGACTTCACCAACGCCCAAGGGCAGACCTACCGGGGTTGCAGCGCGCCGTGCGAGCCCAGCCGTGGGGGCGCCGACTGCGTGAGCACCTTCCCCAACAACCCCTACCGCGCCTGCGGCCCGACCTTATGGCCCAACCCCAACGGGGGATCGACGCGCATCAACATGTGCATGTCGCCGTAAACCTGGGCGATGAGCATAAAAAAAGCCCACCGCGACGCGATGGGCTGAGTACACCCGACAGGATTCGAACCTGTGACCTACGGCTCCGGAGGCCGTCGCTCTATCCAGCTGAGCTACGGGTGCGAGCGGGGCGTACAGTAGCGGCGACGATTTAAAACCGCAAGCCCCCTCGTGACGATTTGTCTTTATCTTGAGATTCTGCTTAAAAGCACGCGCAGACAAAATTCGGGATCATATGGAGATCATGATGAAGCGCGCCCAACTCCTCCCCTTGATGCTGCTCGGCCTTTTCACGCTTATCCCCCTCGCCTGTGACAGCGACGATGGGGTCTCAGCCGGCAACAATGAGGCCTGTGATGGCAATGATCGGTGCGAGAATGACTGTAGCTACAGCCAAACCAGCTGCAACATGAGCTGCACCGGCGAGGCGACCTGCGAAGCGACCTGCCAAGCGGGCCAGAGCTGTAGCTTCACCTGCGGTGGCAACGCCACCTGCACTTTTGACTGCACCCAAGGCCAATGCCAGGTCAGCGAAGAGACGAGCGCGAACGCCACCTGCACCGGGGAATATGTTGGCACCTGCGGCGGCGAGGTCGGCGGCGGCGAGGTCGGCGGCGGTGACTGCGACTGCGGCGCCCCGCTGGACCCGGGCTACGCCGCCTGCATCACCGCCTGCCAGGGCTGATCCCCCCAAAACCCACAAAGCGCTCAAGCCCCCTCCCTCGCCGCACCGTTAAGAGCGTCGCGAGCGGCAAGATGCCACGACCACGCGCCAGCGGCGAGCCAGATCGGGTGGCCACGAGCACAGGCAGGCCCGTCGGCCTGTCGAGCATCGTGGCTGCTTGAGGTGGCCGTTGATGGTGATGTGGGTGTGGCTGATTGGTGCTCACGCCGCTCGAACCCCACCCAGCCGCGTGAGATCCTGGAGGGGGAATGTTAAAGCTCGGCCTAGACTTAATGGAGGTCATTGAGCAGCTCAATGACGGGCTCTACTTTACTGATCACAAGCGGCAGATCACCTTCTGGAACCAGGCGGCGGAGGCGATCACGGGCTACAAGGCCGAGGAGGTCATTGGCCGCAGGTGCTCCGATAACATCCTGATGCACGTGGACGCCGAGGGCCGCTCCCTGTGCCAAGGGCGCTGCCCCCTGGCCGAGACGATGCGCGATGAGCGCGCGCGCAAGGGCGAGGTCTTCTTGATGCACAAGGACGGTCACCGCATCCCTGTGGCGGTGCGCACCAGCCTGCTGCGCGATGGCGGGGGGGAGATCGTCGGCGGCGCGGAGCTCTTTACGGACGTCAGCGCCCAGCACGCGCTCGCCGAGGAGATGGAGCAGCTCAAGGCGCTGGCCCTCGTCGATCCGCTGACACAGATCGCCAACCGCCGTCGGCTGGAGGCGGAGGTCCAAGCCGCGCTCAACCTCTATGAGCGCGATGGCGTCTGCAGTGGGCTGCTCTTCCTCGACATCGACCACTTCAAGCGCTTCAACGACGATCATGGCCATGACGTCGGCGACCTGGCCCTTCAAGCCACGGCGCGGACCCTCAAGCACGCCACGCGCAGCTATGACGTGGTGGGGCGTTGGGGCGGCGAGGAGTTTGTGGTGCTCTTTCGCAACACCTATCCCCAGCTCGTGGAGATGCTGGCGGCGCGCCTCTGCGCGCTGATCCGAGCAACGCAGGTCCAAGCCCCTGGCGGCGCGCTGGGGCTCACCGCCTCCATCGGCGCCACCATCGCGCGCAAAGGAGACTCGGTGGATGCGCTCATCAAGCGCGCCGATGGTTTGATGTATCAGAGCAAAGCGAATGGCCGAGATCGTGTTACATTTGGTGCTTAAAACTTGACATCGGATCAAAATATAAATAAATAACCACCAAAAAATCATACAAGGCGACTATGGGACATCACATTGGCAGTAAAAGCAGCATTATTCCACTGATTGATCGCTTAAATAAATATCCAGTCGGTTTACCTGATCGCGAAAAATTAAGAAAAATTTTATCACTACTATTTTCGGAGGATGAAGCGTTTATCGCTTCAAAGTTCCCATTAGAAGAAACAACCGTTGATGAGCTAAGCAAAATCACAAAAATTAGTCCAGTCAAACTTATACCAATACTTAATCAAATGTGTGATAAAGGCCTTGTTATGGATATTCCATATGAAGGCCAAGATTATTATTTATTGCTACCGGGTCTAATCGGTTTTTTTGAGCTTACATTTATGAAGAGCCGCGTGGATTTACCCAAAGAGGAAGTCGCGCGATTGATGCATGAATATCTCTACGAAGACGCCTCTAAAGGCATGGCTAATGAATTTTTTGACAGCAAAACACCGTTAACTCGCACATTGCCTTATGAAGATCAAATCCCGGTATCATCTCAGATTACGAGCTATGAAAACGCGCGAGAAATCATAAAAAACGCGAGCTTTGTTGCCGTTGGTACTTGCTATTGTCGCCATAAAAAACATCACCTGGGGCAAGACTGCACCAAGGGCGCGCCGATGGAGAATATCTGCATATCACTCGGCGCAGGCGCGGAGTTCTTTGCCAGGAGGGGATTCGCTGAGAAAAAAACAGTTGAAGAGACACTTCAGGTATTAGACCGAGCAAGGTCATTTAACCTCACGCATATTACGGACAATATAAGGCAAAGGCCATCATTTATATGTAATTGCTGCTCATGCTGCTGCGAGTTATTGGTTGGATATCAAAAAGGCTATCACGAAGGGGTCGCCAAAGCGCAATTCACATTAAATGTTGACGAGAACATTTGTAATGGATGCGGTTTATGTATAAAAGCGTGCAATGTCTCTGCGATTGAGCTGATCGAGCGAAAAAAACCAATTCAGGTCAAGGAGGATATCTGCTTAGGCTGTGGCGCCTGCATCTCCGCTTGTCATCGAAGCGCAATCTCATTAACGCCCAAGCGACGCGCCTATATCATCCCCAAAGATCGACGCACGCTGATGAAGCAGCGGCTATTAGAGCGCGGTCGCGTGCTCCCATTTGTCATATACAGCATTAAGAGAAAGTTGAAACGCAAAAAGACTAACCTGATCACGCAGGTTTTTGTTTATTTTTAGCGACGAAAGGTGAAGCCATCGCGCTCAGCGGCGGGCGCCTTGGGCAAGGCCGCTTGAGCGCGCCAGGCCATCAAGCGCGCGCGGATCGTCGCCTCGACGCCCGCGCCGTTGGGCTCGAAGATGCGCTGCCCACGCAGGGCCTCGGGCAAGTGGCTCTGCGGGGCATAGTCCCCTTCATAGTTATGATCCTGGCGGTAGCCGCCGCCGCTGAGCGGCTGGCTGGGCTTGAGGTGATCGGGGATCGGCAGCGCGCCGCGCTCGCGGGTCCAGCGCATCGCGCCGGCGAGGGTCTGGAGGACCGTGTTGCTCTTGGGCGCGCAGGCCAGGTAGACCGCCGCGTGGATCAGGTTAAACATCCCCTCAGGCATCCCCACCAGCTGCACGGCGTGGAGCGCGGCGGTCACCAGCGGCAGCGCCTGAGGATCAGCCAACCCCACGTCCTCGCTGGCAAAAATCACCATACGCCGCAGCACATACAAGGGATCTTCGCCGCCGTCGATCATCCGCTGGAGCCAATAGGCCGCCGCGTCGGGATCCCCGCCGCGCATCGACTTAATGAAGGCGCTGATGGTGTGATAGCGCCCATCGCCGCCCTTGTCATAGAGCACCGCGCGTTGATTGATGGCCTGGGCGACGACCTCGGGCGTCACCACGCTCTCCAGGTTCAGCGCGCTCTCCAAGGCCCCCAAGAGCCGCCGCGCGTCCCCCTCCGCCGCTTGGATGAGGGCCGCCGCGCCCTCATCGCTCAGCCGCGCCTCGGGCCAGCGATGCCCGATCAGCGGGTGGCGCATCGCCCGCTGTAGGACGCGGCCCAGGGCTTGGGGATCGAGGCGCTGGAGGACAACCACCTGGGCGCGGGAGAGCAGCGCGGGGTTGATCGCCGAGGCGGGGTTGTCGGTGGTGGCGCCGATGAGGGTCAGCGTGCCGTCCTCGACGTGGGGCAAGAGGGCGTCTTGCTGGCTCTTATTAAAGCGATGGATCTCATCAATGAAGAGGATCGTCTTGCGCTGATGCAGGGCGGCGCGCTCCACGGCGGCGGCGACGATCTGGCGGACCTCCTTGACCCCGCCCAGGACCGCCGAGAGCGGCTCAAAGGCGCGGCGGGTGCGCTTGGCGATGATGTGCGCCAGGGTCGTCTTACCCGAGCCTGGCGGACCCCAGAGGATGACGCTGGGGAGCTGATCGCGCTCGATGGCCCTGCGCAGCGCCGCGTCGCGCCCGATGGCCTGAGGTTGACCAAAGAGCTCATCCAGGGTGTTGGGTCGGAGGGCCTCGGCGAGGGGCTTAAGCGAGGGGGCCTCGCGCCGCGAGTGTTCAAACAGCTCCATATATTCCATCTCCATGCGGGGGCGAGGTCGTGGGGGGCAGCGGGCGAGGGGCCTGAGATTACTCCTCTTTATCCGAGCCGCGCAGGGCCAGGAGGAGTCCGAGGAAAGAGAGCACCAAGAGCCCCGCGAGGGGGCGCGGCCCAGCGGCGCTGGGGCTGGCGCTGACGCTGACATAGGCGTGGCAGCCTGTGGCCGCGCTGCCGGTGGAGGCCCTGGCGGCGGGCGCAGTGTCGCTCCAAGCGGCCGCGCTGTCGGCCACCGCCTGGCGGGCGTCACGCCAAGCGCCCATGGTGTCCATTGAGGGGCGCGCGTCATCGACCACGGCCTGATCGAGCAAAGGGCGTGGGGCATCGGGGGCGGCGTCGGGGGCGGGGTTGGCGGCGGCGTCTATCGGGGAGAGGCCCTCATCGCCCGTGGAGGCGTCGATAAACGGCACGAACATATCGATCGCCGCGTCGGTGACCGCCACCACGCGCTCATACGCGCCCAGATCGATCCCCAAGCCCTGCGGCCTGGGGTGACCCTCGGCGTCCACGAGGGGGGCCAAGGCCTGCGCGCCAACGTCTAAGCTGGGCGCATCACTGCGCAGGTGAAGATCAAGCCCAAACACATCAATAAAGTGATCTACAGGCGCATCAAGACGCTGATTATGATCAAATTCAACGCCATCACCCTCCACAGAGAAATCACTGGCGAGGTTATTACGCACAACGACGCGCTCTGAAGGCCGCCCATCCTTATGAGGCATAACTCCAATCCAAGAGATCATCTCGCTGAGCCCAAGCACGGTATTATTGACGATTACGCTGTCACGCGCGCCGGTGAGGGTGATGCCATGATAGTGATTGGTGATAATCACATTATTTTCAACACGCCAGCCCTCGAAGAAACCATCAAAGCAGCCAATGCCTTGTAGTTTACAGCGCAGTGGCGCATCTGGATCATCCAGGTTGATGATGAAATTGCCCCGCAGGGTGATCCCCCGCACGACGCCCGCGCCGACGACCCCATCCACGCCGATGGACCAAGATTGAAAGCCATCATCATGGTTCTCATTGACGTCCACGCAGCCTGAGATGAAGTTGCCTTCATAGAGGCCATCATCGCCCAAGCCGCGCAGGGCGTCACCGGCGAAGCCCTCGATGATGTTATGGCGCACCACGGCGCCGCGCCCCAACAGCTGGGCGGCGAAGTTGAGCTGGGAGAGGCGACAGCCCTCGATGGTGGTGAAGGCCGCGCTGGAGAAGATCCCGTCGCGGGCGAGGCGATCCCAGTCCTGGGCGGACCAGGCGGCGGCGTCCTCGACGGTGCGCACGTCGCAGCCGACGAGGGAGATCTCCTCGCTGGGGCCATGCCATTGATGGGAGAGGAGCCGCACGAGGGCGGGCTGAGGGCCTGGCTCCAGGGCGGCGGGGCGCACGGTCAAGCCCTCGAAGCGCCAGCGCGCGGCCCCCGCCAGGGTCAAGCCGGTCACGCGCGCCTCGGGATCGGCGCGCACGATGATCTCGGCCTCATTCAGCGCGCCGGAGAGGTTGATCTCGCCGTGCTGACCGGGGCCGAGGTGGATCGTGTCGCCGGGGCCGATGGGCGCGCCCTCATTGACCGTCACGCGCGCCGCGCCGGGCGCATAGGGCTGCGTGGCGAAGGCCTGCGTCTCGATCAAGCCCGCCGCGATGACCTCCTCAAGCGTCCGCCAAGGCCGCGCCGCGCTGCCGTCGCCGTCGGGCTGACCGCGCTGCGGCTCAACGAAGAAGACCTCAGCGCGCGCAGGCGCGGCGAGCGCCAAGGCGCCCAAAATCAACAGCGAGCGGAGGGGGGGTGCGTATCTCATCGGGCCTCTGGCTCTTTCCTTATGAGAAGAGAGGGGGCAAACTCGCCGCGAAATTTCAAGTGGAAGCGTGTCGCAAATGATCATTGAGAGACTGATTCTAGTGCGATGGGCGCCGTTGCTCATCACTTTCTCCCTCGCCTGCACCACCAAGGGGCCAAGCGCCCCGGCGGAGGCGCCGACCCAGGCCATCGATCCCGCGCAGATCAAGACCCTGCGTGACATCGCCAAGCGCTGCGAGGAGGGCGCCTACAAGTCCCGCGAGCTGTGCCCTGAGTGGCGGTTCCACGAGAGCCGGCTGCGTCGCCGTAGCGGCGCCTTTGACCTCAAGCGCGCCCCGGCGCGGGCGCGGATCGAGGGGGCGCTGAGCCTCCTCGACGACGAGGGGCCGTGGGTGAGGCGGATCGCGCGTGGGCTGCTGGCGATGGCGCTGCCCCTCGTCAACAAGGAGGACACTCACGCGCGGATGCTCAACGCGCTGATCGCCCAGCTCAAGGGCGGCGATGAGGAGACGCAGCTGGACGTGCTCAATATCACCCATGACGACCTCACGGCGGCCCAGCAGCCGCTCCTGATGACCATGACCGAGGCGCCCTCGACGGCCACGCGGGCGATGGCCTGGCGGGCGCTGTCGGGCTGCCTCAAGCGGGGCTGCAAGTTGGCGCCGGAGGAGATTATCGAGCGCTACGAGGCGGAGCGTGAGCCGGTGGTGCGCGCGGGGCTGATCCTCATCGCGGGGCGCGGCGATCTCCAGCGGGTCTATGACTGGTGCGCGGGCTGGGAGGGGCCGATCGATGGGGTTTGCCGCAACATCTTTTTGGAGCGCGACACGCCCCAAGCGCAGCAGCTCCTCAAGGCCCGCGCGGCGCGGCACGTCGAGGCGGGCGAGCATGGCCGCGCGCTGCACGCCCTCTCGGACGTGGGCCACACCAGCCTGGCCAAGGCCGAGTGGCTCAGCTTGATGAGCGCGCTCCTCGACGATCCCAAGACCCCGCTGCTGATTCGCCAAAAAGCGGCGCGCTTGCTGGTCTTGGGCAAGGATCATGAGGAGGTCCTCACCTTCGCCCGCGCGCGCCTGGCGCGGGCCATCGAGGACGACGCCGAGGCGCCGCTCAAGCAAGACCTGGATCGTGTCATCAAGGCGCTGGAGGAGAAGCCCCACGATCACGGCGCGCATGGTCACGGCGCGGCCGCTCACCCGAAGGCCGAGGGCCACGCGCATCAGGCCGAAGACCACGCGCATCAGGCCGAGGACCACGCGCATCAGGCCGAGGACCACGCGCATCAGGCCGAGGGCCATGCGCATCAGGCCGAAGGCGAAGATTAAGGCGCGCGCGCGTTGAGGAAGGCCCAGATTTGATCGTTATAGCCGCGCAGATAGCCGCCGTGCCCCACGCCGGGCAGCGTGATCAGCGCGGTGGGGTGCCCTGCCCGCTCTAGCGCCTGGATCGTCGCCGTCACCTGCCCGCCGCTCCAGGACCAATCCTGCTCCCCGATCAAGAAAAAATAGGGCGTGGGCCGCTCATGGGCGAACTGCAACCCGATGGACTCCGCCGCCGCGCAGATCAAGGCGCCGTCGATGATGTCATTGCGGATGCGACTGAGGAGGTAGGCGCAGAAGCCGCCCTGAGAGTGCCCCCAGAGGGTGATACGCCCGCTCTGACAGCGCGCGTCGGCCTCGGCGATCAGGGCGTCGAGGAGGGCGAGGTCCTCATTGCTCTGCGGCGTGCTGTTATAGGCGTCCCAGTGTACGCCTCTGACGGTCTGCGTCTCTTCCGCGATCTCCACCAAGACATCGCGCATCCGCCCTTGAGGGACGACGACGACCGCCCCTTGGGCCACGCCAAAGGCGCATATCTCGCTGGTGAGGCAAAAATTCTCGGCGGTGTCCCCATTGCCATGCAGGGCGATGATCAGCGGCGCGCCCTGCCCCACGCCAGGCGGGGCGCGCACCACCGCGCTGCGCGCTTGCCCGAGCGCTGAGACGCTCCAGGTGCCGCTCAAGCAGCCCTCGGCGGGCGGTGGAGCGGCGTCAAGGCGGGGGGGCGGCGTCCAGACATCCACTGGCGGGGGCGCGGCGTCGCGCGGCGGCGGCTCAAAGGCGTCCTCGATGGGCGGCTCAAAGGCGTCGCGCGGCGGCGGCTCAAAGGCGTCCTCGATGGGCGCGGCGTCGCGGCGAGGGGGCGGCGCGGAGAAATCACGAGGGGGCGGCGCGGCGTCGCGTGACGGCGAGA
>JAHJCH010000239.1 GCA_018813065.1 Myxococcota bacterium
GGCGCGGCTCAACCCAGGGGCAGCCCGCGCGTGGAATGCAAGCGCGGAGCGATTGCAGGGCGTGGCAAGCGCGGAGCGATTGCAGGGCGTGGCGAGCGCGCTCGCCGACAGCACGCCCGCCCAGCCCAACACGCCCCAGCCACCCGCGTGGGTCACGCCGGGCAACCTGACGCCTCCACGGCAGCCCCCCGCGCGCCAGCCCAAAGCCACGCCCAAGACGATCACGCGTGAGCTGCTCGACGTGGCCTTGCAGCGCTGCGCGGGGCGCATCAATGAGACCGCCGACTACCTCGGGCTCAGCCGCCACCAAGTCCGCCGGCTCTGCCAGCGGCTCGATATCGATCCCCAAGAGATCCGCGCGCGGATGAGGCGCGGTCCTTCAGCGTGAGCGCGTGCCCCTTGCGCCGCGCCGCGCCTCGACTTATGGACTTCGCCATGAAGAACTCAACTCCTTGGCGCCGCGCGGCGCTCCTGCTCATCCTCCTGCTCGCCCTGCCCGCCTGCGGCAAGGTCATCGGCGATGAGTGCATCTCCGATCTGGAATGCGACACCGGCCAGGTCTGTGATCGCGCCAGCGAAGGCGGCTACTGCACCGTGACGCCCTGTGAGGTCGGCGCCTGCCCCGATGATGGCGTCTGCGTCACCTTTGAGGATGGCCGCTCATGGTGCATGGCCCGCTGCGATGACAGCGGGGACTGTCGTGATGGCTACGCCTGCGATAAGTCCTTGGCCGATCACGGCTTTTGTCGCCAGCGCGGCTGAGCCTGGTTGATGATCCGCCTTATCGCCTTGGGCCTGCTCTTGGGTTGCGCCAAACCCCCAACCCCGCCCGCCGCGCCTCAGGAGACTGCGCCTCTTGGGCTCGCCTCGCCCAACGCCGCTTGTCAAGTCGATCTGGACTGCGTGGGCGCTTGGCGCCCTCATCTCTCTTTTTGTGGCCCCGTTGAGCGCTGCTTGGAGGGGGTCTGCGCCACGCCGCCCGCCCTCTCTGGGCAGGTCAGCCCTCAGACGGGCCGCCTGGTCTTTGAGATCGAAGGCGGGGAGCGCGGGGTGGACGTGGAGATCGTCGAGGCGCCCTTTGAGACCACGCGAGGGATGATGTGTCGTCGCGCGATGGCGCCTGGCTGGGGGATGCTGTTCTTGATGCGCGAGACCCGCGTCCATTCCTTTTGGATGCACAACACCCTGATCCCCTTGGACATGGTTTTTTTGGATGATCACTGGCGCGTGGTGGGCGTCGTCGCTCACGCCGCGCCGCTCAGCCTTCAAGGGCGCAGCGTCCGGGGGCCTTCGCGCGTTGTGTTAGAGCTGCCGGGCGGCGCGGCGGCGCGCTTGGGCCTCAAGGCAGGTCATCAGGCGCGCTTTTACCCTCCAATGCGCTAAACAGCGCCCCGCCGATGCCCTCAAACATGGCCTCTTCGATCAAGGCGGCCACGCGGGCGGCGTCGGCCTCGTCCTTGAAGCAAAAGGCAATGCCCATCCCCGCGTTTTTAAAGGGGTTTGTTCGGGATCGGCGCACCTCGCCGCTTAAGCGCAGCGGCCCAGAGGGCAGGCTCAGCTCAAGCTCAAGCGGGCTGCCCTCTTCCAGCGGCTGGGGGGTGCGCAAAAACACGCCCAGGATCGAGAGGTTATGGGCCGGGCGCGTCTGTGGGCCTTGGGCGTCGGTGTAGCTCACGCTGATGTGGAGGGGCACCCTCGGCGCGCGGCGTTTTTGTTGGGTCATGGCGCTCACGGGGCTTGCGTGGGGTGAGCCGTAAAGTTAACAGCCGCAGAGACGGCTGCGAAGAGGCTTGGTTGGCGAGCTGGGAGAATACATGACGCGAACACTGCAACTTTGGCTGGCTCTCCTGCTCCTCAGCTCGATGGCCTTGTGCTTTGTCCCCTTGTTTCACCTCTTGGCCTTCGAGTTTAGCTTCGCCATGGGCCTGCCCCTGGCGTTTTTCGGCGCCTGGGCTGGTGTTCAGCTGGGTCGCGCGCGCTCGCCGCTGCGCGCCTGGCTGCTGAGCGCCCCGCTGATCCTCTTCGCGGGCATCTTGGTGCTCCTCCCCATCAGCCTCAATGCCCTGCGCGTGCGTAACTGCAACTTCGGCGAGGGCTTGTGGGCCTTCGCCCTCATCCCCCTCCTCTCGGCCTTCGTCGCCGCCGCCTTCGGCGCCCTCTTCGCCCGCCGAGGCGGGCTGTGGGCCTTCACCGGCCTGTGGTGGGCGACGTTGAGCCTCAGCCTCTATCGGCTGTGGACGCAGGCCCCCGTCGATGCCTTTCATCCCTTCCTTGGCTACTTCCCCGGCCCCATTTATGACGAGGTCATCGCCTTGGGGGATCGCGTCATCGCTGCTCGCTTGGAGGACTTGGGCTTCGCCGCCGCCGCTGTGGCCCTGGCCGACGCCCTTTATGCGCGGCGGCTGGGTTTAGGTCGGCGTCGCGTTGTCTTGCCTCTGCTCTTGGGCGCGTCCTTGGCCCTCGGCGGGTATTTCTTCGCCCGTCGCCATGATGTGCATCGCGACGCCGCCTATATCCAAGCACGGCTGGGCGGTCAGACGATCACGCCACACCTGCGCGTCTATCACCCCAAGGGCTGGTCCGAGGCCAAGCGCCGTCGCATGGGCTGGGAGCTGGAGTTCGCTTATGAGGAGCTGACCTCTTTCTTTGGTCAACATCCTCAAGCACCCTTTGATGTTTATCTTTACCCCTCACGGACACTCAAGAAGCGGCTGATGGGCGCTGGGCGTACGCGCGTGGCGAAGCCTTGGCAGCGCGCGATGCACATCCACGCGCCTCAAATCGGTGACAGCGTGACGCTTCATGAGATGGCGCATGTCTTCTCCGCTGAGATCGCCAATCCGCCTCATCATCTCAGCCTCTATCATGGTTTGCCCAATATGGCGCTGATCGAGGGCCTGGCGGTCGCTGCCACTTGGGAGAGCGATCGCGTAGACGCCCATCACTGGAGCGCCGCGCTGCACGCCTTGGGTAAAGCCCCAAAACTTAAAGGACTTTTGGCGCCTCAAGGTTTTTGGGCCAAGAGCCACGCCAAGGCCTATACCCTCAGCGGCTCCTTTGTTCGCCACCTCCATGAGCGCCTCGGCGCCGCGCGCGTCGCGGCGATTTATCGCGCGGGCTGCTTCGATTCCGAAGGCGCGCAGGGCCTCGATTCACTCCTGGCCGATTGGCAGGCGCGCCTCGACGCCCTGCCGCTCGATCCCCAGCTCCTTCAGCACGCCCGCGATCGCTATGACCGCCCCGCTGTCTTTCGTAAGGTCTGCGCCCATGAGATCGCCGCGCTGTGGCGACGCTATGAGGGGCTTAAGGGCGAGGCGGCCCTGGCGGTCCTCGATGAGATCCTCGGTCACGTCAAGCGCGACGCACAAGCGCGGCTGGCGCGCATCGGCCACCTCGTGGGCCTTAACCGGCTGGAGGAGGCCCGCGCGGCGGCGACGAGGATCGCCGCTGATCCCAAGGCGGGCGCCGTGGCGCGTCAACGCGCTGCGCTGTGGCTGATCGATCTGCGCGCCCTGGAGGGGGATCTGGAGGGCGCGGGGCTGAGCTACGCTGATCAGCTTGAGGCGCAGTTTGAGCGCGCCGCCATGCGCGCCCTCGCCGTCAAGGGGGCCGCCAGCCTCCACCCTCAAGGCCCCGCCGTTTTTGATCTGATGCTGCGCCCCAAGCCCAAAGCCGCCACGCGCGCCGCCCTCGATGCCTTGGTGGAGGCCGCCCCACGCTGGGGCGTCGCTTGGTATCTGCGCGGGCGCAGCCGAGGGGGCGCCGATCTGGACGGCGGGGTTGTCGATCTCAGCATGGCGCTTGAGCTGGGCCTGCCGCATGAGAGCCTGCGCTTTGAGGCTCAGCGGCTGATCGCCTTGCGTTTCTTTGCCTTGGAGGAATACGCCTCCGCCGAGGCCACGTTCGCCGCCTTGCTCGATGACCCTGATCTCAAGGCCGGTGAGCGCTTCAGCCTCTCGCGTTGGCGTCGCCGCGCGCGATTCTTCGAGGCGCAAGCCAGAGTTGACAGGCGCGCCCCTCAGTCATGATGATGCGCCCCAAATTATTCGCGTCCTTGGTCGCCCTCGGCGCCTCATTTACTACGGGAGCTTGATGATGCGGATCATCCCCCTCACACTCGCACTCCTCCTCAGCGCCTGTGGCCCAAGGTTCGTCAAGGGGACAGAGATCGAGTACAGCCAGGAGCGCCAAGCGCTCGCTGATATGGTTGAGCGTTATCGCGTGGCCTTGGTGGGTCGCGACGTCCAGACGCTCAAATCGATGGTCAGTGAAGGCTATTATGAGAATGGCAGCACCACATCTGACCCAACCGATGATTACAACGTCGCTGGGCTTCATAAGCTGCTCTCTGATCTAGAGACTAAGGTTCAAGAGGTCAAATACAAGATCAAAATTACCTCGATTGAGGTCTATGATAAGCTGGCGACGGTGGATTATGAGTACGAAGGCCAGTACGCCTTTTTATCACGCGGCGCGCCACGCTGGGCCACAGCCACCGATAAGAACCGCCTCACCTTTCGACGTGAGCAGGGCAACTGGCGTATCGTCAGCGGCCTCTAACTGATCACCTCTTGCTCAACGCCCTCTTGCTCATCGCCCTGCTTGAACCCCAAGCTTGGGCGCAAGGGGCGCTCCTGGGGCGCATCGAACGCCACCGCCCCGATGACACCCCCCACATCATCATCAATGAGGCCGATCGGCTGGTCTTAGATCAGGCCCGATACCTCACGCCCAGCATCGATGAGGATCGCCTCATCGGCTTCGTGGGTCTGGGGCTCCTCTATACCCCCACCGCCCACCTCACGCTCAACGGGCGTTGGGACAGCGGCGCCTTGGAGTGGGTCGATGAGGCCGTCTACAGCAACGGTCGCCCTTTGGGTGAGGCGCTGCGCGACACCGCGTTGACCCGGATCTTAAACCTGGAGATCCGCCCCGACGATCTCCCGCTCAGCGCGCGGCTGGGCCGTGATCTGCGCGTGCTGGGTGGGGGCTTGATCTTCGATGAGTACGCCACGGGCGCGGCGCTGCGCGGCGAGTGGGCGGCGCTCGACGTGGAGATCGGCGCTTGGATACCCGGTCGAGGCTGGGATCTAGAGGCGGGGCCGCTCCTCAACGCCGAGATCAGCTACGCGCTGGACGATCTGAGCGGCCTCAGCCTCAGCTTTATCCACGTCAACAGCGACGCCGCCGCCAAGGCCCTGCTCGATCAGCGGCTGGAGCGGGCGATCTTGGGGCTCAAGGCCTCGCGGGCGGAGGTGGTCGAGGCGGGCCTCGACGCCTGCTTGCACCGCGACGCCGCGCTGCGCTTGTGGTATCTCAGCGCCGAGGCGGACGTGCTCTTGGAGGACCACACGCTCAGCGGCGTGGTGATCCTCGGCGGCGGAGCTGGGGCGTGGTCGTTGGCCCTCGACGACGCCTGCCCCGCCCTGGGCGGCCTGCGTTGGCGATTACCAGCGCCCTCGGGCGAGATCGAGATCCGCAGCCTGGCCGCCGATCTGCGCTGGCGGGTGCGCAGCAGCGCCTGGCTCTACCTCACCCCCCGGCTCCTGTGGCTCAAGGGCGACGCCACCCCCAATGATGGCCGCGCCGAGAGCTTCACCGCGCCCGCGCCGCTGATCCGCGACCCCGCCCTCTTCTTCGGCGGCGGCCTCGGCGCGAGCTGGGGCGAGCAGGGCGCGGCCAGCAGCGGGATCAACGGCCAAGGCGTCTTGGCGCCGGGGCTCAGCGCCCTGCTGATCCCGCATGATCAGATCGAGGTGGAGCTGCTGTGGGCGCACCTGCGCGTGGACGCGCCGCTCGACGCCGCGCGGGGGGATCATTACGGCGATGAGGTGGATCTCAAGCTGCGCTGGTTGGGCGGACCAAGCGACGCGACGCGCCTGGAGGGCGAGGCGGCGGTGATGTGGCTGGGGGACTTCTACCCGGCGGGCGGGCCGTGGTGGCGGGCGGGGCTCTCCGCTCAGCGATCATGGGGGGATTGAGCGAGGGCGCCGCGCCCCTGCGATTCTTCTAGATTCGGGGCGCTAGACCATGTACAGGCTTCATCCCAACAGGGTGCGCAGCACTCAACCCGAGGGACACTCAAGGAGAGATCTCATGGCCGAGTTCAAGCTCAAGGGCAACATCTTCCACACCCACGCTGACCTGCCCGCCGTGGGCGCCGATGCCCCGGATTGCACCCTCGTGGGCGCCGATCTCAGCGAGATCAAGCTGGGCGGCTACAAGGGCCAGCGCGTGGTCCTCAACATCTTCCCCAGCCTCGACACGCCCGTCTGCGCCGCCAGCGTGCGCCGCTTTAACCAAGCGGCGTCCAGCCTGGACAACACCATCGTCGTCTGCGTCAGCATGGATCTGCCCTTCGCCCATGGCCGCTTCTGCACCACCGAGGGCCTCAATGATGTCGTCTCCGCCAGCGACTTCCGCGAGGGCGCTTTTGGGCGGGCCTATGGCGTGCGCATCATCGACGGCCCGCTTCAAGGCCTGTGCGCCCGCTCCGTGGTCGTGGTCAATGAAGAGGGCCGGGTCGTCTACACTGAGCTGTGCCCCGAGACCGTCGAGGAGCCCAACTACGAGGCCGCCCTCGCCGCCCTGAAGTAAGCCCCGCCCCAGGGCGGCGCCGCCCGTTGACAAGACCCCCACGCCTCGCGCTCTATGATCCCGCACCTGACAGGAGCCAAGATATGAGAGGGCGCCTCTCGCTGATCTCCCCGTTGCTGGGGCTCGTGGTCATCTGCGCCTGCCAGCCCGAGCCTGAGCCGACGCCCACGCCCCCTGATATGCGGCCGCTGCTGGCGGCCTATGAGGCCCAAGAGGGCCACCTCGATCAAGCCGCCGCGTTGCAGATCGCCGAGGGCCTCGGCGGCCACCTGACCACGATCTTCGAGGTGATGCGCCTCTTCACGGAGCTGATCGCGGCGCTCAGCGCGGGGGAGGAGGACACCCAGCAGCAATCACAGGGCTTGGCCACGCGCCGCTCGGCGCTCAGCTTCGCCGCCGACGGCTGGGGCCGCCTGACGCGCCGCTGCCCTGGGGTGCCTGGCGAGGCGGCGCGCGGCGCGCTCAAGGTGACGGCCATCTTTGACGCCCAGGTGGGCTTGGGCGAGACGCTGTGGGGGGAGAGCGAGGCGTGCCGCTTCGAGGGGGATGACGGGCCGCGCCAGTTTGATGGGCGGATCGCCTTGAGGATGCTCAAGGACGATGCAGGGATCGTCAATGGCTATCTCTTTGAGTTCTCAGGTGCGATCACCACCAACACCACGACCCAACATCAGATCGACTTTCAGCTTCTTGAGAACAACATCCTCTTGCTGAGACAAGAGGTTGAGCGTGGGAAGTTTCTGATCGGCCTTGATTTAAGCGGCGACCCTTTTAGTACAAGCACGCTCCCGCTTTTTATTCGAGACAGCGGGGGCGATTGGCGTTGTGGACTTGATCAATCTATGATCAGCGGCACATGCGATGGCCCAAATGGAGAGAGCTTCTCATGGCCTTGACCAAATGTTCGCTATTTTTGCTTGTATCTCTTTTAATTTCGAGTGCTTATGCGCGACATGACGATGAAAATCGCGTCACGGATTACTCTGCATATACTTTGAACAAAAGTGATATCAGATTGGGTGTTTATCGCCTCTCATATGGCATCACCGATGACATTGAAATTGGCACCATGAATTTATTTTGGATTTTGAGGATTAAAAACTTTAACGCCAAATGGCATTTCTGGAACAAAGGTAACTTTGACGCCTCCGTAATGAGCGGACTTTACTGGGGAAATCCGCATGATTTAACATCAAACATGCCGAATATGCCATTTTCAGCCTTCCCGCTATATCTTATGGGGTCTTGGCGCACAAAATCATGGACACTGAGCAGTGGATTTGGCTATACATCCCTTAAAACGGACACCAATCAAGACGTAGGTCAGGGATCATACAGCACGGACATCGCCGCCGCGCTGTCGGGCTCGACCTTGGTGTTTCTGCCCTCGGCGGAGTGGCGATGGGGCCGCACGACGGCGCTGGTCTTGGAGGGGCGGTTCTTGATGGCGCAGAAGCTCAACGGCTCGGGGACCACGATCACACAGCTGGATGAAGACACCACCTTTGAGATGCACGCCAGCGGCGGCGGCGACTTCACCGTCAAGGGCCTGCGCAGCTTCTCGGCGGGCGCCTTTTGGAGCTGGGACAACATCAACCTGCGCCTGGGCTGGACCTTTGGACACCTGATGATCCCCACGATCAACGCCTTCGCCGACACCAAGGTGCAATACCCGGATTTTGATCTCTTCATCCGCTTTTGATTGCGCGTGATCAGCGCGGCTTTTGAGTGATCCTCCCCGTCAAACACGCTAAGACGAAGCCCATGAATGATCTCCTCCTCGTCAGCACGCCGCTGGCGGGCGACGCCCTCCCCGGCGGCGTCTGCCCCTCGCTCTCCAACATCACCCTTGGCAGCTACATCCGCGCCCATGGCGGGCGCGTCAGCGTCCTTGATCCCAGCGTCGATCTCCCTGAGGGGGACGTTGATCTCCTCGACGCCGTCGTCTCCGCGATCCGCGCCGAGGCGCCCAAGGTCATTGGGCTGAGCACCATGTCCACGGTCGAGGGCCGCTTCGCCCTCGCCCTGGCCCGGCGGCTGCGGCGGCGCCACATCAACACGCCGATTGTCGTCGGCGGCGTCTGGGCCAGCGGCTGGGGGGCGGAGGTCTTAGAGCGCAGCCCGGAGATCGACGCGGTGATCGCCGGGCCTGGCGAGGTGTCGGCGCTGAGCTTGGCCATGAGCGGGCTCGACACCTCGATCCCCGGCCTGATCTGGCGCGAGGGCGGGCGCATCTTGGAGAACCCTCGGCCCACGACGGTGGCGCCCCCGGTGGCCTTGGAGCCCAGCCTCCTGCGCAACCCGGGCCGCTATGACATCTTCTGCTGGATCACCAGCCGGGGCTGCCCCTTCAGCTGTAACTTTTGCACCGAGTGCCTGACCTCGCCGGGCTTCTCCACCTTCCCACGCGCCCAGCTTGAGGCCGACATCGCCTTATTCTCCGACGTGGGCGCCGACTGGTATTTGTGGATCTGCGATCCGCTCTTTGGCGTCAACCGCGCGCACCTGGCGGGGGTCTGCGAGGCGCTGGCGGAGGCGCCCAATCACTTCCTGGTGGAGAGCCGCGTGGACGTGCTCCACCCCGACGACGTGCCCAAGCTGGCGGCGGCGGGCTGCACGCTGATCTACTTCGGGCTGGAGGCCGTCTCAGCCCGCGCGCTCTTAGAGCTGAACAAAATTCAGCCCAAGGGCCACGCGCGCTACCTCCAGGGGGCGAGAGCGTTGACCGAGGCCTGCCTCAAGCACGACATCCTGCCGGTCTTTGGCCTGGTGCAGCCTGTTCCGGGGGACACGCAAGCGGATCTGGACGAGGCGTTGGCCTTTGTGCGCGAGCTGAAGGGGATCGCCGAGGGGCTGGGCGCGGCGGCGCGGGGGCTGGCGCCGTGCTTCCACGCCTTCCCGCTGCGTTTTGATCGCGGCGCGCCGTACGACGACGAGATCGCGCGGCTGCTGGAGCTGGGCGTGAGCTTCACCGAGGGCGACGCCTTCCTTCAGGACCAGCACCTGCGCGCGGCCTCGCCGACCATCGGCTTTGTGGAGGCCGAGGCGTTCCGCCAGGCCATCCGCGCGCTCAACCCCACGAGCCCCCAGGTGCTCAAGCGGCTCTACAGCTCCTACCCGCGCCCCTTCGTGGACTTTGGCTGATCATGCGTATACTTGTCGTGGGGGGGACAGGCGGAGGGGGGCGCGCGGTGGTGGCCGCGGCGCGGGCGGCGGGGCATGAGGTGGCCGCCTTAGCGCGAGGCCGAGGCGATGGGCCGCGCCCTGAGATCATCTGTGATCGCATGAGCCCTGAGCTGAGCGCGCGGCTGACCGCCTTTGATCCGGCGGTGATCATCGATCATGTGGGCTATCGACCCGAGGAGATCGCGCATCTGCTGGCCGCCAAGCCGCCGCGCGCGCGGCTGATCTACATCAGCAGCGCGGTGGTCTACGGCGAGGGGCGGCCTCGCCCCTACACAGAGGCCGATCCCCCGAGGCCGCGAGGCCCCTTCGCGCAAGCCAAACACGCGGCGGAGGCGGCGGCGCTGGCGGGGGGGGCCATCAGCCTGCGCTTGGGGGCGCTCTACGGCCCTGGGCACGCGCCGCTGACGCCCTGGGGGCGCGACGCGGGCCTGCTGGAGCGGCTGTGGGCGGGCGCGCCGCTGCCCGCGCCATTGATCGATCGCCCGGTGATCCAGCCGCTCTTCGCCGGCGATCTGGGGCGGCTGATTGTGGACCTCCTTCACCGCCCTGACGCCCCCTCGATCCTCAACGTCGTTGGCCCAGAGGCGCTGAGCTGGCGAGGGCTATTTGAGGCCTGGGCGGCGGAGATTGGCGCCCCGGCGCCGCAGATCATCCCGGCGGCGCCGCAGGCCCTAGAGGTGCCCGCGCATGTCCGCCCCTTCCTCAGCGCGCTGCTCGACCCCCCGCAGCTCAGCGGCGCGCTGCTGGCGCGGACGTTTGGGGCGCCAACGACCCCCTTCGCGGCGGGGCTCAAGGCGGTCTATCATCACCTCAAGACCTGAGCGCAGCGGAGATTGAGCCGGAGATGCCCCAAAAAACCGTCCTCATCGTCGAAGACAGCGCTCATTTGCGCAGGCTGGTGAGCTACAACCTCCAGCGAGCGGGGCTGCGTGTCCTGAGCGCGGAGGATGGCCGCGCGGCGGTGGCGCATCTCCAACAGACGATCCCTGATCTGATCCTGCTGGATCTGCGGATGCCCAAGATGGACGGCTTTGAGCTGCTGACGCTGATGCGCCGCTACCCCAAGGCCGCGCGCATCCCTGTCATCGTGTTTACGGCGCTCAGCGAGGACGTGGACGTAGATCGGGCCTTGGCGTTGGGGGTGATCGACTACATCATCAAGCCGCTGGACCCGGCGATCTTGCTCTCGCGGGTGGAGAGCGCGCTGAGCGACGAGCCGGAGGAGGACTGGCAGGGGGGCAACCGCCGTCGGTTCCTGCGTGGGCGGATCGCGGATTTGGAGATTGGGCCGCAGGCGTGGGGGGTGGACCTCTCGGAGTCGGGGATCTCTTGGCGGGCGGAGCGGCCGCCGGTGGTGGGTGAGATTGTGGCCTTTAACAGCAAGCGGCTCTTTGAGGCGCTGGGCATCCGCGAGCAGCTCTTGCGGGCGCGGGTGCTCTACGTCTTACCGCTGGGGCGCCGCCACGGCTACCGGGTGGGGGCGGCCTTTGTGGGCCTGACGGAGCAGACCCGCGCGGCCATGCGCCGCTACGTCCTCAACCGCCAAGCGCGCTCAGCGCCGCTGCGTCGGGAGGACTGAGGGCTCAGCTTGGCCCCGCTGTGGCGTGACCCACCATAAACGGGCCGGTGGTATAGCGCACGATCTCCCCGGCGATGTTCAGGCGGGTGGTCCGCTCGATCCCCTCTAGGCCGGGCGACGAGTTCACCTCCAGGACCCGAGGGCCATCGGCGGCGCGGATGAGATCCACGCCCGCGATATTAAGGCCCATCGCCTGAGCGGCGGCGAGGGCCACGGCGCGCTCATAAGCGGTCAGCTCGACGAGGATACCGGTGCCCCCTCGATGGATGTTGGAGCGAAACTCACCCTTCTTCGCGACCCGCATCATCGAGGCGACGACCTCGCCGCCCACCACAAAACAGCGGATATCCTTACCTTGAGCATCGCTGATGAACTCTTGCACGATAAACGAAGCATTCAGCTCCCTGAAGGCATCGATGAGCCCCTCAGAAGACTTCTGCGTCTCACCGAGGAAGACGCCGCGCCCCTGAGAGCCCTCAAGGAGCTTGATCACCGTCGGAGCGCCGCCGACGCGCTTGATCAACGTCTGAGTATATTGAGACATGCTGGCGAAGCTTGTCTTAGGGAGGGGGATTTGCCGCTTTGAGAGAAGCTGAAGAGAGCGAAACTTATCCCGCGCGTTCATCACCGCTTCAACGGTGTTTACGCAAGGCGTACCGAACATCTCAAACTGCCGAATGACCGCGAGGCCATACGCGTTGATGGACGCGCCGATGCGGGGCAATACGATGTCATAATCATCCAATCGTTTTTTATTAGAGTACACATAGGGAACGCCTGTAGTCAGATCAAGAATACAGCGCAGCGGATTAATTACATCAACGACATGACCGGCAGATTCATACTCTTGGATCAAACGTTGAATTGAATAGCTCGCTTTCTTTACAGACAAGATGAGAGCTTTCATTTTTACCAAAAAACTCCTCGCAATGAGTGAATTTTGCGTCCAGGTTTTTGGGTGTTTAAAGAACTTCGAGCCAAATTTAAAGCAGATAAAAAAGAAATTTACGAGAGCGCCGCCGAAGAACGAGGAGGCGAGGTTGCGGGGCCGTGTTTAGGGCAAGCGCAGCTCAAAGGCGAAGCGCTGACCGCGCGTAAACCGGCTGCGCAGTGTCTGCACGACGCCGCCGACGAAGCGATAGCGTGGACAGCGGCCATCGACCAAGACGCAGGGCGGGGGCGCGGCGCTGTCTAGGGTGCCACCATCAAGCGCGGCGCTGTCCGGGGTGCCATCATCAAGCGGCGCGCTGTCCAGGGCGCCATCATTCGGGGGCGGCGCGCTGTCCAGGGCGCCACCATCAAGCGCCGCGCTGTCCAGGGCGCCATCATCAAGCGGCGCGCTGTCCAGGGTGCCATCATCAAGCGCCGCGCTGTCCAGGGTGCCATCATCAAGCGCCGCGTCATAGAAGGCATCCTGGCTGGCGTCAAGCAAGACACCCTGATCAAGCACGATCACATCTTGGCTTTGCCCCAAATCCAGCCGAGGCAGATCCCCCTGATCCGCGCGCGCGGCGTCGCTCGACGCGGCGAGGCTCATCGCGTCTGGATCGGGACAACCCCATAAAAACAAAGGCAAAAACAACAAAGCGCGCATCACCACACCCCCGACCAAGACAAACCATAAGCCGCCTCTGACTGAGGCGACGCGGGCCAAAGACCCCAAGCCAAGCCACCCACCAGCGCCGCGCCCCCCAAGCCATAGCTCGCCAAGGTCAAGCCATAATAAAGCTCGGTCTGTGCCTGATCGCCTGCCTTGGCGGCGTCCTGATTCTTGGCATAAAGGAGCAGCCCACCGCCCAAGAAGAGGGCGCTTGAGCCCGCCAAGACCCAGGGCCAAGGCCCACGACCGGGCGAGGCCGCAGAAGGCGTAGAGCAAGGCCCCAGGGTGAGATACACGCGCTCACCTGGCCGCGCCGTCACGCTCTGAGCCTGATCGGGGCAGCGGGGGCGCCGCACGACCACCGCGTGCTCACCGGCCACGATCAACGCAGGCGCGCCGATCCGGCCCACGGGCAGGCCCCCCACCAGCACCTCACCGGCACCGCTGCCTTTAATGAAAAGCTGAGGAAAAGCAGGCACTTGAACATCGATTGTCGGGCCGGGCTTGACCTCAAGCTCTCGCGTCAAGAGTGACCGCGCGCCGACCTTGATCTTGAGCGCGTGGCGGCCCTCAAGGACATCCTCAAAGCGCGTGGGGCAGGCCACCGGCGGCAGATCATCCAAGGCCAACGAGAGCCCTTGATCAACACATGTCACGTTGATCGATGAAAAATGCGCCTTGAGCAAACGCTCTAAGTGCTCTCTTGCGGCCTGCTGATCAGACTGAGACTCAAGACAAGACTGAAGATAATCGTGATATTTATTTTTAGCAGAAACAAAGCGATTATCTTTATCATATGCACGCGCAAGATTATATTTTACAGAACAATGAAGATGAAAGTCTTTAAGCGCCTCAAGCTGCTCTAAAATCGGAATCGCTCGGGCGAAGTTGCCCTCTTTATAGAACTCTATGGATTGCCGTAGCTGCGCTTCTGGATCAAGACTCGGCGCATAAAAAAGTAGTGATAAAGCCAAGAAAATATACATCAATCCACCTTCCAGCTCTCTGGCTCAGGCGCAGGTGATTTTTTAGCGGGTTTTGGCTCACTCTTAATCTCTGGATATGTTTTTTTTGCAATAACAGCTTTACGCTTCTCTTTTTTGGGCGTAATCGGCTTTGGCGCTGAATCAACCTCTACAACCACCGCAGCATCAACCGCGATTACAGTATCAGAGACCGTCGAATCAACCTCAACAAAAGAAGAAACCGCCTGTTGCTGACCAAGATAAATAATTGGCGCTGTGGGCTGCTGCTGACTTGGCTGACCCAACCAAAGATAACCCAGCCAAGCCAGCAAAGCCATCGCCGATAAGCCAAGGATTAACCATACCGGCCGATGATCTGTAGGTGTCGTGAGCACCTTTGAGATCGAGGACTGGCCCTCATTGGGCGAAAAATTATCATGCTGATCGAGGGGCTCTAAATCAGCGCTGTTTAATGAATAAGTCAGCGTGGGATCATTGATCGGCTTGCCCTCTAAGACGCGGCGCAGCGCCTCCAAGAAAGCGCCTGCGCTTTGAAAACGCTCTTTGGGCTCCTTGGCCAAGGCGCGATCCAACAAGGGCTGCGCATAAGCCAGCTCGGGTGTCAAGCGTGGCGGCTTAGAGTGACGCTGCATTTGCACGGTTTCGGCGTTATCTTTGCCCTGAAACAAACGATAACCCATCAATAACTCAAATAAAATCGCACCAACAGAGTATAAATCAGACTCCGCCTGCGGTTTGCCTCGGGTCTGCTCGGGCGCCATATAAAAAGGCGTACCCACCACAAAACCCTGCTTTGTGACCTCATCTGAGGAGTCATCCTCCATAAACTTAGAGATCCCAAAATCCATGACTTTGACTTGCAAGTCATCACCGGAGAAGACCTGAACCATAAGGTTATCGGGCTTTAAATCGCGGTGAATGACCCCATTTTGATGCGCTTCATTGAGGACATTGAGGATGGGAATAATAATCCGCGCGGCGCGGGCAAAGCTGATGGCGCCCTCATCGCGCATAAACTTTGAGAGGGTGCGGCCTTCAATAAAGTCGAGGATCATATACAGATCATCATCTTCATTGCCGAAGGCGTGCAATTTAATTGCAGAAGGGTGCTGAAGATTAAGCATCGCCTTCGCTTCGCGGAGAAAGCGAGCCTGATAGCTGGGCCAATCAACCGGCTTGATATTTTCTTTTAAAACAAACTTAACCGCGACCTTACGCTCTGTGGAGGCGAGGGACTCCAAGCCCAAATACACCGCGCCCATCCCCCCCTTACCTAAAACATCGATCAGGGTGACTTGCCCGCGATGAATACGCCGACCCAGCCAAGGCGCATGGGAGACATGCTTCCTCGCCAAAGGTTTAATCAGCGCGCGTCCACACTGATTGGGGCAATCGCTCGCCAGGGGCGCATCAAAATAGGCCAAGCATTGGGGGCAAAGATGACTGGGGTTGAGCGTCGGCGTGGGGGCTGGGGGCTGAGGCGTGCTCTCTGAGGCGGGCTCATTTGTGCGCCCTTGGCCTGCCTCGCGAGCCTGCTCATCCGGGGGCGGGGGGAGCAATGTTTGAGCGTTCACGTGGACCTGCGCAGCGTGGGCCTGGCGGCATCTTTCCGTAATCGGCCTGCGAAGGCAATGATAAAAAGACACAACACGAGGAGGGGCGATTTTAGCGTTGATTGAACTGTCTTCAAATGAGGCTGTAGCACCTCATCTGCAAATTTGCGCTCTGTTTGACCTTCAACAGTGATATAAAGGCGCCGCCAAGCCATTAGGGCTGGCCTCCCAGTTGATTTTTTTCCCACAATTGACCGAGCGTATATGCTTGCAACCATTCATAAAGCAGATCTGAATCAAGACGCTCTAGGATGGTTTCCCCATCGCGTTGGTGGGCGACAATCACATCATCAGGTTGAATCTCATCGATCAATAGAGATGACTGCGTGGATATAATAAGTTGGGTATTCTCCGCAGCTTCATAAAGCATACTAGCAAGCAACTTAATCGCATATGGATGTAAGCCCAGCTCTGGTTCGTCTATAATTATTGCAGATGTAGATTTTGGTTGTAATAGCAATGTAGCGAGACAAATATAGCGAATCGTACCATCAGAAAGCTGGTATGGGTAATAAAGCAAATCAGAAAATCGGTCTTTCCATAGAAGTTGGGTCCTTCCCGGCGAGATCTCTTTAAGAACGAAGGCGCCGAAAAACGGTGACACCTGACGAACTGTCTCTTCGATTCGGGCGTAGTGTTCTGGGTGAGTTTGCGCCATCTGTTTAAGAAATGCAGCGATATTCGACGCGTCGCTGTGCAGCACATCCGAGTCAACCACATTGCATATCCCCATCATCGGCGCCGACGGCGAGGTGTCGTGAAAGTGGTATGCCTGCCAACCTTGGATGGTCTCTACCACCCACTGCTCGGCCTTCGTCCCGCCGTGCTTTCGTGCTAGCGGGCTTTCAAGGTGCCCGCTGCCCTGGTCATTGGCGACGCGACCCTCCAAAGGACCGTCAAACGGCGCTGATTCATGAGAGAAGAACAAGCTACGGTCAGCTGCGGCTTGAAGGCTAAACCGGTATTCGTTGAGCCCAAACATCAGGTGTGCGCTCAGCGCGGGTGTGACCTTCATACCTTGAAAGAGAAAGGCGTCTGCTCGGCCACGTGACGCGACATAGTTCTGAAGGCCCTTGTTTGAATCCATGATGTGGCCGAGTAGCTCAAAAAATCGAAGGAAATTGGTCTTTCCCGAGCCATTGGCGCCGATAAGAACGTTAAGACCGGGGGATATATGGAAATTTTTTAGATTTCGTATGGATTTATAGCCAAATAACGAAATTTTTTCTAGTGGATGTTGTTTATTCTTCATAAAAATATCTCCTTTGTGGTTCTTCCTTGAGCTAGAGGTTATTTATTTTAAATTGCGGCATTGTTTATATGATTTTCAAGGCCAATCCAGATCATTCTTGAGCGCTATTTCGATAGCGCGATAGGCCATAACGTCAAGCCTTTTTCAACCCATCGCCGGGGGCAAAGAGCGCCCCCATCACAAGGGGGCTTCGCCCCAAAAAGAAAAAGGGAAAAGGGCTCTAGGGAAATCCGCGAGGAATGACCGCGCAGCGGGCAGGACGTGGCGAGGGCGAACGCAGCGCGTTCGTCCGAGCAGCGCGCCTCAAGGCGCGCTCTGAAAACAACGGGCACCGAAGTCGTCGTCGCGGGTGGAGGGCGTGAGGTTGGTGCGCTTCGCCGACCGCAGGCTGGCGGCGGTGTTGGGGAAGGAGCCACCACGGAGCACCCGGCTGCTAGAGCTACAGCCCCCCGTCCAGGCCCCCCCGTCGGCGGGGGCGCCGTTATAGTCCGTGTGCCAGCAGTCCTCGACCCACTCCCAGACGTTGCCCGCCATATCCAGCGCCCCGACATAGGAGGCCCCAGCGGGCTTGCTGCCCACGTCCCAGGTGCGGTTGAGGCCACAGCCATCCGTCCCGTTGTCCATCACCGCGTAATCACATGAGGCCGCCGCTGCGCCCCAGGGATAGAGGCGATGCACAGGCCCCGAGGCGGCGTACTCCCACTCCGCCTCGCTGCCCAAGCGCCCGCCGAGCCAGGCGCAGGCCGCGCGGGCCTCATCCCAGGTGATGTTGGCTTGAGGGCGGGCGGCGCTGTCTTGGGCCAAGGCCGCGCAGGCGCCCGCGTCTTCGCAGGCTTGGTAGACATCGCCGGTCAGCTCGTGCTTGGCCACAAAGTAGCCTTGGGCGAAGGTGACTTGATGCACAGGGCGTTCATCCGCAGTAGAGTCGGCTTCTTCGGCGGGCGCGCCCATCATAAATGTGCCGGGTGGAACCCAAATCCAGATGTTGTGCGCGCGCCAGCCGGAAGGATCTTCGGGTGTGTATTCGCAATGCGCTTGGGCGTTGCAATCGAGGGTAAAGCCGGGCATTTCGGGGCAGATTTCGCCGCCACAAACACATTGACCTTCATCATTGCAATTGCCCAATCCACAGCCTCCGCACTGCACAAGACCACCGCAGCCATCATCCCAATCGCCGCATTGACGCCCCAAATCCGCGCAGGTCGCGGGCTGGCAACACGCGCCTTCAAAACAAACATCCAAACCACAATCCCCACATCGCGTAAATCCACCACAGCCATCATCCCAATCCCCACACTCACGCCCCAGCTCACCGCAGCTCTGCGGGATACAACAATCGCCGGACAGGCACACCCCCACGCGCCCTTCGCCGATGCAGCTGATCCCATCAATCACCGCGCCGCCTTCATTACAGACACGCGCGGCGCCATCACATGAGCGCTCTCGGCAAGCGCCCAGCGCGCTGGCGTTGCAGTTCTCCAAACACCACACCTTGGCCTCCAAGCTCGCCAAGCTCGCGGCCACATCCTGCGCGCCCACCAAGAGCTGCCCATCCACCACCACGCGATCCTCAGCCATCAGCTCAAAGACCAAAGAGAACCCCGTGACCGCGCCCACGACCGAACCCGGCGCCAGATTGCTAAACACCCAATCCGCCGCGCTTAGACGCCAGGGGCCGCGCGCCTCATGGGCCTCAAAACCCGCTAAGAACTCCGCGCCCGCGACAAAAACGGCAGACAACCCCGCCTCATCCCCCTGGGCGTGCAGCACGACCTCCTCGCCCCAAGGCGTCAATAGCGATAACACCACCTCACCCGGCGCGGGATGCTCCCCCTCCACGCGCAACGTCAGCGCCAAGATCTGCCCCGTCTGGGCCACGTCCAGGATCACCTCGCCGCCTGGCGGAAAGTTGTCCACGATCTCCAAAGGCAGGCCCTCGGCGCGGGCTTCATAGGTAAAGCGATTGCTCAGCGTGCCATTGGAGACGATATCCAAGGCCCCCGGCGCGGCGCCTCCGCCCGCTGGCCCCGCTGGCCCCATCGGCCCAATGGGGCCACGCTCGCCTTGCTCACCCTGTGGCCCCGGCTCGCCTTGTGGCCCCGGCTCGCCCTGAAGCCCCCGCTCGCCCTGTGGCCCGGCGGGGCCAGGATCGCCGCGCGGCCCCTCCGGCCCCGCGATGCCTTGCTCGGCCAAGACGCGCAGCGCCTCATCGGACAGACGATCCGCCTGATCCGCGCGCAGCGCGTAGGGCGCGCCGCCCAGGCTCAAGCGCGGGAGGCGCTCGGCGCCCTCGGCGTCAATCACCGTCATCTCTACCCAGCGTGGCCCGCCTAACTCATCGATCGGTAAGGGGTTTTGGGCGCCGAGCGTCAACCTGACTTGGCCATCATTCAGCGTCAATTCATGTCGCTCCGACCAGCCCCCCAGCGCCTCGCCGCCTTCTTCTGTGGCAAACAAGGCCAGCTCAAGCGTGATCTCGCCTTGGATAAGCTGCCCCTGTGCGTCCATTAACTGCCCCTCAAAGGGCAACTCCGCAGGGAGCGCCCAGGCCCCCGTGCTGCTCAGCAGCGCGCTCAAGCTCAGCGCCAGCGTGTACCCGCGCATCTCGCCTCCTCTTTGTGTGGCGCAGGCAGCGTATCGCGCGGCGGCGCTGAGCCCAAGCCTTACGCATGGCTATCCAGTCAGCGTTGACGCGTTTATCTTGGAGGGCGCTTATCTTGGAGGGCGCGGCGGGCGACCCTGCGTTTCAAGGGTGGCGAGGCGCGTTCGCTCGGATGATCTCCAAGGCGCTTGGATCGTGATCAAGGAGCCGCAAGAGGTTCGCCATGGGCCGACTCACCCAGCTGATCCCACTCTCGTATTTGTAGAAAGCTCGGGGGCCTCCACCAAGCTCGGCCCCTGCCTGTCGTTGAGAGAGGTTCAACTTCTCTCGGATGCGCGCGATCTCTTGGCGGCTGAGCAAGCCCTCAACCTCGACCCGCAAACGGATGAACACCTCGTCGGCGATCTGGGCGTCCTCAGCGCTCAACACCACCTCATCGCAGCCCTCGCAGTACCAACCCGGTTGCTCAATGGAGACGATGTGCGCCTTGTAGATGACCTCATCCGGGCGTACATCTCGGCTCATATCGGCCCCACACGCATGACATTTGATGATCTCGCTCATGATCTACTTCTCCTTGAACGACAGGAGCCGAAAGGCGGTTGCGCTTCTCCATGCGCTCAGGCTGGCACCTTTAAGGTTCCACCGTCAAGGGCCTTATGCTGCTTTGTGTGGCGCAGGCAGCGTATCGCGCGGCGGCGCTGAGCCCAAGCCTTACGCATGGCTATCCAGTCAGCGTTGACGCGTTTATCTTGGAGGGCGCTTAACCTTCGGAGCCGTGATGTCATCGAAGCGCCGCGTCTATGTCCTGGTGTTCATCCTCTTGCTCGCCATCGGCGGCCTCGCCGCCGTCCACTTGCTTCACCTTCAGGTGCCCTATCTTGAGGACATCGAGGCGTCTAAGGCGCCTGGCGAGGGCGTCGCTTGGCGGGATCAAGTGCAGATCGAAGGCCCCTTCGCCCGCACCGTGGACTTCGTCGCCTATGCCCCAAAGCCCAGGCCCGGTGAGCGCCTGGCCGTGCTCGTCTATGTCGGCGGCTATAACATCCGCCCCACATGGATCACCGCCGGTCCCTGGGCCGCCTTCGCCGATCAGGCGCGCTTCGCCCTTATTGGCCCCTTCTTCTTCGTCGATCTGGCGGAGTTCGCACGCGATGAGAGCTATCATCAGCCCCAGATGTGGTCCGGTGAGGCGCTCGATCTGATGATCGCACGCCTGGGGGAACGCGCGGCCATTGATCCTCAACAAATTCACCTCTTTGGCTTCTCCGCAGGCGCCCAGTTCGCGCATCGTTATGCCTTGACGCATCCCACCCAGGTCCGCGCCGTCGTCGCTCACGCGCCCGGCGCCGTCACGCCGCCCGGCCTCTTCACCCCCACACGCTTTTTGTTCACCGTCGGCGCCCTGGATGAGACCCGCCTGGAGGAGCCCCGCCCCTTCTTGGCCGCCGCCCAGTCCTTCAAGATCGACGCCTCGCTCAAGGTCTTTCCCGGCCTCGATCACCGCCTCTCACTGCCCGTTCTGGAGGCCGCGCGGGCCTTCTTCGTCTCCACGAAGCTCTAACTCTTGTCAGCCCCCCCCGCCCCTGCCTTAATGCCCCCTCTCTTCAACCCGTGGAGATCGGCGATGTGTTTAGCGGTGCCCGGACAGGTCAAAGAGGTCTATGGCGAGGGGCTTGAGCGCTTGGCGAAGGTGGACTTTCAAGGCAGCCGCGTGGAGGTCAGCTTGGCCATGGTGCCCGATGCACAGCTCGATGCGTGGGTCCTCGTCCACGCCGGTTATGCCATCGAGGTGCTGGATGAGCGCGAGGCCCGCGAGACCTGGGATTATCTCAAGACCGCCGGGCTCTATGATGAGATCCCCCCCGCCCTGGAGCCCAAGCCTTGAAGGCCACCCTCGACGCCCTTCAGCGCGACGCCGAAGGCTTGGGTGAGCTGCGCTTGATGGAGGTCTGCGGGACGCACACCGTGGCCCTCTTTCGCACCGGCGTGCGCGATCTCTTGCCCTCCAATGTGCGCCTGATCAGCGGCCCCGGCTGCCCCGTCTGCGTCACCAGCCAAGGTTATATCGACGCCGCCATCGAGGCCGCCGCCTCGGGTGAGGTCACCCTCTGCACCTACGGCGATATGTTGCGCGTGCCCGGTCAGCGCGGCAGCCTGGAGGCCCTCAAGGCGCGCGGCGCCCGCGTCGTCGTCTGCTACTCCATCCGCGACGCGCTGAAGTACGCTCAGGCCCATCCCAAAGAGCAGGTGATGTTCCTGGCCGTGGGCTTCGAGACGACCACGCCCGCCTCGGCCCTGGCTGTGCTGGAGGCCGCCCGCTTGGGCCTGGAGCGCTTCACCATCCTCTCCGGTCATAAGCTGGTGATGCCCGCCATCGAGGCCCTCCTCGCCGATCCTCAAGCCGACTTGCACGGCTTCCTCTTGCCCGGTCACGTCAGCGTGATCCTCGGCGCCTCGCCTTATCGCCCCCTCGTCGATGAGCACGGCTTGGCCTGCGTCATCGCGGGCTTTGAGCCCCAGCAGCTGATCGATGGCGTCGCCCGCCTCGTGGCCCAGATCAAGGCCGGCGCCCCCGCCCTGGAGAATGTCTATCGCGCCGCCGTGCGCCCCGATGGCAACCCCCACGCGCGGGCCATCACCCAGCAGGTCTTTGTGGCCGAGGACACGGAGTGGCGCGCCATGGGCGTCATCCCCAACAGCGGCCTGGCCCTGCGCGATGAGTACGCTCACTTCGACGCCTTTAAGCGCTTCTCCCTCAGCCTCGGCGCCGACTATGACCCCCCCGGCTGCCTCTGCGGGCAGGTCATCCAAGGGCGCGTCCAGCCCCCACAGTGCCCCCATTTTGGCAAAGGCTGCACCCTCACCCAGCCCATCGGCCCCTGTATGGTCAGCAGCGAGGGCACCTGCGCGGCCTGGTTTAAGTACGCGAGGCGCGCATGAGCCAAGTCCTGATGGCCCACGGCGGCGGCGGTGAGCTGACCCGCCAACTCCTGGTTGAGCGCGTCCTGCCGCGCTTGGCCAATCCCCTGCTCAATCCCCTGCTCGACAGCGCGATCTTGGAGCGCCCCAGCGGGCGCGTCTGCCTGACCACTGATAGCTTCGTCGTTCAGCCCTTGTTCTTTCCCGGCGGCGATATCGGGCGTCTGGCGGTCTGCGGCACGGTCAACGATCTCACCTGCCTCGGCGCCCGCCCCCTGGGCCTCAGCCTCGCCCTGATCTTGGAGGAGGGCCTGGAGTTGGAGACCCTGGAGCGCGTCATCGACAGCCTGGCGCGGACCGCCGAGGAGGCGGGCGTGCCGATCATCACCGGCGACACCAAGGTGATTGAGCGCCAGCGCGGGGACGGGATCTTGATCAACACCACGGGGATCGGGGTGCTCCCCGAGGGCCTGGATCTGCGCCCCGCGCGGATCAACGCCGGGGATCTGGTGATCTTGACGGGCGTGCCCGCTGAGCACGGCCTGGCGATCCTCTCCGTGCGCGAGGGCCTGGGCTTTGAGACCGCCCTCGCCAGCGACGCGGCGCCCCTCAACGGCTTGGCCGCGCCGCTCCTGGCCCTGCCCGGCCTGCGCTTTATGCGCGATCCCACGCGCGGCGGCGTGGCCGGCGTCTTGGCCGACTTGGTGGAGGAGACGGGGCTGTCGGTGGAGATCGAGGAGCGCGCCTTGCCCCTCTCGCCCATCGTGCGCCACGCCTCGGAGATGCTGGGCCTTGATCCGCTCAACGTGGCCAATGAGGGCAAGCTGGTCATCGTCATCGCCCCCGCGGACGCCTCCACGGCGCTGGCGCGGCTGCGCGCTCATCCGCTGGGGCGCCACGCGGCGATCATCGGCCAGATCAAGCCCTCGACCCCGCCGCTGGCGGAGCTGATCACGGCCATCGGCGGGCGACGCATCATCCAACGCCCCATGGCCGAGGCGACCCCTCGAATCTGCTAAACCTTTGATTTGATTTAAGAATACACGGAGTTGATGATGTCTGATCTGTACGCAAAGCTGGTCGAAGGCGTCACCGCGCCCATGACGGCGTGGCTGCACGCGGCGGGGGTCGAGGAGGCGCCTTTTTGGGGGCCGCCCACCCGCGCGGGGGCCGGGGATCTGGCCTTGGCGTGTCATCGCTATGCGCGCGCGCTGCGCAAGGCGCCGCAGATGATCGCCACGGACCTCGCCGCCGTGGCCTTGGCTCACCCGCTGATCGCCTCGGCAGAGCCCACGGCGGGCTTCTTGAACCTGCGCTTTGACTGGGCGGCCCTGGCGGAGCAGCTCTTGCCCTGGGCGCTTCAAGATCCAGGGGCGTTGGGCTTCAATGACAGCCTCGCCGGGCAGCGCGTGATGATCGAGTACAGCTCGCCCAACACCAACAAGCCTCAGCACCTCGGTCACTGCCGTAACAACATCCTCGGCGCCACCGTCGCCCGCCTCCTCAAGCGCGCCGGGGCAGAGGTCATCCAGGTCAACCTGATCAATGACCGTGGGATCCACATCTGTAAGTCCATGTTGGCTCAGCAGCGCTTCAGCCCCGAGACGACCCCCGAGGGCGAGGGCAAGAAGGGTGATCACTTCGTGGGCGATCGCTACGTCGCCTTCGATAAGGCGTTCGAGGCCGAGTACGCCCAGAAGGCCGCTGGTCAAGACAAGGTGGCCTTCTTTAACAGCGAGGCCAGCGACTATGGCAGCGCGGCGCGGGCCATGTTGCGCGCCTGGGAGGCCGAGGAGCCCAAGGTCCGCGCCCTGTGGCGGCAGATGAACGCCTGGTGCGAGGCGGGCTTCTTCGCCACCTATGCGCGCATGGGCGTCCATTTTGATCGCGTGGATCGCGAGAGCCAGACCTACTTGCTGGGCAAGGATATGGTCGAGGAGGGGCTCAAGGCGGGCGTCTTTTATCACGCCGAGAACGGCGCGGCGGTCTTCGATCTCACCCGCATCGGCTTGGAGGGCGAGAAGGCCGTGCTGCGCGCCGATGGCACCAGCGTCTACACCACGCAGGACCTCGGCACGGCGCTCAAGCGCTATGAGGAGACGCGCTTTGACAAGATGATCTATGTGGTCGGCAACGAGCAGGATCATCACTTCCGTGTCTTATTTGGCATCCTCGGCGCCCTGCGATCTGAGCTGGAAGGCAAGCTCTATCACTTGAGCTATGGCATGGTGGAGCTGCCCGAGGGGAAGATGAAGTCTCGCGAGGGCAAGGTGGTTGACGCCGATAATCTCATGGATGAGCTTCATGAGGCGGCGTATCTGCAGACAAAGGAGAAGAACCTGGAGTCTGGCGCCGCGCTGGATGAGGCTGAGCTGCATCGCCGCGCGGAGGCCATCGGTTTGGCCGGGCTCAAGTTCTATCTGCTCAAGTTTGCCCCGGCGACGACCTTCCTCTTTAACCCCGCTGAGAGCATCCAGCCCAATGGTGAGACGGGTGTCTACTGTCAGTATGCCTATGCGCGCGGCGGCAGCATCCTGCGTCGGCTGGGCGAGGCGGGCAATGTGGCGTCCGCCGAGGACTTCAGCGCCCTGGTTCAGCCCCAGGCCATCGAGGTGCTCAAGGCCCTCTTGATGTTCCCCGGTGAGATCCGCGCCGCCGCTGAGCAGCTCAAGCCCAGCCTGCTGGCCCAGGCCACCTACAGCCTGGCCTACGCCTTTGCGTCATTCTATAACCACAATGATAACAACGTGTTACGCGCCGAGGGCCAGGCGCAGCGCGCGCGGGTGATGCTGGTCAAGGCCGCCCGGCGCGTGCTCGGCGCGGGCCTGGAGTTGATGGGCATCGAGGCGTTGGAGGAGATGTAGCGCCTCTCAGCCGCAGATCACCTCTCAGCCGCAGATCGCCTCGACCGCCGCGCGCATCGCCGCGCGCTGATCGAGCATGTCGCGGGCGAGGTACAGCATCCCCGCCGCCCGCGCCTGGTTATGGGCGCGGCGGCTGGGGTAGCGGGCCGCGTCCCAGCCAAAGTAGCCATCGCCGATGACATCCCAGAGGAAGCGGGCGCTCAGCTCCAGGGTGATAAAGGGGCCTGCGACGGCCAGCGCCGCGCGCTCCAGCGCCGACAGTGGCGGCCCCTCGGCCACATAGCCGCGTAAGAGCGCCTCGAAGCGATCCAAGCGCAAGGGGCGTTGCTCGTCCTCGCCGCCCTCCCGACACCACGAGCGCGTCGCGTCGCCCAGATCGACGAGGCGCGTGTGATGGTTGCAGGTGTCGAGGTCGATCAGCGCGCCGCGCCCTTGGTGGAAGATCACGTTGGAAAACTTGGGATCGCCGTGGACGACGCTGATGGGCAGCCCGGAGATCCACAGCTCGGCGAGGGCGTCGCGGATAAAGGCGGCGTCGTCGCCCAGCCGCGCCCGCCACTCGGGGTGGGCCTCCAAGGCCGCCTCAAGCTGATCCAGGTGTGTTTGCGTGCGGTGCAGCGGGTGATCTGAGCGGAAGCGGCCCTTGAAGCTGGACATGGCCCGGTGAAAGCGGCCCAGCGCGCACGCGGCGGCCTCCACCTCGGCCTCAACGCGCGGGCTGTGCTGGGTCTCACCCGGCAGCCGGGTGATCAGCCGCCAACACGCGCCCTCATGATCGAGGCTCGGCGCGCCCTGGCGGGTGTAGATCAGGCGCGGGGCGTCCAGCCCCACATCGGCGAGGTGCTCAAGCACCGCCACGTAGTCGCTGAGGATGGCCTCGCTGGCGAGCTTGGGGTGCAGCCGCTGGAGCACGAAGCGGCCCGCTGCGGCGTCGATGAAGAGGGTCTTGTGGATGAGCCCGATGTCCACCGCCGCGACGTGGTGGATCGCGCCGATGGGGAATTGCTCAAGGATCGTGGTGACATCGAGCATCGGCGGAGGATGCCGTGGGTGAGGGGCGGGCGCAATGATTTTATCGGCTCGGCGCTTGGGCTATGGTGCCAGGCCGGAGGTTTGGGATGGAAAAGCAAGAGCGAGATCGACTCCTTCAGATCGCCCGTCAGTCGGCGGAGCGCGGCGAGCGCCATCGCGCCCGCGTGATCTTGGCCCGCCTGGCGCGCGAGGACCCTCAGGATGTGCCTGTTTTAGACCTCTTAGGCTTCGTCCTGTTCTTCTTAGGGCGTTATCAGGAGGGCCTCGACGCCTGTGAGCGCGCCTTGGCGATTCGGCCAGACCACCCTTATGCGCATAAAGGTCGAGGGCTGCACTTGGCCGCCATCGGGCGCTTGGATGAGGGCCTCATCGCCCTACGACGGGCCATTGAGCTGCGCCCAGACTGGCTTGATCCCCGCTGGGATCTCTGCGTGACCTTGATCGGCGCGGCGCGCTGTGAGGAGGCCCGCGCCGCCATGGATGAGATCAACGCGCGCTTCCCTGAGGCCGCCCCCCGCCTGGCCCGAATGCGCGCGGAGCTGGACGCCTGCGGCGAGCCCGCGCCCTGACCCGCCGCCGCGCCGCCCTCAGCGCGGCGCGCCCTCGCTGTGGCCGCCCTCACCATGACAAAACTTATGTGTTTTTACCTTGTGCTGGTATAAAGCACCTCTCAATCGGCGCCCCGGCGCCTTTGGGGCGCGAAGATCAACTTGGGGGACTTTCGATTGGCGATCAGCGACGCGCGCGAGGCGCTTGAATGACGCGGATGAACCTCCCAGAGCCAGGGATCCTCCTCAGCGGTCGTTATCTCCTTGAAGAGGTCATCGGATCAGGCGCGACGGCCTATGTTTATCGCGCCACGGATCAGCTCCTGGGTCAGACCATCGCCATCAAGGTCATCTCGCTGGAGGACATCAGCAAAGAGATCGGCGTCGATCTGGAGATGACCCTCCGTCAAGAGGCCATCGCCTCGATGCGGCTCAGCCACCCCAGCATCCTCAGGGTCTATAACTACGAGCGCCATGACCCTTGGGAGTTCCTGGTCATGGAGCTGATCGACGGTAAGCACCTGGGGCGGGTGGTGCGCAGCCGAGAGGATCGTCGCATCCCACCGCGTCAGCTCGTGCAGATCGCCCTCGACAGCCTCGACGCCCTGGCCTACGCCCATAAGCTGGGGGTCGTCCACAACGATCTCAAGCCGGGCAACATCATGATCACCCGCCAAGGTGGCACCAAGCTGTGTGACTTTGGCCTGGCGCAGATGTCGGCGCAGAAGACCTCCCAGGGTTCGATCATCGCCGGGACGCCGCCCTTTATGTCCCCCGAGCGCATCCGCGGCGAGGAGGGCACCCCCGTCAGCGATCTCTACTCTCTGGCGGCCATGCTCTACGCCCTCGGCCACGGCGAGCCGCCCTTTGGCCGAGACACCAATGAGGCGCTGCGCGGCCACCTCCGCCGCCCCTTCCCCAGCACCTCCAAGCTGCCCAAGGCGCTGCACCAGATCTTCGCCCACGCCATGGAGAAGCAGCCCTCGGCGCGCTTCAGCTCCGCCGAGGAGATGGCCGCGGCCATGCGCCCGCTGTATGAGATCCTCCAGCGAGATCACCCCGAGCCTTCCTACACCAGCCCCTTCCCCCTCATCGAGTTCCAAGAGCAGCCCAGCGGCGGCGCGCCGAGGCTGCGGCCGATCACGCCGGGGAGCGGGGTGGACATCGACGCCTCGCAGTCGGGCTCCTTCGACGGCTCCTTGAGCGGTCGGCGGCGCACGATCTCCCTGCCGCCGCCCGAGACCCCCACGCCGGGGCTGCCCATCGAGGGCACGCCCGCCCACGGCTTCCCCGTGGTGGTCATTGGCGGCAACACCCGCCGCACGGTGGCCATCCAGGCCCCAGAGGAGCGCGGCGCCTCGGCTCGCCAGACCCAAGGCTTCGCCATCCTCACGCCTGAGGAGATGGTCCGCCAAGAGGCCCGCCGCAGCGGCGCGCTGCCCAAGGTGCCAGGACCTGGGGCGCACGCGGGGCATCAGCCGCCGCCCTCAAACTATCGGCCGACGGGGGGCTTCCCGCTGGTGCCGCCGCGCGCCGAGGGGGGCGGGCCGAGCGAGCGCGCCTTGCTCATGCCAGATCCCTCCCCCTTCGAGCACGGCGCGCCGCAGGCCAGGCATCAGCCCACCGAGCCCCGGCGAGGGATCTCCATCTCCCCGCTGGGGATGCGGGAGACGCCTGTCCCGCGCCGGGCGGGGCCGCGTGTCTCGGGGCCGCTGCCGCCGGTGGCGCCGTCGCCGCGCTCGGAGCC
>JAHJCH010000240.1 GCA_018813065.1 Myxococcota bacterium
GAGAACGCGCGGCTGCAAGCGGAGCTGGCGGCGGCGCAGACGGCGAAGCTGGAGTTGACGACGGCGCTGGAGGCGGCGCGCGCGGCGCAAGCGAAGGCCGAAGCGGCGCAGAAGGCGCAGAAGAAGGCCTCAGACGTGGCGCAGCTGATTCGCGAGGGGCGGATCACGCCCTCGGAGAAGGCGGGGGCTGAGATGGCTTGGGACATCGAGCACGCCTCAGCGGACGCGCCCAAGATGTTCACGACGGCGTACGGCGCGCGGCCCAAGAACGGGGCGGTGCCGCTGGCCGAGGTGGGGCATGGGGGCGAAGCGCCAGCGGCGACGAAGCAGAGCGTGGTGGCGCAGGCGCGGGAGCGGGTGAAGGCGGCGAAGGCGGAGGGGCGTGAGCTGACGATGGAACAGGCGATCGAGCAAGTGGAGGCGAGCGCATGAGCATCGCGCATATCAACCTGACGCCGAACGGCGAGTGGGGCGAGGGGCGGATCGTGAAGCGCAGCGGCGCGGTGGGGTGCGCGCTGGCGACGAAGGGCGCGCTGGAGGACGGCGAGCAGCTGGTGGGGGTGATGGAGGGCGCGGCGCGCAGCGGGGAGCCTGCCTCGGTGACGATGCTGGGCCACACCTTCGCGCGGGCGGGGGCGGTGATCACGCCTGGGGTGCATCACCGGCTGACGACGGACGCGCAAGGGCGTGTGATCCCGGCGATGGCGGGGGATCAGGTGGTGGCGTTCTTCACGGGCGTGGCGGCGGCGGAGGCGGGGGCGCGGGTGCCGGTCTTCGTGATCGCGGGCGCGTCGCTGCCGGGCGCGGGGGGTGAGCGCTTCGACGTGACCGTGAGCGCGGAGGACGGGGACACGCGGATCGTGACGCTCCAAGCGCTCGACGCTGCGGGTCAGCCGTTGGCGGCGGAGCGCGACGTTGAGGTGCGCCTCTGCACGGACTTCGTGACGCGGCTGGTGGATCAGATGGTGGCGGAGGTGACGCCCACCGTGGGCTCGCTGGTGTCTGGCGACTTCGCTGGGGGCCTGTTCCGCACCAACGGGGCGGGGCAGCTGGCGCTGAGCGTGATGGAGAAGAACAGCGCGGATCTGACGCTGTACATGGATGTGATCAACCGGCACGGCGGCAAGAGCGAGTGGCTCACGCTGACCTTCGCGGCGTAAGGAGAGACGAAGATGGCGATTACGCGACCTGATCCGCTGCTGTCGGAGCTGGTGGGCTCGAACGAGCCTGAGTTCAAGCACCTGATTGGTCGGCGGGCCTTGGAGCACGTCCGGGTCAGCTCGTCCAAGGCGCGGGGGCTCATCGAGATCCTCAACAGCCGCCCGATGCAGGGCCAGGATCATCAGATCAACCTCAACCGTGGCCCCAAGCAGAAGTACCCGGTGATCAACACGGCTGAGCCAACGGTGCTGCCCTACAACTGCGTTGAGGTGGCGCCAGCGACGGACATCGACTTGGTGGCCCTGGAGCGCAAGCCGGACAAGGAGCGCCACAAGCGCTTCATGCTCAAGAGCGCCCGCTCCGCGATGCGGCTGAATGAGGAGGCGAAGATCGCGGGGCTGCTCTTTGGGGCGGCCAACTGGGGCTCGAACACCGCCGCGCTGGTGGATCTCCCCGGCGCGTCGGGGAAGTACCCCGGCGAGGCCAACGCGCGGGAGTTCAGCGACTTGGCGATCGCGCGGGAGCTGGCCTCGATGAGCGCGGGGGGCCGTGTGCCCGAGGTGCTCGCCATCGGTCGCAGCTACTTCGAGGCGCTGCGGCGCGCGGTGGAGCTGCGGGCGTACCTGGGCAACCAGCGCCAGCGGATCGCGGTCCCCGAGGACGAGCTGATCGAGCTGCTGATCCAGGTCTTGGGCGTCGATGAGGTCTTGGTGGGCAAGGCCCGCCGTCAGACGAAGATCGACGGCGTGGCGGGCGTGGAGGCGGACATCTGGGGGCCGCACGCGGCCTTCTACTGGAAGCAGCTCCAGGCCTCGGAGATGGAGATCGGCGTCAACGTCACCGCCGCGACCGCCGTGGGGATCATCGAGGATCTGCCCGACATCAGCGAGGATGGCTACTTCGGCAAGGAGATCCTCACCGAAGATCCGCCGGTGCTGAAGATGGTCGCTGGCGTCAGCCGCGATCAGGTGATGCTGCGCGAGAGCGACACCACCCAAGAGCCCGCCGAGCTGCTCTCCCCGCGCGGCTTCCTCGTCACCCAGGGCGTCGCCCCTGCCGCCTGAGCCTGGAGGGCCTGATGCACGATCGCAAAGCCCGGCTTGGCGAGGCGCACCGCTTCATCTGGAGCGCCCCTCAACCCCTTGAGGGTGTCCCCTCGCTCAGCCTCAGCGGCGTCACGCAGGCCCTTGAGCCCATCCACGCCCCCGCCATCGTCGCGGCGGTCTTGGATCAGCGCACCCTCAGCATCCCCGCCCTCACCCTCGACGGCGCGCGCGGCGCCGCTGGCCTGTATGGCGCCGCGTGGCTGATCACGGAGAGGGATGGCGCCTTCCCCGTCCACATCGCGGCGGTGAGTGACGGCTTCGCCACGCTGGCTGAGCCGCTGTCCAGGCGCGTCGAGGGCGCGGCCAAGCTGCAATGGGCGACGTGGTCGGTGATCTTGGCCGAGGCCCTCACCGCCGAGCTGCGGCGCAACATCCCTTGGGAGGTGGCGTACACGGTCAAGGCGGGCGAGGACATCTTCAGCCGCCCCAACCGCGCCGATGGGGGCCTCTTCCACGTCGTGCGCGCCCCCTTCTCCACTGGCCTGACCACGGCGCAGCTCACCGCCCGCTTCAGCGACGTGGTGAACCAACAACGCCCTGGCCGCCAAGGCTTCGAGGATGAGATCGGCGACGAGCTGGAGATCCTCATCGGCCACCTGCGCGCCCAGCTCACCGGGCGGGGCCTCACCGAAGACGACATCCGCGCGGGCGCCGTCTTCCTGCCTGCCCACGCCCACCTCACGGCGGCGCGGATCTTCGAGCCGGGCAACCCAGAGCGGGCGCTCAATCTGCGTCGCCGTGGCCTGGCCTTGGCGGGCGAGGCCCTCCAGGCGCTCCCCTGGCTCGATATCAACGGCGACGGCGTGCCCGATGAGGGCGAGGTGGGGGCCAGCAGCGAAGAGGTCTACACGCCAGGGGGCCAGCGCGGCGGCCTGAGCCCGATTGCGCCGCGCTTTGGCGCGGATCGAGTGCCGTGATGGAGCTGAACCTCGACGGTTGGGACAAGCTGGGCGAGATCCCTGATGACATCGTGCTGCGCGAGGACAAACAACGCATCGGCGCGATGATGCACGAGGCGATCAAGGCCCGCTGCCCGGTCAAGACGGGGCGGCTGCGCGACTCGCTGGTCTTCCGGGTGCTCAAGCGCTCGGTCAAATGGGGCTCGGCGGGCGTGCCCTACTACCGCCGCCACCAGTGGCGCTTCGCCCACATCACCCCACGCGAGGAGGCGCAGCTCGATGAGCGCATTGAGCAGTCTGTGCAGCGGTTCTTTGACCGCATCCACGCTGGCTCAAGGCCTGGGCGATGACGATCAAGGCCGCGATTGAGCACCTGCGGGGGGTGATCCGCGCGCTGGAGCCCCGCTCAGCGGCGATGATCCCCTTCATCGAGGCCGCCACCTCGCGGGATCTGGAGGGGATGCAGGGGGCGCAGGACCGGCGCTTCACGTTGACGCCCGAGACACCCCCTCGCGACAACGCCGAATCGGGCTCGATGACCCTGCGGGCGGGGCTGATCCTGCGGGTGATCTACCGCGACAACGACGAGGCCCTGCTTTGGGCCGCTGAGGACGCCGAGATCCTCGCCTATGCGCTGGGAGATCCGGCCCACTTTGGGCGGCCAGGGACGACGATCTTGAACATCGAGCCCGTCGAGGCTGAGGTGATCCGTTTGGATGACGGTCGGCGCGGGCTTTTGATGAACATTCGCTTTGACCTCATCTACTTACAGGATCAGACGTCATGAGCAGACGTACCTTTTCATTCGCAGAAGAAGCCGCCTTTGGGGCGATCCAAGCGGGTAGCCCGCTGCCCAACCGGGGCGGGCTCAGCTTTTTGGGCGTCCTCTGCGACCGCGCCGAGATCAAGACCCACGGCGAGCCCATCTTGGCGACCCGCGACGAGGCCCGGATCGGCTACCACAAGACCCCCGACACCTACATCACGCTCCACGACGAGGCGGGCGAGCCCATCCCCCGCCGCAAGGGGCAAGTCACCATCACGATGCGCGGCCTCTTGCTGGGTGACGGCACCGTGGAGATCCCCAACTACAGCGCCCACGCCCTCGCCAAGATGCTTGGGGCGAGCCTGGGCGATGGTGGCGATCCGTTGGCGGGGGGCGACGTGGTGACGGTGCAGACCGCTGGCGCGCCGGGGAGCCAGACCTTCGCCGTCGCCGACGCCACCGGGCTCAAGGTGGGCGAGCTGCTGCGCGCCTTCCAAGATGGACTCGCCAGCTACACCGCCATCACCAAGATCGACGGCAGCGAGATCACCATCAGCCCTGCCTTGAAGAAGGACCTCGCCGACGCTGACACCCTGCGGCGGATGCGCAACTTCATCATCCCCAAGGGCAGCATCACGCCCGGCAAGTCCTTGGCCTTCCGCGAGGACGGCAAGGGCTGGCGCACCGAGGCCTATGGGTGCCGGTGGTCCAAGCTGGACATCAAGGCCGAGAACGGCGAGGTGCTCTTCACTTTCACCTTTGAGGCGCCCTACATCCGCGACCATCACGACGACGCGGAGGTGCAGGACGGCACCAACCTCAAAAACTACGCCGTCCCCGCTGGCCCCAGCACCAAGATGCTGGGCGGCCTCCAGGTCATCAGCCTCACCCCCAGCAACGCCGCTGGCCCTGGCGCCAAGCTCGGCGCGCAGCAGATGAACCTCGACGACTGGAGCCTCTCCATCACCGCCACGCTGGCGCAGAAGGGGCGCTCAGACACCATCCTCGCCAGCTCCGATCAAGAGGTGGTGGACTTCGAGGTTGAGCTAAACGCCACCCTCTCCAGCCCCCTCGACCTCCTCAGCGCCGATCTGCGCAAGGGCCAAGAGCGCAGCGTCCTCATCGGCTTCGGCGTCGCTGGTCCGGGCACGGGCATGGCGATCTACATCCCCTCCGCCATCCTCACCGTCGATCCCGAGCTGCGCGACCTGGGCGCGGAGTATGTGCGCCAGGCCCTCAAGTGGAAGATGGGCCTGTGCAAGCTCGACGACGAGACGGGCGGCGTCACCAACGTGGAGGCCAACAGCGCGTTCCGCCTCGGCCTGGGGCTCTGAGCATGGCTTTTCGCGCGATCTTCGACGCCAACAGCCCCGTCAAGTTGGTCCTCGCCTGCGATCCCGACGTGGAGGCGGCCAACACCGCCGAGGCGCTGAGGGCGTACATCCGCGAGGGCGCCTTGGAGGCCCTCAACATCCCCGAATCCGCCGCGTGGATCTCGATCCGCGCGATGACACACGAGGACGAAGAGGGCGCCCGCGTCGCCGCTGGGCGCGTGCCCCGCCTTGGCGGGCGGATCTATGAGCGGCTGGCCGAGAGCAAGCCGCTCAAGGAAGCCAAGAAGGCCCAAAATTTGGCGCTCATCGAGGCGCTGCGCCTGGAGGCCGACGGCGATGACGACGGCGCCAAAATCGCCCGTGAACGCGCCGAGATGCGCCGCGCCGAGGCCGCCGACATCGAGGCCCAGTTCTGGGATCAGCTCAGCGATGACGAGGCCGAGGCGGCCCGCCGCTGGCTGAGCTGGCTTGAGGCCAAGACCTGGGCCATCGTGACGCGCTGCACCGTCGATTTCGACAGCGATCCCGCCTTCAAGGCCGATCCCGAGGGCTTCTTGAGGCGCCTCGATCCGCCCGAGATGATGGCCGCCGTGATCTCCGAGCTGATGGTCCACATCCGCCGCATCTCGGAGCTGGGTGAGCTGGGAAAAGCACGCTACGCGCGGCCCTCTGGCTGCGCGCCAACGACAGCCTGAAGGGCATGAACGCCTGGTCGTGCGAGGACTGCGACGCTGATCCGCGCCTGCTCGCCGCGCGCGGCCACTGTGGCGGCAGGTTTTCTGCCGATCTCCCCCGCGTGGGGGTCGATGAGGCGGGCCGTCGCTGCGTCGTCGGCGCGGTGGTGGTGCCCATCGCCGCCGGTCCGCTGCGCGAGGCGCTCTTCCACACCTGCCCATTGGCTGAAGCCTTCGGCGGCGAGGGCCTCATCAGCAGCGCCCTCGCCCTCTGGCGCCGAAGCGGGGGCGAGGTGGCGAACCTGAGCGCGCTCTTCTCTCGCCCCAGCCTGGCCGCGCTGGAGGCGGTGGAGGTGATCGGCGCCGAGTTAGACCAGATCGAGGCGCGGCGCAGGGCGCTTGAGGCCAGCTGAGTCGTGGGGGGCGGGTTGAGGTGAGGAGTCGAGCAGATGGCGTTCAGCAGCAACAAGAAGATCTACAGCGTCCAGTTTAAGGAGGGCGGCTCCAAACAAGTTGTGAGCGGCTTCCTCAACATTGGTGAGGCCGCTGGCAAGTCGCGCGACCGCCTCGATAC
>JAHJCH010000241.1 GCA_018813065.1 Myxococcota bacterium
CCCGCCCGCGCCCATGCCCAGCGCATGCAGCGCCGCCGAGCGGATCTCACGCGCGTCAGCGCGGCCCTCCTCCCAGCGCGCGGCGCGCAGGATGGCTTCATCGGCGACGCCGTGGCGCGCCGCAGCCCAGATCAGCCGCGCCAGGCGGGCGGCGACCTCGGCGGGCTCGGCCTCGACGCTTCGCCCCGCCTCTTGCTTGGCGCGCAGCGCGGCGTAGCGGTCAAGGGTGGCCTCCAGCGTCGAGGCCAGGGCGGCCTTGGCCTCAGCCTCCAGCGCGCTGGCGCGGCCCAGGACATGGGCGGCGATGGCGCCTCGGGCGTCGAGATCGCCCGTGAGCGCGGCCAGGGCCGCCGCCACCGGCGTGGGCTGGCGGTTGAGCAGCGCGGCGATGACCGGCTGGCGCAGATCCGCGCGCAGGATCAGGTGGAGGATCTCAAAGAGGCGGGCGGGATCGCCTCGCTCGCCCACGCGCGCCAGCGTCTCTTCTTGGGTCATCTGCGCGCTGAGCGCTTGGTTGTCGATCTGGAGGAAGAGGTAGTCAGGCTCCAGGCTCTCGGCGCCCCACTGGCGCCGCAGGGCCTCGCCCAGCGCCCTCAACACATCCCAGTCATGCTCCTTGAGCAGCCGCGCGCTGAGCAGGGCCTTGGCGCTGGTGTCGGGATCCTCGGCCATCAGCTCGGCGACGAGCTGGCGCGTCTGCCAACTCTCGTCGTCGAGGCGGGCGCGGATCAGGCGCCAGGCCGCCGGGGTGTTGAAGTGGCGCAGGCCACGCAGGGCGCGCAGGCCCACGCTCCACGGGCGCTTGGCCAGCCGCTCCAGGCGGGTGAAGACCTGGGGGGCCTCCTCCAGCTGGGAGAGGTGCCCCAGGGCCTCGGCGGCCTCGTCTTGGAGGGCGTGGCCCTCCTCATCGGCCAGCCGCAAGAGCACGTCGAGGGCGCGGGGATCGGCGGTGAGGCCCAGGGCCGCGACGGCCCGGCGGCGCAGCTCGAAGTTCGTCAGCAGCTCCACCGAGGAGAGCAGGACCGACAGCCCCTCCTTGTGCCCAGCCAGCGCCAGCCCCTCGGCGGCGTAGAAGCTCGTCTCAGGATCGGTGTGTTCGAGCAGCGCCGTCAGCGGCTGCTTATCGGCGCCGCGTCGCTTGAGGCGCCAGCCGTAGCGCTCCACCGCCTGGCGGCGCGTGGCGTCATCGGCGAGGCCCGCGCAGCGCGCCAAGACCCCATCCACCGCCGGGCTGCGCGACCACGCCGCGCCCGTCAGCAGAGGCCGAATCCAGTTGGGCTTGTTCAGCTCCAGGGCGCGATCGAGCAGGGCGGCGAGGCCCTCATCATCGCGGGGGCGCTGCGCCTTGAGCCACTCAGGCTGCTGTGGATCGTCGTCGCTCAGCTCCAGGTCTTGATCATAGCCACAGAGGATCTTGAGGGCGCTGTGCGCCGCGTCGGCGAGGCGGCGCGCCTCAAGCAGCGAGGTCAAGCGCGCTTGAATCGCCTTGTCCTGGAAGTGGGCGGCGGCGGTGAGCAGGGCCTGGACGTCGGCGGCGCCGCTGGGATCGTGGACGGCGCGGTCGATCAGGGCGTCGGCGGCGCGGGGATCGCCCAGGCGCTCCAAGGCGCTGATGGCTTGGCGCTGCGTGTAGCTGTCCTCGGCGGCCAAATGCGCGCGCGTCAACGGCTCAAAGGCCGAGGGGTGCTTGTGCTCGGCGAGGGCGATGGCCGCTTGCAGGCGCACGCGGGGCGCGCGGGAGGACAGGGCCACCCCCAAGGCCGCCGCCGTCGCCTCGGGCTCGGCTTGGTAGAGCGCCGACAGCTCTTGGACGGCGCGATCACGCAGGCCGGGGGACTGGCTCTCCAAGGCCGCCCGCCAGGCGACGACGCCGCCCACGGCCTTGACGAGCAGGGCCGTCGCCTCGTGCTCCAGGCCGTCGGTGTAGGTGAGCATCACCCCCTTGAGGACCTCGTCGCTGCCCTCGCCCGCTTGGGTGGAGAGCACCTCCAGGCCACGCACGCCCACGTCGCGCAGGCCCGTCGCCAGCGCCTCCGCCGCGCGGCGCGCCGGGGCCACCTTGAGGGCTTCGAGGGCGTCAAAGGCGCCCATGCGCACCTGGGCGTGGGGGTCAGAGAGAGCCTGGATGAGCACCGGGGTGACGGCCTCAAGCGGCGCCGCACCCCGCTCGGCCAGCGCTTGTAGCCGCTGGATGGCGGTCAGCCGGATCGGCGCCTCGCTGTAGCCGCCTTGGCTGGAGAGCCCCACATAGGCGCCGAAGATCAGCGCCGTGATCTCCGCCTCGCTGTAGGTGGAGGGCGTCGGCTTCCGCGCGGCGGCCTCGGCCTTGAGCTGCTCAAGCGCCACGGCGTAGAGCGCGGCGAAGCGATCAAAGGCGGCGCGGAAGAGCAGCCCCTTGAGGTCATTGAGGTGGGCCAGGAGCTGGGCGGCGCGGGCGCGCATGGGGCCAGGGCCGTAGGCCAAGGAGAGCGCCAGGGCCTCGGCGTGGGCGGGGGTGATCCCCTCGGCTTGGCGGGCGCCGCGCTGACGCAGCAGCCTTAAGACCACCTCGCCCAAGCCCGCTGGATCGTTAAAGCGCTCGGCGGCCTCGGCGGCGGGCAGCCGCACCCAAGGATCGGCGGCGGAGAGCGCGGCGAGGCAGCGGCGCGGCGCGCCCTCGGGGGCGACCCACTCCATCAACAACAAGAGCCGCAGCGCCTGCATCCGCGTCGCCGCGTCGCTGTCATCGAGGTGCGCCTCTAAGAGATCGTCGTTGCCCAAGGTCAGCGCGGCGGCGAAGGCGGCCTGGGGCGCCGCCAGCCGGGCGCCGCGCATAAGCTGCTCGCCGGGGAAGATCAGCGCCGCGCCGCTGGGATCGCCCAGCCGCGCCAGGCCCAGCGCCGCGCTGATCTTGACCTCGGCGTCGTCGGCGTGGAGCAGCCGCGTCAGCGGCTCGGCCTCGGTGACGCTCCAGGCCAGCGCCTCGGCGGCGGCGCGGCGGATCTCGGCGTCGCTGTCCATCACCTGCGCGCTGAGCGCCTCGACGGCTTGGGGCGCGCTGAGCGCCGTCAGCCCCGCCAGCGCGCTGAGGGTGTGGCCCTTCCAGATCGCCCGCAGCGCGGGGATCTCCGGGGCCTCGGTCTGGATCTGCGCCATCAACACGGGCAAGGCGCGCGCGTCGCCGAGGGCCGCCCGCCCCGAGGCAGCGCGCACCCGCACGTCCTCATGAGGGCTGTCCATCGCCGCGATCAGCGCCTCCTTGGCCGCCAGCCCCTCCAGGGCCTCCAAGGCGGCGCGGCGGACATCACGCTCGGGATCGTCGAGGGCGGCCACCAGCGGCGGCTCGGCCTTGGCGCCGTGCTTCTTCTTGCCCAGCGCCTTGATCCCCTCCAAGCGGGTGTCCATGTAGTCGCTCTTGAGCGCCGCCTCCAGCGGCGCCAGCCCACGCCCCTTGCCCTTCTTCTGGGCGAAGTCGAGGGCCTCGGCGCGCAGCTCAGCGGCGGGATCATTGAGCATCGTCAGCAGGAGATCCCAAGCCCAGTCGTGCTTGATCTCCCCCATGATCTCGGTGAGGGCTTGGCGACGCAGCGCCACATGGAGGCTGCGCAGGGCGAAGCGCAGCGTCTGGGCGTCGCCGCCGTTGATCTTGAGGCGCAGCACCACGCGCAGGGCCTCGTCGCGGATGACCGCCGCCCCGTCGTTGAGGGCGCGCTCCAAGAGGCGCTGGGCCGGGTCGGCGTCGCCCTTGGGCGGCTGCTTCTTGAGGCGCTGGATCAGGATCTCCAGCGCGCGGCTGCGCACGTCCTCGAAGGGCGCCGACAGCCCCGCCTCGACGGCCTCCAGCGGCGCGCCGCTGAGCAAGGTCGCCAGGGCGCTGAAGGCGGCGTCGCGCACGCGGGCCTCGTCGTCGCGCAGCATCAGGCGCAGGCGCTGGAGGGCGCGGGGATCGTTGAGGGCTTGGAGGGCGCGGGCGGCGTTGACGCGCGTCTCGGCGGCGCGGCCTCGGCTCAGCTGCAAGAGCGCGCCAAAGGCCCGCCCGTCGCCGAGCGCGGCGAGGGCCGTGGCGGCGGCGACGCAGGTGTCGAGCGTGCGGCTGGCCATGCCCTCGAACAAGGGCCGCTTGTCCTCATCGCTGAGCTTGAGGCTGGCCTTCTTGGGCTTGGGGATCTCCGCCACGTCCTCCTCATCGCCCCCCTTGCCCTTCTTCTTGCCCTTCTTCTTGGCGGGCTTCTGGCTGTCCTCTGCGGCGGCCTCAGCCTCCTCGGCCTCGGGCTCGACCCCCTCCATCTCCAACGCGTAGAGGCGGCGGTGCAGATCGGCGTCGAGGGTGCGCAGCGCGGCGGCGAGGGGCGGGGCGCTGAGGAGGTTGAGCAGGAAGGCGGCGTCGCGGACGCGGCCTTCGCCGTCGTCCATCAGGCGGCGCAGCGCGCGGCGGGCCGCCTCATGGCCCAAGAGCCCCCGTTGGTGCAGCCGCAGCGCCGCTTGATAGCGCAGATCGGCGTAGCGGCTCTTGAGCGCGATGAGCGAGGGGTTGGGGTCCGCCGCGTCATGCAGCGACTCTAGGCAGCTCAGCGCGTGGAGGCGGATCTCCTTGGTCTGGTCGTTGACCGTCGAGAGCAGGCGCTCCATGGCCTGATCGTCTTGGGCGGCGCGCTCGGCGATGGCCGATAAGGCGCGCACGCCCACGTCAGCGACGTGGGTGTCGAGGGCGTTGTAGAGCGGCTCAAGCTGGTCCTGGCCCTCCAGCGCGCGCAGCCCGTCGAGGGCGGCGAAGCGCACGCCTTGGGTGCGCCCGCTCAGCAGCCGCTTGAGGTGCGGGGCCGCTTGGCGGTGCCCCGAGGCCCCCAGGATCGCCGTGGCCTTGACCCGCAGCCGGTTATCGCCGTCCGCCTCGGCCTGCGCCGCCAACAGCGCCACGGCGCGGGCGTCGCGGTAGCCCGCCAGCGCGTCGAGGGCGGCCTCGCGGCGGCTGACCTCCTCCGCCGCCAGCTCCGCCGTGGCATAAGCGTAGGCGTCGGCGAGGGTCAAGACGTGATCGCCTGGCTTGAGGTCATCATCGAGGGGGAAGAGGCGCAGGCGGGCGTCGGCGGTGGCGAGGGCCAAGCGGGGCTGGCCCTTGACCTCGACGCGGGCCAAGGCCACGCCCGCCACGACCCCACGCTTGAGGCCGCTGGAGCGGCGGCTCTCCCGCGCCCAGGTCTTGATCTCCTTGTCCTCGCCCAGCGTGTAGAAGAGATCGGCCTCGGCGTCCCAGGTCAGGGCCACCACCGCGCCGGTGTGGCCGCTCTTGCCCGCGCGGGCCTCCGCCTCCAGGGGGCCGCGCGCGTAGACGCTCAGGAATTGACCATCGTCGCCCGAGGTGAGGAGCCGCAGATCATCGGGCTCGAAGGCCATCAGGCGCACGGGGCCGCCGTGGAGCTTGGCCGACTCGCCTTGGAGGAACGCCGCCTTGCCCTCGCAGTCGAAGATCGTCACCTCGCCCTTGCGCCCGCCGACGGCGAAGACGATCCCGTCGCCGTGGGCGGCCAGGGCCGAGGCGCGCTCGCTGAGGGGGAGGCGCTGGAGCAGGGCGCCGCTGTGGCGGTTGAGGATGAGCACCTCAGCCTCCAGCAACACCGCGAGGCGATCCTCGCTGAGCAGCCCCAGGGCCAAGGGCGCGCCGTCCAGCGCCTCACCCAGGGGGCTGGGCGCGCCACCGGCGAGGGGGGAGGCGTAGAGCTGGCCTTCGAGGCCGCCGATGTAGACGCGGGCCTCGTCGGCGATCAACGGCCCCCCGCCCGAGGGCAGCGGGTGAGCCGTCAGGGCGTCGGCGTCGGCGTCATAGCGATACAGCGCCGTGGCCTGCCCCTCGGGGTGCTTGGTGGTGAAGATCAGCGTGGCTTTGTGGCCGATGAGGGCCTGAAGCTCGCCACGGAAGGGCAGCGCCCGAGACTTCGCGGGGGCCATTACGCCGCCTCCTCTCGCCAGATCGGCAGATCAGGGTGGGCGCGCCGCAGCCGGGTCAGCGCCACCAGGCACGCGGCCGCCTCGTTCGCCCCCAAAGAGCGGGTGAAGGTGCTGAACAAGGGGATGACCAAGGTGGCGAACTCGGCGTCCTCGATGGCGAGATCACGCACGATCTCGATGAGCGCGCGCTTGGCCTTGTAGTCGGCCAGGGGCTTGAGCCGCGCTTGGCCCTTGCGGGCGCTGGGCAGCCGCCCCGAGGAGAGGCCGAAGAGGCCTCGCCGCAGGAGATCGCGCAGATCGGCGCCTTGGGCGGGGGGCGCCGAGGGGCGCGCGCTCAGGCCCTGGGGTTCGACCTCCGTCGCCGCCGCGCCCTTCTTGGCCTTGCGCGCTACGCGGCGCTGCTCCGCCTCGGTGAGCTTGGGCGGATCAGGGCGCCAGCCCGCCGTGAGGCCGCGATCCCGGTAGAGGGTCCACAGCTGGGCGATGACGAAGGCGCGCATGGCCCGATCGGGGCTCTCGGTGAGCCGAAACAGCTCCTCGGGGATGGACAGGCGCGGGTGGAGGCTGATGAGGTGCATCCCCAGCGCGCGGGTGGAGGCGTCGAGGGACTCGCAGAAGCGGTAGACGGCCTCTGGGGTCAACACCGCCGGGTCCAGCCGGAAGCGCTTGGTGGAGGCGGCCTCCTTGGCGGTCAGCGCCTCGGTGATAAAGGCGCGCACCTCGCGATAGGGCAGCTCGCTGAGGAGGACGATCTCCTCCATCGGCGGCGCGAGGCGGGCGAACTCATAGCGGCACAGCAGCAGCGCCAGCTCGCGCAGCTCGGGGCGGGGATCGCCCAGCGGCCCCTTGAGGCGCTCGAAGGTCAGGAAGGCGTCGGGGATCTCCGCGCCTGGGTCCACATAGCGATCCGTCTCATCGGGGCAGATGGCCTTGTGGTGGCGGCGGATGTAGTGGCGGGCGAAGAGGCCCAGCGGGGCGGTGGCCTCGCCGGGGCCAAAGGCCATCTCCCACAGGCGCGCGCAGCCCTCGGCGACGGCGTCGGAGTCAGCGCTGCGGCGCTGGCCGTGGACCATCTGCAAGAAGGCCGTCTCGGAGATGATGCGCACGGCGGCGCCGCCGGCGATCAGCTTCTCGGCCTTGACCTGCTTGCTGCCCTTGCGGCCCAGGCCATAGAGGGAGGAGCCCTCATCGCCGATGACGAGGTAGTCGAGGGTGGCGCTGACGCCGCTGGCGTTGGTGCCCTTAGCCGCCTTGACCTTGCCCTGGGCGATGCTGCGGGTCATGGTCGCCAGCTTGCCCGTGAAGAGGAAGCTCTGGCCGCCCAGATCCGCCTTGATCTCGCCCTCGGCGCTGGGCGCCTCCGCTGCGGCCTCGTCCTTCTCGGCGAAGTCGGCGGGGATAAAGGCCTTGGTCATGTAGTCCACGGCGAAGTCGTGGTCACGCGGGGCGACGCGCACCACCAAGGTCATCAGCCAGTCGAAGCCGATCTCCTCGGGGGAGAACTTGCGCACGTCTTTGAGCAGGCTCAGGGCGAAGTCGGCGAGGCCCGCGTCGAAGTCGAGGGTCTGCGTCCAGCCTTCGGCCAGGATGGCCTTGCGCAGGGGGGACTCGGGGAAGAGCGCCTCATCGGCGATGGACTTGAAGAAGTCGGCGCCGAGGGTCTTGGGGCTGACGCGCTCATCCTCCAGCCAGCGGCGGGCGCGGTGTTGGGTCTGAGGCAACACCAAGAGGCGGCGCAGATCGACCTCGGTGACATCGGCGAGCTTAAACCGCTCCAGCCCATCGAGGGCGAAGCTCACCGCCGCGCTGTTGGGGGGCGGCGCGCCTTGGAGCAGGCCCAGGTAGAAGCCGACGCCCAGCTGCTTGTCCTTGTGGATCTTGGGCAAGAGATCGACGGCGAAGGCGACGACCTTGGGGTGGGTCGAGGCCAACCGATCGGCGAACCACGCCGGGGTCAGCTCCCGCGCGCTGAAGTGCTTGCGCAGGCTGGCGGTGGCCAGATCGTGGCCGTAGGGGGTGCCCAAGAGCCGCCCCCAGCCCTCCAAGCCGACCTCCTTGCGCGGATCGCGATCTTGGACGAGATCGCGGGCCATCTTGCGCACCGCCTCATGGCCGTGATTGGCCAAGCGCAGCAGGGCAGCGAGCGGCAGATCGCGGGCGTGGGTGCGGGCATACTTGGCCGCCCAGGCGCAGGCCTCGGCGGAGGGGGAGTCGAGCAGGGACAGCGCCGCCTCATGCAGCCCCAGCTCACGATAGGCCGCCTGGGAGAGCTTGGGCACGTTGTCGAGGAGCCAGACGGCGAAGCCGTGGACCGTGGCGCTTTGGCGAGCGATCAGCCGCGCCACCCAGGCGGGCTCCACCTCGCGCAGCGTGGCGCGGAAGTCTTGGCGCAGCGCGGCGGCGGCGAGCTGAAGCGAGCGCTCCGCCTGAGCCGTCTCCAAGAGCGCCAAGAGCGGGCGTGGAGAGCGGCGCCATAGATCGGGATAAGCGCGATCTTTGAGCAGGTTCGTCGGCGTCCGCCAGAAGGTGAAGCGGCCGCTGTTATAGCGCTTGCTCTCGTGAAAGAGGATGTGGTTGGCCACCCACAGCTGCGGGGCGTTGAGCTGATCGGGGTAATGGCGCAGCACCTCGCAGGCCACGTCGGCGTAAGCGGCGGGCAGCCCCTCGGCGACGCGGCGCAGGCGGCGCCAGGCGCGGCGGACGAGGTAGCCCAGCGTGCGGCGGTTGACGTCCATCGGCGGTGAGGTGTTGCGCCCGACGCTGCGCAGGGCAAAAGCCACGTCGAAGCGCGCCGTCAGCGCGCCGAAGATGGCCCAATCCTCGGCGGCCTCCGCCTCCTTAAAGATCTGCTTCAGCGCCCGCCAAGGCCCCCAGCGCAGGGGGACGCCCTCGATGACGGCCAGCAGCTGCCCTCGGGCATAGGGGCTCTCATCGCGCCAGAGATCAAGGATGAGCGTCGAGAGCTGGAGGCGCAGCGGCAGCGGGGCGTCCGCGTCGGGGGCCTCTAGGCGCGCGACTTGGGCTCTGCGCCAGGCGATCTGCGCCTCGATGGGCGTGCGGCGCGCCGCGCGTCGATCCAGCTCGCGGCGCAGCCCGCGCAGGGTCAACGCGCCTTCGCGCAGCGGCCCCTCGGGCTGATCATCGCCCGCCACGCTGGCGGCGGCGATGATCAAGCGCGCGAGATCGGGATCGCCCGCCTCATAGGCCCGCTGTATATCGGACAAGGTTAGGGTGTTCACGGCTCCCTCACTGGGCAGCGCAGGGACAGCGCCCTGCGACAGTGTTCTCCAGTTCAGCGCATCCCTGATGGAGAGGATCATCGATCGGAGGCTCGAATGTCGCCCTTGCCCGCGCCAGAGTCAAAGGATTTATACCTCCAATTCAAGGCGCACCTCTGCCTCTCTGTTCATAATCGCCCAGGCGCAAAATTGACACGATCTCAAAGCCAACTTTGGGCAGAATGGGCGCCATTCTTTTGAGAGACAGACAAGGAACATGGATGAAGGCAGCCCTGGCCTTGCTCATGATTTTGGGGATCGCCTCGGCGGCGACGCCGCGCTTTCGCGATTACCACACCCGGCCGGGTGACACGGGCCGGGTCATCTCCACGCGCCTCTTCGGCGACGCCACGCGTTGGGGGATGATCCAGCAATACAACGAAGACCTCCCCGACAACGAGGATGACGCCATCCAGCCGGGTCGGATATTGCGCATCCCCCACGCCATCGCCTTTCGGCGCGCCGACGCGCGCATCACGCACATCGCCCGCGTCGTCGAGTCGAGGGCGCGAGAAGAGGACGCCTGGCGGCGCGCGCGTGAGGGTCAAGCGTTACAGGTGGGCGGGCGGGTCAGCACCCAAGCCCAGGCCTCCGCCGAGGTGACCTTTAAGGATGACTCCATGGTGCAGATGCGCGCCGACTCGCTGCTGATCATCTACGGCGAGAGCGCCACGCGGACGCGCAACGTCAGCCGCGCCAAGCTGGCCAAGGGGGCGCTGCGCAGCCGACTGGGCGCGTTGAGTGGGCGGCGGCTCTCCGTGGAGGCGGGCGGCGCGGAGGCGGAGCTGTCCTCGGGGCAGGCGGTCATCACCACCACCGAGGACGGCGGCAGCGCCATCTCTCAGCACAGCGGCCGCCCTGCGGAGATCAAGCGCGAGGGCCAGCGGGTGCAGCTCAAGCCGGGGATGGGCGCGCGGGTGCGTCGTGGCAAGATCAGCCCGCCCAAGCGGCTGCCCGTCGCCCCGCAGTGGATGGCCGCCACCCCGCGCCAGCTGGTGGCCCCGGTGGAGACGGGCGGGACGCTGCATGGGCGCTTTGAGCGGGTCCAGGGCGCGGCGCGCTACCGCGCCGAGGTGACCTTGGACGCCGAGGGGCGGATGCTGGTGACGCAGCAGGAGATCGGCGCAGATCAGACCCTCGTGACCATCGGGCCGCTGCCCATCGGCGACTACTATGTCTGGATCGCCACCATCGACGGCGATGGGCTGGAGAGCCCGCGCTCTCAGGCGCTGCCTCTGCGGCTCTTACCGCTGCGCTTCCGCGCGCCTGGGGAGACGCGGGCGGCGACCGCCACGGGGGAGACGCCGATCCCGCCGCCGCAGCAGGCGCTCATCGGCGCGCGGATGCTGGCCCCGCCGCACACCCGCTGCGGGCTTGACCCCAAGCGGCTGGCGCAGACGACGGCGTTGAGCAGCCCTGGTCGCGTGGAGGTGTACTGCCAGGGGGATGACGGCGCGCTCTTCCCGCGCGCGGAGGTGGAGATCGTGCCCATCGAGGCGTCGCCCTCGGGGCCGGTGACGCGCGGGCGGCTCAATCCGCTGACGCTGCGCATCCACGCCCCGCGCGCGCTGCCCCAGCGGCTGGCGATCCGCGACGGCGCGGTCTTGCGTCACCTGACCTTGGACGCCGAGGGGGGCTGGCGGCTTGAGCTGCCCGTCGCCGCCGACGCCGCGCCGAGGATCTGGCGGCCGCTGGTGGCGCTGAGCCCCGAGGGCGTCGAAGATCGGGTGGGGCGTGTTGAGTTTGAGGTCATCGATCCGCCGCCGCCGCCGCCGATCCCCCGCAGGCCCTTGATGGAGCACACGGGCGTCTACGATCCGCGCCTCAGCGGGGTCGGCGCGCCTGATGAGCGAGGGCACCAAGCGGGGTTTGGCCTGGCGCCGACGCTGGGCGACGCGCCGAGCCTGCGCGTCTACCTCGACGCCGCCTTCCAGCTCAGCGACGCCTCGCGGCTGCATGTGGGGCTGCCGATGGGCCTCGACGAGGAGGGGCTGATGGAGGGGGGCGACGGCGACAGCGCGCGGCTGGGCCTCAGCTACTCGCGCTGGCAGGGGATCGCCTTTGGGGTGGACGCCTCGATGCCCTTGACGTTGAGCGGGGGGGGCGGTGCTGCGCGGATCGTCCCTCGGGTGGATCTGAGCTGGCAAGACCCCGCTTGGGCGGCGCGGGTGCGCCAAGCGATCTGGGTGGGCCAAGACATCGGCGGGCTCTTTAACAGCGTGGGGCTCATCGAGCGGCTGCTGCCTTGGGGGCTCAGCGTGGGGCTTGAGGCCAACGCCCTGCTGGGCCAAAACGGGCTGTCCAACCAGACGCGATCGTTACGGCTGGGGTTGCCGATCAGCGGGCGCGGCGCGCGCGCGGGCTGGCGATTGATGCCCAGCGCGCCCCTCGACGATCCCAGCGCGTTGACGATCCTGGTCCAAGCCCAGCTCTACTGGGGTGGCTCAAGCACGCAGCCCTAAAAGCGCCGACGCGCCCCCAAGCTCAAGACCGCGTGATCCACCGTCGCGTCCAGCCCACCCCCATAAGAAGAGGAGGCGGCGTAGGCCAGATGGGCGAAGCCCGTCAGCTCGCCGAGGGGCGAGGCGGCCTGCGTGGTATAGGCCAAGCCGCCGCCGAGGCGCAGGCTCCAGCCCCAACGATCGGCGCTCAAGGCCGGGTGCAGCGCGCGCTCAGCGTCACTCATCGGCCAAAAGGCGCCCCCCGCGTCGAGGACCGCCTCAGCGTTGAGGGCATCGGAGATGGGCAAAGCACCGCGCAGTCGAAGCGCGGGATCGACGAGCAAGTGACGCCGCGCGCCCACCTCGCTGCGCACCCAAGAGAGGGCGACGACCAAGCCCCAGCTCAGCCGTGGCGTCAGCGGACGTGTCAGATCCAGCGCCAGCCCAAGGCTCGGCTCTGCTGAGATAAACTCTTGATTATTAAGGTTAAAAAGACCAAACGCGCCCGCGCGAGCGGCGACGCCCAGCTCGCTGGCGTCAGCGCAGGGCAGATAAAAGAAGAGGCTGAAGAGTAGGGCGCGCGCAAGGCTCATCCGCCCTCCCCGCGTGGCATGGTCTGCTTGTGCGCTCACAGGCCCAGGCGCGCCAGGGCGTCGAGCAGCAGGCTCTTGGGGAAGCGCCGCCGAAACGCCTCTGCCTGGGCCTTGGCCTGCGTATGCTTACCCGCCTTGAGCAAGGCGTGGACGCGCAAAAGCTCACGCTCCTCCACCAGCCGCCCCCTGGGGAAGCGCGCCTCATGGGCGCGCAGGTGGCGCAGGGCCGCCGCAGGCTGATCGGCCTTGAGGGCGCGCTGCGCTTCGGCGAGGAGTTGGCGCTCCGCGGCGAGGGCCGTGTCGGGGCTGGGCGCTTGAACGGGGCTGGGCGCTTGAACGGGCGTGGGCGCTTGAACGGGCGTGGCGCGGCGGCGACGCTCGGGGCGGCGTGGGCGAGGCGCCTGGCGCGGCGTCTGGAGAAGCGCGGCCTCTGCGTCGATGAGCGGCGCGGCCCCTGCGTCGATGAGCGCGTCGAGGGAGAGCGCGGCTTGGGCATCAAGGCGCCCCGCGTCGATGAGCGGCGCGGCCCCCACGTTGAGCCCTGCGTCGAGCGCCGCGTGGGGCGCGACGAGCGCGCGGGCGGCGATCTCCGGCGCGTCGCTGGGCTCGGCGGTCGTGCGCCAGATCGCCACGCCGCCGCCCAAGCCCAAGAGTGCGGCGAGACCCAGCGCCTTGGGCGCGCCGCTGAGGCCCAACAAGAGCGCGCCGCCCTTGCCTGTGGCTGTCGTCACTGCTGCTGCAGCCCCGCCCGTGACCCCGCCCGTGACCCCGCCCGTGGCCGCCGAGGCTGCCTCCGAGGCCGCCACGGTCAGGGCCGCCCCCGCCGCGATGGAGCGCGTGAGGCGCTCAAAGACGCGCTCCTCTACGCCCTCTGGTGGATCATCGAGGCTCGCCCGCTCCAGATCGAGGAGGCGCTCCAGCTTAGGATCGGGCCAATGACTCATGGCGGGGCACCTCCCAGGCGACGCACCGCCGCGGCGAAGCGCTCACGGGCGAGCCGAATCCGAGAGTAGATCGTGTTGAGGGGGACGCCCAGCGCCTCGGCGATCTCGGGGCCGGTGTGCCCATCCATCTCGCTCATGATGAAGACCACGCGCTTATCCATATCCAGGGCCTTCAGGCCACGATCCACCAGCTCCCTGGCTTGTCGTGAGGCGGTCAGCGCGTCAGGCAGTGGCCCGTCGCAGGCCCGCGCGCTGATCAGATCATCCCCAAGGAGCTGCTCTCGACGAAACCCCGCCCGCTTGCGCGCGTCGGCGGCGACGCGCCAGGCGATCCCGGTCAACCAGGGCTTGATCGGGCGGCTGGGATCGTAGTCCGCCCAGCGGCGATGCACGATGAGGAAGACGTCATGCGCCGCGTCTTCAAGATCCCGCGCGGGGACGCCCAGGCGCCTCAGCGTGTGCCAGACATGCCGGAAGTGCGCGCGGTAGATCTCGTGCAGATCAAGCTCAGGGGCTTGTGGGTTGACAGTGATTAAGAGCGCCTCCATCCACCGCACGGTTGGCGATGGTGATCTCTATCTGTCAAAAAAGGCCGCGCGCGCAGTAAAAAAGCGCCCCCTCGCCCGAGCCTTGAGTTGACGGCGGGCTTGAAATACAAGCTGGCTCTCCAAGCCTTGAAAGGGGGCCACGCTGAGATCCGTCTACCGGCACCTCCTCTACATCCTCCCCGTCGCCTGCGGCCTGTGGCTCCTCGACAACGCCCTCAGCCAAGACCGCTACGCAGGCTGGGAGCGCAACTCCGTGCGCAACTCCGCCCGCCGCTGGGCCAGCCAGCCCAAGGCCAAGGTGGCGATCCTTGGCTCCAGCACCTCCAAGGACTGGCTGCCACGTCACTGGCTGGGGCAGCAGATCGGGCGCCCCCCGGCTGATATCCTCGACGCCCACATCAACGGCTGTCACCAGGGCTGCACCTGGGCCTCGGTCCAGCGCCTGCGCCAGCGCCAGCACCGCTTTGACATGGTGTTTATGGGCACCAACCTGTTTCAGCTGTGCGAGTACCCCCACAGCAAGCGGGTGCTCCAGCAGCAGATGCAGACGCCCGCCACCGCCATCCCCGCGCTCTTTGGGATCTACGCCTCGGCGGAGCAGCCGCTGCTCTACATGGGCCGCTTCCTGGGGATGACCCTCTCGGGGGCCTATGGCGACCCCCTGGCGGTGCAGTCCGCCGCCGCGCGCGAGGTATTCGGCCCCGGCAAGCGCGGCCAGGCGTGGCGCTGGAGCCGCCCCCGCCCCCTCAGCGCCGATGACACCCCGCGCTGCACCTACAGCCCCTCCGCCGTGGCCTTAAAGCGGGCCTTCACCGAGGCGCTCTTGGATGATCTCTTGGACATCTCCGACCACGTCTACCTGATGCTCTTGCCCGAGCGCGCGATGGCCGATCCCAAGGACGCCCAGCTCCAGGCCGCGCTCACCGCGCACCGCGCCCTGCACGCGGCGCTGGCCGAGGCCCGCCCTGGCGTAACCCTCATCGATCTCATCGAGGGCGGCGCGCTTGAGCGCAATCAGTATCGAGACTCGATCCACCTCAACGCGCGGGGCGTGCCGGTTCAACAGCGCCTGTTCGCCCAGCGGCTCAAAGCCCTCGGCTTTAAGGGGAACGCGCCTTGATCTTCACCTCACCCCAGTTCGTGCTCTTCTTTGTGATCTTCTTCTTGATCTATGGCGCCTTAGAGGGGCGAGCGCGTAAATGGTTCTTGCTGATCGCCAGCTATTACTTCTATGCGAGCTGGAACACGGCCTTTTTATTACTGATTATTGCCTCAACCTTGGTTGATTTTTATGTCGGTGCACGCTTAGCCGACTCAGAAGATGAACAAAGACGCAAACGGCTCTTAATCCTTAGCATAGTGATCAACTTAGGTGCCTTAGGCTTCTTCAAGTACTTTAATTTCTTTATTGATTCAGCGATTACGGGCCTGGCGGCGCTGGGCTTCAAGGCGCACGCGCCGACGCTCTCGATCATCCTCCCTGTGGGCATCTCCTTCTACACTTTCCAGACGATGAGCTACACGATCGACATCTATCGTCGTAAGCTCGCTCCCACCCCAAAGCTGCTGGATTTTGCGCTCTACGTCGCCTTCTTCCCGCAGCTCGTCGCAGGCCCCATCGAGCGCGCCGCCCACCTGCTGCCTCAGCTGGTCAACCTCGACGATCGCAAGGCGGATCTGAGCGGCTGGGGGCTGATCGCCCTGGGCGTGTTCAAGAAGGCGGTGATCGCCGATAACGTCGCCGCGCTGGTGGAGATGACCTACACGCAGCCGCAGGACGTCTACGCCCCGGCGCTGTGGCTGGGCACCTACGCCTTCGCCATCCAGATCTACTGTGACTTCTCGGGCTACTCAGACATCGCCGTGGGCCTGGGGCGGCTCTTGGGGCTCGACATCGTGCAGAACTTCAAGGCGCCCTATGCCGCAGAAGGGCCTTCTGATTTCTGGCGGCGCTGGCACATCTCGCTCAGCTCTTGGCTGCGCGACTACCTCTACATCGCCCTCGGCGGCAACCGGGGCGGCTGGTTTTATGTGCGGCGCAACCTGATGTTGACGATGCTGCTTGGCGGGCTGTGGCATGGCGCAGCGTGGAACTTCGTGCTCTGGGGCGCCTGGCATGGCCTGCTGCTCATCGCCCTCCGCCCGCGGATCTTCAGCGATCTGCGCGCCTGGATGGATCGGCGCTGGTGGAGCCGCTGGGGGGGGCTGATCCTGCGCCGCTTCGCCTTCTTCCACCTGGTGATGATCAGCTGGGCGTTGTTCCGCGCCGCCTCACTCAAGGACAGCCTGATCGTGGTCGGCAAGCTCATCGACTTCACGGCCTGGGATCTCAGCGGCTGGCTCCAAGCCGTCAGCGCCTCGGGGGAGGGGCGCTACTTGGCGATGATGGCGGGGGGGATGGCCGCGCTGGTGCTCCTACAGAACCTCTGGCCTGTGGGCTCTCATCGCCTCGTCGCGCTCCTGTGGCGGGCGCCTGCGCCCCTGCGCTTCGTGGTCATCGTCGCCTTGCTCTACAGCGCCGCGCTGCTCTCCCCCGAGAAGCCCCCGCCCTTTATTTACTTTCAGTTTTAAGCGCCGTGGGGGCACGAAAGCCCTACATCTCGTGCGAGCCTCGTGCTTTACTGCCCTCAGCTTGATGAGCGCTGGAAGGACAGCATGAGCGAGACCCTCTATCTGATCGACGGCTCGGGCTTCATCTACCGCGCTTACTTTGGGATTCGCTCACCCATGAACGCGGAGGACGGCACGCCGACCAACGCCGTCTTTGGCTTCACGCAGCTGATCCTCAACGTGATCAAGGAGGCGAAGCCCAGCCACGTCGCCGTGGTCTTCGACGCCGACGGCCCCACCTTTCGCCATGAGATCTACCCGCAGTACAAGGCCAACCGGCCCCCGCCGCCCGACGATCTGATCCCCCAGTTCGCGCTCTGCCGTCGCGTGACCGAGGCGCTGGGCATCCCCGCCATCGAGCTGGCGGGCTTCGAGGCCGACGACATCATGGGCACGCTGGCCCGGCTCTGGAGCGAGACGGGGCGCGACTGCGTGCTGGTGACCGCCGACAAGGATCTGCTCCAGCTGGTGCGGTCCAACGTGACCGTCTGGGACGGCAAGGAGAAGCGGATCGACATCGACGGCGTGTTGGAGCGCTTTGGTGTGCCGCCGGAGCGGGTGGTGGACGTGCTGGGCCTGGCGGGTGACACCTCCGATAACATCCCGGGCGTGCCGGGCATCGGCGAGAAGACCGCCGCGACGCTCCTGGGGCAGTACGGCGATCTGGACAAGCTCTTGGCGGCGGCGCCGACCATCAAAGGCAAGCGCGGCCAGAGCCTGATCGACTACGCCGAGCGAGCGCGGCTCTCCGCGCGGTTGGCGCAGATCCGCCTGGACGTGCCCATCGAGCTGGACGAGGCGGCGCTGCTGCGCAAGCCCCATGATCCCGACGTGCTGACCCCCTTCCTGCGCCAGCTCAACTTCAACCGCTTCCTCAAGATGTTCGACCTGGAAGGCCACGGCGATCAGGCCCGCATCGATCGTGGCCGCTACCGGCTGATCCTCAGCCAAGAGGCGCTCATCGAGGTGGTGGCCGCCATCCGCGCGGCGGGGCGCCTCTCCTTGGATCTGGAGACGACGAGCCTCTCACCGCTCTCGGCCCAGATCGTCGGCTTTGCCTTGGCCTGGGCGCCGGGCGAGGCGGCCTATGTCCCCGTGGCCCATGAGTATCTCGCCGCGCCCAAGCAGCTGCCGCTGGCGCTGCTCAAGCAGCACCTGGGGCCGATCATCGAAGATCCGCGCTTCCCCAAGGTGGGGCAGAACGTGAAATATGAGTGGGCGGTGCTCAAGAGCCAGCTGGGGTTGACCTACCGTGGCTTCGTCGGTGACAGCATCATCGCCGCCCACCTCCTCGATCCCAACCGGCAGCGCTACAGCCTCGATGAGCTGTCGATGGACTACCTCGGCCACAAGATGATCAGCTTCAGCGAGGTGGCGGGCGCCGAGGGCCAATTTGCCCGCGTGGACGTGGACTTAGCCACGCGCTACGCCGCCGAGGACGCCGACGTCACCCTGCGCCTCTGCGATCTCCTGCTGCCCAAGATCGACCAAGACCCGCAGCTCAAGAGGCTCAACGAGGAGATGGAGCTGCCGCTGATCAGCGTCGTGGCGGAGATGGAGGCCCTGGGGGTGCGCATCGATCCTGAGCGGCTCCAGGCGCAGTCCGCGCGCTTCGCCACCGAGATCGCCGCGCTGGAGGTGGAGATCTTCGCCCTGGCGGGGGGGCCGTTTAAGATCGGCAGCCCCAAGCAGCTGGGGGAGATCCTCTTTGAGCGGCTTGGCCTCCCTGCGAGCAAGAAGAAGAAGACCGGCTACAGCACAGATCAAAGCGTGCTGGAGGAGCTGAGGGGCAAGCACCCGCTCCCGGACAAGATCCTTGTCTGGCGTCACCTCAGCAAGCTCAAGGGCACCTACTTAGACACGCTGCCGGCGCTGATTCACCCCAAGACGGGGCGGGTTCACACGTCTTTTCGCCAGTCGGGCACCTCCACGGGGCGCTTCTCCAGCGCCGATCCCAACCTCCAAAACATCCCGGTGCGCACGCCTGAGGGCCGCGCGATCCGTGAGGCCTTTATCGCCGCGCCGGGCTGGAAGCTGCTCAGCGCCGACTACAGCCAAGTGGAGCTGCGGCTCTTAGCCCACTACTCCAAAGATCCGGGGCTCCTGCGCGCCTTCAAGGAGGGCGCCGACGTACATCGCCGCACCGCCGCTGAGATCTTCGGCGTGATGGAGCCGCTCGTCTCCGACGAGCAGCGTCGCCAGGCCAAGGCCATCAACTTTGGGCTGATGTATGGCATGGGCCCCTACCGCCTGGCCCAAGAGACGGGGCTGCCCTTCCACCAAGCCAAGGCGATGATCGAGGTCTACTTTGCCCGCTACAGCGGGGTGAAGCGCTACGTGGACGAGGCCCTTGAGCACGCGCGCAAGCACCACGAGTCGCGCACCTGGTATGGCCGCCCGCGCCCGTTGCCGCAGATCAACGCCAGCAGCCGCAGCCTGCGTGGCAGCCATGAGCGGCTGGCGATCAACACCCCGATCCAGGGCACCGCCGCCGACATCCTCAAGATCGCCATGCTCAACCTCCACCGCCGCCTCAAGGCCGAGGAGATGGGCACACGGATGCTGCTGACGGTCCACGATGAGCTGGTCTTGGAGGTGCCCGAGGCCGAGCTGGAGCGGGCTGCGGCGGTCGTCAAGGCCGAGATGGAGGGCGCCTGCCAGCTCCAAGTCCCGTTGTTGGTGGAGATGGGTATAGGGGATAACTGGGCGGAGATTCACTGAGTGGACGACAAGCACGCCTCCAGTGAGCTGCAACAGCGCGTCGCCGAGCTTGAAGCCCAAGTCGAGGCGCAACAGCAGCGCCTCGACGCCATCGTGCGGATCTCCGCCAACCTTGGGCGGCGTAATGATCTACGCCAAGCCATGCGTGAGATGGTCGTGGAGGTCTCTACGCTCCTGCACGCCGATCGCACGACGATCTATGAGCTGAGAGAAGATGAGATGCTCTATGGGCTCGCTGTGCAAGGTGAGCTGAGCCTTGAGGTCGGCATCCCGCTCAACGAGGGGATCGCGGGCCTCGTCGCGGCCAAAGGGCGCTCGATCAACCTCAAGGACGCCTATAAGCACCCCGCGTTTAACCCCAGATTCGATAAAATGACGGGGTATCGCACACGCTCCATGCTCTGTGTTCCAATGCGCAATCACCAGGGCGATAACATTGGAGTCTTACAAGTTCTAAATAAGCGTGAGGGTTACTTTAGCCTCGAAGATGAGCGCGTGCTCACCGCGCTGGCTGCTCAAGCGGCGATCACCCTTGAGGCGCTCAGGCTCAAGCTCAAGCTACAGATCTCCAACATTGATCTGCGCGAGCTATCCGTCCAACTGCAAGAGAAGGTCGATGAATTAGAGCTGCTCTATGAGATTGAGCGGCGGCTGACGGACGCGCAAGACCTGGAGGCGTTGGCCGATCAAGCGCTGTCATTGATCGCGCGGATCGCGCGCTGCGAAGAGGCGCTGCTCTACCTCAGCAAAGAGATTGGCGCCAGCTACCTGCGCGGCGCGGCGCCTGAGGATCCGCTCAAGACGCTGTGCATTGATCGGCCAGAGGCGGGGATCTTGGGCGCGGTGATGGCGCGGGGGGGGGCCTTGACCCATCGGCGAGGGGAGGCAGACAGCCCCCTCTTTGGCGACGCGTCGAGGCTGTGTGAGGACGGCGTGTTCGCGCCCTTGACCGACGGCGAGCGGATCTTTGGGGTCTTGGGGCTGCTGCGCCGCGTGGAGCGAGATCGGCGCAGCGACGCGGCGGATGAGCGCCTGGCGGTGTTGGTGGCGGGGCAGCTCTCTCGGGCGGTGGCGCGCCTGGTGCGGCTGGACGACGAGCGGCGACGAGATCGCCTCGTCACGATTGGGCAGATGCTCAACGGCGTGCTCCATGATCTGCGTGGCCCGATGACGATCATCAACGGCTACGCGCAGCTGATGGCCGAGCTGGACTCGGAGGCGGAGCGCGTGGAGATGGCTGAGGGGATAAGCCGCCAGATCACGCTGCTCAACGACATGACCCGTGAGGTGATGGCCTTCGCGCGGGGAGAGCGTGCGGTCTTCGCCCGCAAGGTGCAGCTGAGCGCCTTCGTGCGCGCGGCGCGTGAGTCCCTGCGCTCGGAGTTTGAGGAGCGCGGCGTGCGCTTTATCGTGGATTGCCAGGTCACGCAGCCGGTCTTCTTCGATGACAGCAAGATGATGCGCGTCGTCACCAACATCGCCCGCAACGCGCGGCAAGCGATGGGGGAGTCGGGCACCTTCAAGTGGACCATCCGGATCGCAGAAGAAGAGCTGATCTTTGAGCTTGAGGATGACGGCCCGGGCATCCCGGCCAAGATCAAAGATCAGCTCTTTGAGCCTTTTATCACCGAGGGCAAGACCCACGGCACGGGGCTGGGTCTGGCCATCGCGCGTCGCATCGTGGAGGCCCATCGAGGGCGCATCGACTTTGAGAGCGCGCCGGATCAAGGGACGCGGTTTATTGTTCGGCTGCCCATGGGCGATGAGCCTGTCGCCTGAGGCGGGCCAGAGATCAGCGCGCTTTTGATATTTTGATAGGACGCGCGGCGTCTAAAGAATATAATACCTCTATCAAAATCAAGGATGCGCGACGATGCACGACGCAAATGAGACATTGATCACGACCAAAAATGAAGCGGGCTTGTTTGTTCTCGATGACAAAGGATGGATTCAGTATGCATCTGATAATATCTTTTTAATTGTCAATGTTGATAGGAGTGAAATTGTTGGTAAAAATATTAAAACAGTTTTAGGCATCTCCATGTTAAGGCTTGTTGAGATTTGGAACAATCTCAACAAAGAAAATGAATTTTCAATCAAGGTCGATCAAAATAAAAAATACATTGCATTTGAATTTATTAAAACTGATAAATTTCTATGGGACTCAGAATTAGAACAATCTGTCTTGATTATTAAAGATCAGACAGAAAACAATCGGATAAAAGAGGAGCGCGATCGAAACAAATCACTGTTAAATATAAATCAAATGATGCCTATTTTTTTCAATGAGTTTAAAAATTCAATCACAAGCATCTCAAGTTTAGTCGAAGTAATTTTAGAGAACAGCCGTGAGTCAAAGTTTCACGACGAACTCGATCTTTTATTTAAAAAAACAAAGAGAATGTTACTTCGTGTTGATAGTCTTACACTTGGTGGTAGAGAAGTATTTACGTATCACACAATTGACGTGGTTTTTGAGATACAAAATACAGTGATGCTCATTACCAGTTATGCGGATCAATATGGTGTAAAGTTAGATTTAACTTTCGATGAAATCCCTCCGTTACAAATAAATGAAGCTGTAATTAGAGCAATTGTTACTAACATAACAAGAAACGCGATTGATGCGTCAAAAAGAAACGATATTGTCTCAATTGACGTGAATTTTAATGACAATGACGGACTTTCAATTTTATTTAAAGATACAGGTCATGGAATGAGCCCTGTAATTTTAAAAAGATGCGTTGATCCATTTTTCACCACAAAAACTTTTGGGAGTGGCATTGGGCTTACTTTATGTAAAAGCATTATTGATAGTGTTGGTGGAATAATTCAGATTACATCAGAAATAAACAAAGGAACACAAGTATTTATTCAAATACCGATTCAGTGAACATCAAGGCGCTTCGCATATCAGTTGACTCTAAATGCAAGTCAGAGATGCTCATCGCCACGCATCCCAAGATCGTTCAGCTGTAATAATCTACAACTGTTCGTGATAATTTAACCATCATGTTTAAGTTTTGTTTGGTATTCTTATTTTATTTATGTTAAAAAAGTCCACCCTAACTGCTCGACGCATCCGGTGAAGGAGAAAGATGTCTCGTGCACAAAAGCTAAACAGCCTCCTCAGGCGGCTCCAGATGGAGAGCCCTGACGTTGAGGCTTCTGCGCTCATCTCTGAAGACAGCTTGATCATCGCCAGCGCCTTGCCTCAACACATCGACGAGCTGCGCGTCGCGGGGATGTGCGCGACCCTCTTGAGCTTGGGCTCTCGCGCCTCTCGAGAGCTGGCCTGTGGTGATCTCAAGCAAGTCCTCATCAGAGGAGATGAAGGTTATGTCGTGATGATGACCGCGAGCAGGGGCACCATGCTCATGGTCTTAACCACACATAACGCGAAGTTGGGCCTTGTCTTTTTGGACATGACCCAGACAATCGAAGAAATCAACAGACTTCTCTGAGTATAAGACATGTCGGAAATCACACTTTATCAGGATGGACAGCACAGCAATATCCTTTTACCTGATGCAACAGGTGAAGGATTAGCGATTCAAGCCAACCATCATATTATTATCCATGATGGACGCGCATTGATGCTTGATCCGGGGGGACACAAGGTTTTTAATCAAATCTTCCCGGGGCTCATGTCAAAATTAAAAGGTGGTTTGCAACATATTTTCTTATCACATCAAGATCCAGATATCGTCGCGGCGATCAATGGATGGTTGATGGTGACGGATGCGCAAGCACATATCTCGAAATTATGGACTCGATTTATTGCACACTTTGGTATTGATCGATTTTTAGAAGATCGTCTGGTTAATATCTCCGATGAAGGTTGTTGGATTGATCTAAATGGCGCAGAACTCGCAATAATCCCCGCGCATTTCCTGCACTCTGCGGGCAATTTTCATCTATATGATCCCAAATCTAAAATTTTATATACGGGTGATCTCGGCGCATCGATTGGGTTTAAAGGCCGTGAAGTCTTGAACTTCAATGACCATATCCAATATATGGAGGGCTTTCACCGGCGATATATCGCCAGCAATAGAGTCCTCAAGGCCTGGGTGAACATGGCGAGGACCTTGGATGTCGAGATCCTGGCCCCTCAACATGGTGCCCTCTTTAGAGGAAAAGAGATGATCAACCAATTTTATGATTGGTGTGAAAATCTCGAATGCGGTGTTGACCTGATCCACACTAAAATTCAAATGCCGCCCAAAAATTAATCAGATCTCAAGTCACTTCGATTAGTTTTAAAAGCATGGCGAAAAATGAATAAAAAAAACCATCGAATTTTGCTTATCTCAAGCGATCCTTTATTGCAAGCAACATTAAAAATTGGTTTAAGCTCACTCGATGAGATTGAACTCATAATTGCAAATGATGTAGACGAGTTTTATGTTCAATTTGAAGACGAGCATCCTTCTTTAGTCATTTCAGATTTCTATTTACCGACAAGATCTCCTTTAGAAATCTTTAATAAGATATCAATCTCCAATTATATTATTCCGATTATTCTTTTAGTACCTTATTTATCTACACATCATGCCTCTTTAACACATAATAGATTTGTAGATATTTTAGAGAAACCAGTTGAAATCGATTTTTTCAGAAATTTAATTATGAGTAGGATTAATGCTTCTATTATGAGCGCCGTAAAAGCAAAAAGATTCCACCCAAGTGAGCTTTTACAAATATCTGCTTTTAGTCGCCATTCTCATTTAATTTCAGTATACAAAGAATATCAATTGTTTGGAGAGATTATTATTCATCATGGTATTGTATGGTCATCTAAAGACACTGAAGGTTATGGCTTTGATTCATTTAAGAGGATAATGTCGTTGAATGGCGATATCATGTGTGTTTCTAATACATTAGATGTAATACCACCCAATAGAAATCTGTGCTATTCATGGAATCGTCTTTTATCCGAGTCCCTTGCGATTAGAAACTCCAACAACGCATCTAGTCTTTATATCGACTCAAATTCTCATAAAATACTCGAACCGATCAAGGGTGTTGATCGCGACCATGATTATTTTGGCGAGAACGATACTATTCCAAGTAAAGGTGTTGATTTAATATCAATTAATCAAGAAACGTGTTGCTTATCTCATCGCAACTATGAATATGAGTTTATTTCAGATGAAAAATTATCCGACAATAAGACTGCTTCTAGCTCAAATTTAAATGAAAAAGAGCAATTTGATCATGATCGCCAATTAATATCGAGACAATTACCGATATCATCGAAACCGAAGAGATTTGATCCCGATGATACTGATCTGAAGTTCGATCGAGTTTTTGAGGAAGGTGTTGACGCACTATTAAATAAAAATTATGAAAAAGCTTTGATGTATTTTTTAGAAGCAAGAAAATTAAAACCTACGCATGGGCGCGTTCTTGCTAATTTAAATCGGCTAGCTGAGCTTGGGTTTAGCTTTGACTCATAGTTTTAAAGTCTTATTTAATTTAACGAAGAGTCTGTTGATAGATTATTTATTCTTTTTATTTCATGATGTCCTTTAATAAGGAGAAATAAAATGAATGGATCGCTTTCATCTGGTATATTGATATGCGACCAACTTGGTCAAATAAGTTCATATTCTGATAATATTTTTGAATTGATTGGTATTTCAGAGGATAAAATCATAGGCAAAAATATTAAAGATTTTATTCTTTTTTCCTTGGATGAATTAAGGAATGAAACTGAAAAAAATCATGAATTTTCAATTCAAAAAATCTATAGAAGGATCAATGTGAGTCTAATTGATGGTCACGCTAGCGACATCGATAATATTACTATTGTTTTGTTTAAAGAATCAGAGCTAAACGTAAATTTAGATAAAATAAATTTTGATACTGGATCTTTATCTATTATTAATCGATCAATGCCTGCGATTTTGCATAGATTTAAAAATTCATTAGCAGGAATTAACACCGCATTAGAGCTGATAATTGAAGAAATTGATGATAATGATAACGTTAATATATTAAATGAGATTTTAAGCGAAATAAAATGTATGCACCTGTTTTTAGATGGATTTTCTATGGGTCATAAATCGTTTTTTTGTGATAGTAAATTAAGCGTAGAATTTGAAATTCTAGATATACTAGAGATTTTGGATTATTGTAAAGTTATTGAAGGTGTAAATTTACGTTTTATCTCTGGTTATCTCGAGCCAATTAATATCAATAAATCTATCCTAAGAGCAATACTATTTAATTTGATCACAAATTCGATCGATGCTTGCTCTCCTGGCGATAATATCACCATTACCGCTCGAATGATTGCTAATAAAAGCTTTATTCTTGAGGTAAATGACACAGGGAAAGGTATGTCATCTGAAATTTTAAATAAATGTACTCAACCATTTTTTACAACCAAGGAACGTGGTAGTGGATTAGGTTTATCGCTATGCAAACAAATATCAATTGAAAATAACGGTACTTTTAAGATTAAATCTGAATTAAATCAAGGGACATCAGTTATATTAACATTCCCATTGTCAAAATAGTGTGATTATACGTTTAAAGTTATGTTTAATAGGTCGCATTATTCCGCAGTTATCGAGATTTAAAAAGCGCGATATCTCTAAATTAAATGAGGGTGAAAATATTTTAAGATTTTTTCAGAGACAAAAGCGCTCAAAACGTCATATCCTCACAGCTCCTCCAAAAGGAATGGAGCGCTTGCTCAAGGAGTACGATGTCTCGCGCAGAAAACCTTAATCGACTCCTCCGTCGCTTGCAGATGGAGAGCCCAGACGTCGAAGCCTCCGCGTTGATCTCAGAGGACAGCTTGATCATCGCCAGCGCATTACCCCAACACATTGATGAGCTGCGCGTCGCGGGTATGTGCGCCACGCTCTTGAGCTTGGGCTCTCGGGCTTCAAGAGAGCTGGCCTGTGGTGAGCTCAAACAAGTGTTGATCCGTGGCGATCAGGGTTATGTCGTCATGATGACGGCGAGCAGAGGCACGATGTTGATGGTGTTAACGACACACAACGCGAAATTGGGCCTCGTTTTCCTCGATATGACCCAAACCATAGAAGAAATTAACCGACTTCTTTGAGTAAAAACATGTCAGAGATCACACTGTATCAGGACGCCACTCACCGAAACGTACTCCTGCCTGATGCTTCAGGTGAAGGGCTCGCGGTTCAAGCAAATCACCATATCGTCGTTCATAATGAACATGCCATGCTCCTCGATCCGGGTGGTCATAAGGTCTTTAACAAGATCTTCCCCGATTTAATGTCGAGGTTAAAAGGCGGCATCGAGTATATCTTCCTCTCTCATCAAGATCCCGATATCGTCGCCGCGACGAATGGTTGGTTGATGGTGACGGATGCGACAGCGTATGTCTCTGCACTGTGGATGCGCTTTGTACCTCACTTTGGTATTGATAAGCTCGTTGAAGAGCGCCTAAGGCCGATCCCTGATGAAGGGATGTGGTTAAATATGAATGGCTGCTCCCTTGCCTTGCTCCCTGCTCACTTTTTGCATTCAGCGGGTAACTTTCAGGTCTATGATCCCATCTCCAAGATCCTCTATTCAGGCGATCTTGGGGCTTCCTTGGGTTTCTCCGGTCGCGAGGTCCTCGATTTTGATCATCATATGCAATATATGGAGGGCTTTCATCGACGCTATATGACCAATAAGGCGATCTTAAAGGCCTGGGTACAGATGGTGCGTGGCCTTGATATCGAGATTATCGCGCCTCAGCATGGTGCTTTCTTTCGAGGTAAGCCCATGGTGAAACGCTTCATTGATTGGTGTGATAATCTTGATTGTGGTACTGATTTGTATGCTTCTAAGCTGAAGATGCCGCAGAGACCGTGAAACAATCTGAAGTATTATTAGTTGAAGATGAAATTCTCTTTCGTTCAAGCCTCGCGAGAGGTTTGAGTAAGTTAGAGGGGGTGAGTGTTTCAGCAGTTGGAACTGTTGGTGAGGCGCTTAATTTTTTAGAAAAGAAAAACTTTGATTTGATCATATCAGATATTAATCTGCCCGATCGATCTGGTTTAGAGCTGTTTGATGAAATAGGCAAAAGATCTATACCTATTCCCATTATACTTATGACAGGTTATTTGTCTGCGTATCAAACTAAATTAGCGAGTCATCCATTTGTAGATGTAATTGAAAAACCAATAAAATTGAGCTTTATTCGTGGTTTAGTTAAAGAGCGTCTACAAAATCACGCCGAGGTTAAACAAGCTCCACCTTTTTCTGCTGGTGACTACCTTCAACTTGCCGCATTTGGACGCCATTCAGTTTCAATCTTGAGTTATTTTGGCGGTCGTAAGGTCGGTAAAATCATCGTACATCAAGGAGAGGTGTGGCGCGTTGAGGATCTTCGTGGAGAAGGTCGTGAGGCTTTTCGTCGTCTTGTCTCAATTGAAGGAGCGCATCATATCTGTGAAACACTTGTTTCTGATCCTGGTGTTCGCAACTTAAATGATTCTTGGGAATTTTTATTACTCGATGCCGCTCGTGTTAAGGATGAGCAAGCACATGGTAATACTGACAAGAAACCATCTTATTCAATTGAACCATTATCAAATAAAACACCACATCATTCAGATGAAAACCATATATCAGTAAATCCAAACCAAACTTTAGAGTATTTTCCTTCAATCAAATTACCAGCAGCTGAAGATCAATCATTTTTAAGCGGCAATGATTATATTGATGAAAATGATATTATTTATATTGAAGATGAATCTGATTCTGAGTCTTTAGATGTAACGTCTTCTGGCTTTGAGCCAGAAACAAAAAGCTTTTCTGCTCTGATGGAAGAGGGTATTGATGCTTTGCTTGTAAGAGACTATAGCCTTGCTTGGCAATCATTTCAACTTGCAGAGCTATTAAGGCCTACTGATCCTCAAGTAAAAGCCAATCTTCAAAGGCTTAAAGACCTTGGGTTTGGATCTGATGAAAAGCAATAACTCCAAAAAAAGTTAGTGGTCATCATGAGTGATTTTGAATTATATGGCGAAGGCTTACCAACAAAATATCCCATGTTAATGGTGATTGTTGGTCTTCTGTGCGCGCTTTCATCAAGCTGGGCTTTTTATGAGAGCAAAACCGAACAGCACAACCAAAACAATGTGCTCTTATCGCCGCAAAAAACAGTCACATCATCAAATAATAAGATTGAATCCATAAAAAAAATAAATATTATTGATGCATCATTGATTAAATTTGATCCAATTTCAGTCGATGCTTCTATTGAAGAGGATTCTCAACAAAAAGTTGAACTAATTGAAGATGATAAATCTTGTCCTACCTTTAATTCTGTTTTATTTTCAAATGGTGGTCGAACACCAAAAGATGACTTTAGCGCGTTATTTGTTGAAATAAAGGAATGGTCAGATCTTTATCCTGATAAAATTATTGTTTTGAATGGTCATTCCGATTCAGGCGGCCAAGAATTCAAAAACTTTAAATTGAGTCAATCTAGGGCTGACTACGTATTTAAAGAGTTAATCAAACAAGGAATACCAAAAAAGCGCTTACAAATTAGAGCTTTTGGTGCTTTTCAACCAATTCTTGGTCTAGATGAGTCAGCCCCTGAGAATCGTAGAGTTGAGATTAAAATTCATGGTTGCTCTGGAGAGGATAACTGATGCTCTTTATTGGTTTCTTCCTCGCGTTGATCGCGGGCGGCTTGTTAATTGGCGCGGGTTACCTGTTTGGCGTCAAGATCGGTGAGGATGCCCGGAGTAAGCTCCGTAATAAGATTGAAAATCTAAGCAATAAAGCGTTAGATCTTCAATCAGAGATTGAGCGTGCGCTTCAACCCCTGCGCGAGAGCACGAAGGATAATCAACGCTTTCAAGCGGAGATGCAGGCGATTTTGGAGCCGATGGCCTCCAAGGAGCGCCTGGGCGATCGGCTCAACGCCATCCGCACCACCGCCAAGGGCGGGCGTGGCCTCGGCGCCATCCTCGACGCGATGGTTGAGGAGGCAGGCTTCCTCTCCGCGATCGTCAGCGATGATGGCGGGCTGCCGCTGGCGGCGAATAAATCATGCCTTGAGGCGGAAGAGCTGGCTGGCGCCTCCGCGCTGATGTTCGTGATCACAGATCGGCTCTCAAAGCATAAGAGCCAATCACCCATCGCGATTACCGTGCATGATGAGCGCGGTCATATCACGGTGCATCGTATCTTTGAGGTCGTAAATGAGCGTTATCTTTTCTCAGTCAGCTCTGATGATACCCGGTTGACCCCGAAAGATATTGAGCCCGCCTTGTCCAAAATTATCCGCGTGATGAGCCCCAATAACGTTGAAATCTCAGCCTAAGCCTCTACGGTTCAGGTTGGTTCTCTGGCCGTGATTGGGTAAAGGCATCAAGCTGATAGCAGGATGCTTCAATCTGGCATAGCGTAGGATAAACGCTCATATCCATGTTAAAGCGCCTGGCATTCCATATTTGAGGTATCAGGTAGATGTCTGCCAGCGTAGGCAAATTTCCACAACAAAACTGACCTTTTATTGTGTCTTCTTGAAGCAGCTTCTCTAAGGCAGAGAAACCCTCATTGATCCAATGGTGATACCAGCGGTCTAAGGCCGCTTGCTCAATGGAGAGTTCTGCTTTGAGGTATTGCAACACGCTGAGGTTATTGAGTGGATGAATATCACACCCCACGAGGGCGGCGATCTGCCGCGCGCGGGCTCGATGCTTCAGATCAGCAGGCAGCAGCGCGGGCTCAGGGTAGGCCTCCTCTAAGTACTCCAAGATCGCTGGAGATTGGCTGAGGCGCCACGCCCCCTCTTCATAGGTCGGCACCCGCCCTTGAGGGTTCTTGGCTAAGTACGTCGGCTGCCTGTGCTCTCCGCCTACACGCACGAGGTGGACAGAGATCGACTCATAGTCCAGGCCCTTGAGCGCCAGCGCGATCCGCACCCTGAAGGCCGCCGAGGAGCGAAAGTAGCCGTAGAGCGCCCGCTCGCTCATAGGCGCGGGGCCAACTGGGTGAGGGTCTGGTTGATCTGACCAAAGATCGAGGCGCCCTCGGCGTCCAGCATCTCGATCTGGACACGATCACCAAACTTCATAAAGCGCGTGGAGGGCTGACCGTGGAGGATCGTCTCGATCATCCGCAGCTCGGCGATGCAGCTGTAGCCGACGCCCCCCTCCGCGATGGGCTTGCCTGGGCCACCCTCCAGCTTGTTGGAGACGGTCCCTGAGCCGATGATCGAGCCCGCGCAGAGCGGGCGAGACTTGGCGGCGTGCGCCACCAGCTGGCCCATGTGAAACGTCATGTCCACGCCCGCGTTGGGCGCGCCGAAGGGCTCGCCGTTGTAGTGGGAGATCAGCGGCAGGCGCAGCACCCCCCCTGACCAGGCCTCGCCCAGCTCATCCGGGGTCACGCACACCGGCGAAAAAGCGCTGGAGGGCTTGCTCTGGAAGAAGCCAAAGCCCTTGGCCAGCTCACCGGGGATGAGGCCACGCAGGCTGACGTCATTGACCAGCATCAGCAGCCGGATGTAGCCCAGCGCCTCCTCTGGCGAGACGCCCAGCGGCGTGTCATCGACGATCACCGCGATCTCGGCCTCAAAGTCAACGCCCCAGCCCTCGTCCGTGGGCATCATGATGTCGTCATGGGGGCCGATAAAGCTGTCGCTGCCCCCTTGGTACATCAAGGGATCGTGCCAAAAGCTGTCGGGGATCTGCGCGCCGCGCGCCTTGCGCACCAGCTCGACGTGGTTGACATAGGCGGAGCCATCAGCCCACTGATAGGCCCTCGGCAGCGGCGAGGCGCAGGCGGCTTGCTCGAAAGGCTCACCGATGATCTCACCGGACTCCAGGGCCGCCGCGCGCGCTTGCAACCTCGGCGCGGTCGTCGTCCAGGCGTCGAGGGCCGCCTGAAGGGTCGGCGCGATCCCCGCAGCAGGGGTCATGCGGCGCAGATCGCGGCTGACGATCACCAGCTGACCATCACGACCACCTTTAAGGCTCGCCAGCCTCATTGGCCCGCCTCCTTTCCATACTTCTCTTTCATAAACTCTTGAAAAGGTTGACCATTATGGAGCCAGGCCGCGTGCATCGGCGCGCGCTTGGTCCTCGACCACTCGGCGATCATCGCCGGGGCGACCGTGGCCAGCTCCTCAAGCATCCCCGCCTCCAGCGTGTTCGCCGCCAGCTCAAGCCGATGGCCATTGGGATCAAAGAAGTAGATGGACTTAAAGATGCCGTGATCCGTGGGGCCGATGACCTCAAGGCCAGCGCCCTCCACCTTGGCCTTGGCCTCCATCAGCGCCTCGACGCTCTCCAGCTCAAAGGCGATGTGTTGAACCCACGTCGGGGTGTTGTGATCTCGATCCATCTTGGGCGAGTTGGGCAGCTCAAAGAAGGCCAGGATGTTGCCCTGACCCGCGTCGAGGAAGACATGCATATAGGGATCAGGCGCCTTGGTCGAAGGCACCTGGTTCTCCGCGATGGCGAGGACCAGGCGCATCCCCAAGAGGTCTTGATAGAAAGCGATCGTCTCTTGAGCATCATGGCATCGATAAGCAACATGATGAATCTTTTGAATTTTCACGAATGCTTTTCTCCTTGATCGCCAATGACCCCTCGATTGATCTGATCGCGCTCAATCGACTCAAAGAGGGCTTTGAAGTTGCCTTCACCGAAGCCTTCGTCCTCTTTGCGTTGAATAAACTCAAAGAAGACCGGACCAAGCAATGTCTCAGAGAAAATCTGAAGGAGAAGGCGTGGATGCTCGCCCTCTGTGTTGCCATCGAGCAAGATTCCCCGCGCTTTAAGCGCCTCTGTAGGCTCACCATGACCAGGTAAGCGTGAGGCCAGCATCTCATAATAGGTATCAGGTGGTGGCGTCATAAACTTTACGCCACGCTCCTTTAACGCGCTCCAACAAGAGATCAGATCATCACAAGCGAAGGCGATATGTTGGATGCCCTCACCGTTATATTGCATCAAAAACTCTTCAATTTGACCCTTGCCGCCGCCCCGCTCTTCATTCAGCGGGATACGAATTTTGCCATCGGGGGCGGTCATGGCCTTGGAGAGCAACCCTGTGTATTGGCCTTTGATATCGAAGTAACGAATTTGCCTGAAATTGAACAGATCTTCATAATACTTCGCCCAGTATTCCATTCGACCACGATAAACATTGTGAGTGAGGTGATCGAGGGTATGAAATCCACAGCCTTTGGGTTGACGATTAACGCCTTCCAACCACACAAAATCAATATCGTAGATGCTCTCACCTTGTTTATATCGATCAATTAGATAAAGAATTGCGCCACCGATGCCTTTAATCGCGGGCAAACGCAGCTCCATTGGACCTGATTCAACATTGATTGGCTGTGCGCCGCGCTCCAGCGCCATCTTATAGGCTTTATGAGCATCTTTTACTCGAAAAGCCATGCCACAAGCAGAAGGTCCATGCTCAGCGGCATAGAATGATGCGTGACTGCCGGGCTCATAGTTCGTGATCAGGTTGATATCACCTTGACGCCACAGATGTACGTCCTTGGAGCGATGATCAGCCACATGCTCAAATCCCATAGAGGAGAAAACCGCTTCAAGCAGGCCACGCTCAGGCGCCGTGAACTCGACAAACTCAAAACCATCAAGACCTAAGGGGTTTTCAAAAAGATCAGCCATGCTCTCCCTCTTTTTTTCATCAACGCGCGGCACCTGTCTGAGAGGGTCCTCTTCAGCCAGCCTTTCTGCTTTGCGTCTCTTTACCGATATCCGATAGGCCAAGCTTGAACGCTCGGCGTCAGAGTGTTTACTGGAATCGCCCGAATTTTCAAGCCTCGTCTCGTCAGCAGAGGCTAGGACTTAGAGACGATCCCATATTTTTCAAGCTTGTAGTAGAGCGCCGAGGTCTTGACGCCTAAGATCCGCGCGCACTCTGTCTTGACACCATTGGATTCGTCAAATGCCTTTAATATCAATTGTTTCTCTATGTCATCGAGGAGATCAGGCAGCGCGCGATCACCTCGAAGGTTAAATTGCCCCAGATCACCCATGCCAGCGCCCCCTCCGATATGCGCGGGCAGGTCATTCCTCTGGATCTGCTCTCCTCGGGCGAAGACGAGCGACTGCTCAATGACGTTCTCAAGCTCCCGGACGTTCCCTGGCCAGGCGTAGCGCTTGAGCTGGTGAAGGGCCTGCTCATCCACCCCCCGCACCCCGCTGCCCGTCCGCGCCCGCAGCTTCTCGATGAAGTGCTCGACGAGCGGCGGGATGTCATCCAGCCGCGCCCTCAGCGGGGGCAGGATCAAGGGGACGATGTGGAGCCGATAGTAGAGGTCATGCCTAAACCGGCCCGCTTGGACCTCGGCGTTGAGGTCTTTGTGCGTCGCCGAGACGATCCGCACGTCCACTGAGATGGTGTCCTCCCCACCCACGCGCTCAAACTCGCGCTCTTGCAGCACCCTCAGCAGCTTGAGCTGGATGGCGGGGCTGAGATCGCCGATCTCATCGAGGAAGAGCGTGCCGCCGTCCGCCAGCTCAAAGCGGCCCAGCTTGCGCTTATGGGCGTTGGTGAACGAGCCCTTCTCATGGCCGAACAGCTCGCTCTCCAGCAGGCTCTCCGTCAGCGCGCCGCAGTTGACCTTGATAAATGGCCCCTCCCTTCGTCGGCTGGCGCGGTGAATCGCTCGCGCCACCAGCTCCTTCCCCGTGCCGCTCTCGCCGAAGATAAAGACCGTGCTGTCTGTGTGAGCGATGCGCTGGATCATCTCGGTGATCTGCCCGATGCCCTCGCTGGCCCCCACCAGCTCACCGCCGCCGGTCTGATTGGGGGTGTAGCGCTGCTCGACCTCCTCACGCAGTATCTCATTGTGGCGGATGAGCTTCTCTTGTATCTGCTGCTGCTCGATAAACCTTAAAGCGGCTTGGATCTTCATCCGCAGCACGTCTGGAGGGAAGGGCTTGGTGATAAAGTCAAAAGCGCCCAGCTTCATGGCCTCGACGGCGTCCTCCACTGTGCCAAAGCCCGTGATGATCATGATCAGGGCGTCGGCGCGGACGGCGCGGATCTCTTTAATCACCTCGATCCCGCTCATCCCGCTCATCTTGAGGTCGGAGATCACGAAGTCGGCGGGCTTGTCTTTGTACTTGGCGACGCCCTCGGCCCCGCTGGCGGCGACCTCGACGAGGTGCCCCATCCGCTTGGCGGTGTGGGCCACGCCCATCCGCATCGTCTCGTTGTCATCGATCACTAAGATCCGCGCCATCTCATCCTCGATCACCGCTGTGTTGATCTGTGTTTATAGGATCGCAGCTTGGCGGCTGTACAGGGCGCGGCGGTTGGCGAGAAGATCGAGAAGCGGACGCTCAGCCCGGCGCTAGAAGATCGAGAAGCTGACGCTCAGCCCGGCGGTGACGATGGCGACCATGGTCATGAGCTTGATGAGGATGTTGAGGCTGGGGCCGGAGGTGTCCTTGAAGGGATCGCCGACGGTGTCGCCGATGATCGTGGCGCGGTGGGCCTTGGAGCCCTTGCCGCCCAGGTTGCCCTCCTCGACGTACTTCTTGGCGTTGTCCCAGGCGCCCCCCGCGTTGGACATAAAGACCGCCACGACGAAGCCCGTTGACAGCCCCCCCGCCAGCAGACCAAAGACGCCCGCCACGCCGAAGATGAGGCCGACGAGCGCGGGGAGGAGCACGGCGATGATCGAGGGCAGGATCATCTCTCGCTGCGCGCCCTTGGTGGAGATCTCCACGCAGCGGGCGTAGTCGGGCTCGCCCTCGCCGGTGAGGATGCCGGGGATCTCCTTGAACTGGCGGCGGACCTCATCGACCATCCGCCCCGCCGCGCGGCCCACGGCGGTCATGGTCAGCCCGCAGAAGAGCAGCGCCGCCATGCTCCCCAAGAAGAGGCCGACGAGGACCAGCGGGTTCATCAGGTGGACCTCGTAGAAGGTCATAAACTGGGCGAGGCTCAGATCCATCGCCTCGCGGGCGGCGGAGATCGTCTGGCCGTTGGGAAAGGTGTAGCTCTGGCCTTGCTTGAGGGCGTGGATGATGGCGACGCGGATCTCTTCGAGGTAGGAGGCCAAGAGCACGAGGGCGGTCAGCGCCGCTGAGCCGATGGCGAAGCCCTTGCCCGTGGCGGCGGTGGTGTTGCCCAGGGAGTCCAGCGCGTCGGTGCGCTGGCGGACCTCGGGCGGCAGGCCGGCCATCTCGGCGTTGCCCCCCGCGTTATCGGCGATCGGGCCAAAGGCGTCGGTGGCGAGGGTGATGCCCAAGGTCGAGAGCATCCCCACCGCGGCCATGCCCACGCCATAGAGGCCCTCGGCCAGCGCGTTCATCTGAAACTGCGCGGCGAAGCCAAACGCGAGGATGGTGCCGACAACCACGGCGAGGACGGGCACGGCGGTGCTGATCATGCCCGTGGCGATGCCCGAGATGATCACCGTCGCGGGGCCGGTCTTGGCGCTGGCGGCGATGGCCTGCGTGGGCTTGAACCCCGAGGAGGTGTAGTACTCGGTGATCTTGCCGATCAGCGTGCCCACCACCAAGCCGGTGACCATCGCCCCCCAGATGCCCCAGAGGTTGGGCAAGCCCAAGAGCCATAAGAGCAGCGGGGCGATGAGGATGACGCCGAGGCTGCTGCTGTTGACCCCCAGGCCCAGCGCGTTGAGCAGGGCCTTTTGATCGGCGCCGCGCTTGACCTTGACGAGGTAGACGCCGCCGATGGAGATCAGCGTGCCCACGGCGGCGATGAGCATCGGGGCGATGATGGCCTTGAACTGGAGCGCGGGATCGCCTTGCTTCATAAACGCGGCGGCGCCCAGGGCGGCGGTCGCCAGGATTGATCCGCAGAAGGACTCATAGAGGTCGGCGCCCATGCCCGCCACGTCACCGACGTTGTCGCCGACGTTATCGGCGATGGCGGCGGGGTTGCGCGGATCGTCCTCGGGGATACCCGCCTCGATCTTGCCGACGAGATCGGCGCCGACGTCGGCGGCCTTGGTGAAGATGCCGCCGCCCACCCGCGCGAAGAGGGCTTGCAGGGAGGCGCCCATGCCGAAGGTGAGCATGGTTGTGGTGATGAGCACCATCTTATGGAGCGGATCAGCCTCCTCTAAGAGCCAGTTGAGGATGATGAACCACACCGAGATATCGAGCAGGCCCAAGCCCACCACCACTAGGCCCATCACCGCCCCGCTGCGGAAGGCGATCTTGAGGCTGGCGTCGAGGCTGTCGCGGGCGGCGTGGGCGGCGCGGGCGCTGGCGAGGGTGGCCGTCTTCATCCCGAAGTAGCCCGCTAGCGCCGAGAAGAAGCCGCCGGTGAGGAAGGCGAAGGGCACCCAGTTGTTTTGGAGATCTACGCCATAGGAGAGGTAGGCGAAGAAGACGGTGAGGGCGGCGAAGAAGATCGCCACCGTCTTATATTGCTGACGCAGATACGCCATGGCGCCCTCGCGGACGTGGGCGGCGATCTTGCGCATCAGCGGGGTGCCCTCATCCTCGCGGATCATGGCCTTGAAGAAGCGCCGCGCAAAGTAAAGCGCGACGACAGCGGCGGCGGGGGCCAGCCAGAAGAGGTGGCTGTGCATCTTTTATTTTCCCTTAAATTCCTTATTTCACTTTTAGATTCAGCAACTTACTGACCATAGGCGAGGCGCGCCGAGCGCCACCATGCGTAGTGCTCGCTCTCAAGGCTGCTCAGCTCAGGCATCGGATAGGCGCGTATCGCCGCGCCGCGCCCGACGTAGAAGCCCTTGACCATGCGAAATGAGATGTCATGACGCAGCTGACGCATCACCGTCTTGCTGATCTTATCCCCCGCGTCGCGCAGCTCTTGGAGGCAGTGGCGGACGTGGGCCAGATCGTCATAGGGGAGGTTGTCCGTCTCCTCGGCGTCGGGGTTATGGGCCAGCGCGCCGAGCTTCATCTCACAGAAGACAATCGCGGGGAGATAGACGCCCTTATCGGGGCGCGTCAGGAAGGCGGCGAACTCACAGGGCGGCAGGACGCTGACGACGCGGGGCGTGATCGGGGAGAGCTCTTGATAGAGGTAGTAGCCGCGCGGCGCCTGCGTGTGCGCGTCGGCCTCAAGGCCCAAGACGCGCCCATCGGCGGTGGTGAGATAGAGGGCGCCCAGGGCCTCAAGGGGCACGCGCTCGATCACCCGATAGATGCTGAGGTAGTGGGATTTACGTGGTCGCCCATCGGTGTGCGCCTTACACCACGCCTCTGGCCCGCCCTCGGGGAGATTAAAGGCGTCGCCGAGCAGGGCGGGATCAACCTCAAAGAACAGGGCTTGCCCCCGCGTGTCCTTGAGCGTGCCATTGGCGAAGTAAGCGCCGAAGGCCTCAGGGGGGAGGTGGGAGACGATAAGCGACTCTGGGATGAGCGAGAGGTAGAGGTGCGCCTTCAAGGTGGGCTCCTTGGGTCGTGGAGGGTCGCGTTGTTGTAACGCAGCAGCCCCACCGCGCGGCTGAGCTTATCGTGGGGCGCTTATCAAGGCGTGTCGAGGCCGCTGGAGACCGTCCAATGGGGGAGCTTCTTGAGGCTGGGCAGGATTTGAGAGCGCGCGCCGCCTTGGATCGCCTTGGCCGCCTGGCAAGCCTCAGCCATCTTGAGCGCGCAGGCGCGCGCCATGTCGGTGAGGCTGCCCTCGACGTCGCCCAGATGCAGCCGCGCCCCGCCGCGCTCATAGTGAGCAGGCGCCACGTCGGGGTTGAGGGCGATGTAGCGATCCCAGTGGGCGGCGATGGTCTTGAAGTCCAGCCGCTCGATGAAGAGATCATCGAGGCGCAGGTAGGGCTTGATAAACCAAGGGCGCTCGCAGCTGAGGACGATCAAGCGCCGCGCGCGGGGCGACTCCACCCACAACCCCGCCCCCAAGACCTGGCGCCAGCAGGCCACGACGGGGTGGGCGGCGTGGAGGCGGGCGGCCCCCTCGATGGCCGCCTCAAGATCGGCCACGCCCCCCCGCTTGGCCGCCGCGCGCAGCCGCGCGCGGAGATAACGCTCCGCCTCCTTGATCAGATCCATCGACATGGGATCTAAAAGGAGCCCCCGCCGCAGCGCCTCACCCGCCTCGGCCCAGCGCCCCAAGCGCCAGAGGACGAAGGCGCGCACGCGCAGCCGCCCCAGGTGATCCATCGAGCCGCGCAGGGCGCGATCCACGTCGGCCAAGGCCAAGGCCAAGTCCCCTGCGGTGTCTGCGCCATCGAGGGCGCTGCGTGAGGCGTAGGCGTAGGCGCGCCGCTCATAGGCGAAGCCCAGCGGGGCGATGTCCAGGGCGCGGTTGCAGGCGGCGAGGGCTTGATGCACCTCTCCCTTGGCCCAGGCCCAGCTGCACGCCACGGCATCGGGATAGGCCCGCAGCGCCGACTGCCCCTCCGCCGCGCCCAAGCGCGCCGCCTCTGCCCTCAGCGGCGCCAGATCGCCGCTTGTATGCGGGCGGAGGCTGGCGAGGTAGGCGAAGCGCGCTTGAAAGCAGCTCGGGCAGGTCGCCACGGCCCCCTCAAGGGCCTGTCGCTGCGTCGCCGCGTCCTTGAGCAGCCGCGCGGCGCGGATCTGGGTGATGTAGGCCGCCTGGAGGCGCGGCTCCAGCTCAAGGGCCCGGCCCAGCTCGGCGAGCGCGCGCGCCAGCCAGGGGGTCGCGGCCTGGCGCGACTCGATCCGCCAGGCATAGGCGCCGCGCTTAAAGGCGTAGATCCCCGCCGCCAAGGCGCTGGGCCAGTCATCATCCGCGCCCCGCCACGCCCGCAGGGGCGCCTCCAGCTCAGGCAGCGGCGTGTTAAAGGCGCGCAGGGCCTCGAAGAGCGCCCCCTCTTGGCGCAGATCAAGCGCGAAGGCGGCCCGCAGCGCCGAGGAGAGGGCCTCATGCTGTCCGTTAAGGAGCGAGGCGCGGTCACGCAGCGCCGCGACCGCCTCTGGATCTGCATCTGGATCTGCATCTGGAGCAGGCGCCACCTCAAAGCGGCGCAGCGGCGGGCCGCCTTGGGGCGCGAGGCGCAGATCGTAGGTCCGCCGCGCGTAGGCGTGATAGACGTTCATGCCCGCTTCGAGCCGAGGCTCCTTGGCGAAGATCAGGTAGGCGAGGCAGGCGAGCCCAAGGAGGGCGGAGAGCAGGTAAAAGAGCTTCACGGATCTCGCTTCGTGGGGGGTCGTGGGGCGGTCGGCGGGGCTCAGCCCAGCGCCAGGATGATCTCGCGCACCACTTTAGCGGCCAAGACCGCTGAGATCCCGCTGGCGTCGAGCTGCGGGGCCAGCTCCACCACGTCCGCGCCCACCAAGCGGCGGCCCCGCAGGGCGTCGAGCAGCCGGGCGAAGGTGGGCCAGTCGATGCCCCCCGGCTCGGGCGTGCCTGTCCCCGGCATAAAGGCCGGATCAAACACATCCAGATCCACCGTGAGGTAGATGGGGCGGTCCCCCAAGGCGTCCAACGCCGCTCGTAAATCCGCCTCGCGGGGGTAGATCCCACGGCCACTCTGGCGCAGCTCGGCGAACTCCTCGCGCGTACCTGAGCGAATACCCAGCTGTAAGACCGCCTCGCGCGGCAAAATGTCCAAGCAGCGGCGCATGGCGCAGGCGTGGCTGTTGCGCTCACCCAGATAATCCGGGCGCAGATCGGCGTGGGCGTCGAGCTGGACCACCACTAAATCGGGGTGCAGGTCTGCCACGGCGGCGACGGCGCCGGGCGTCACGCTGTGCTCGCCGCCGAGCATCAATGGCAGGCCACTTCCGGCGAGAATTTCGGCGGTGAGGGCCTTGACCGCCGCCACCACCGGCGCGGGCACCCCAAAGCTCAGCTCCAGATCCCCCAGATCGAGCAGCGTCACGTCCTCAAGGGCGCGATCTTGGCGCGGGGAGTAGTCCTCAAGGCCCACGCTCGCCAGCCGCAGGGCGGTGGGGCCAAGGCGGGCGCCGGGGCGAAAGGAGGTGGTGCCATCATAGGGCGCGCCGAAGAGGCAGACCGCGCCGGGCTCGACCGCCGAGGCGCGCCGCGACTCCAGGTAGGCAGGCCCAAGCGTGTCCAGGGCGGCCCGGATCAACGGATGGCCTTGAGGATGTCGTTGGGGATCACCGCGAAGAGGCCCGCGTGGGCGCCGCCGTGGTACTGCTTGCAGTCAGGCTCGATGACCGCCAGCCGCGCGGCGTCCAGGGCGTCGCGATCTACGCCCGCCTGCGCCGCCCAGATCCAGCTCCAGGCGCCGCCGGGGTAGAGCGTGACGGGGGCGTAATAGGGCGCCACCTGGGCGAAAGCGCCGCGCATGGCCCCGATCAGGTTGAGGTGCTCAGCGCGCTGCACGCGCGGGGAGCCGCCCTGCGTCGCCAGCGCGCCGCGCGGGCTTAAAGCGCGCGCGCAGTCGCGGTAGAACCGCTCGGAGAAGAGGACCTCGGCGGGGCCGACGGGATCGGCGCCATCGACGAGGATGACGTCATAGCTGTCGGCCTCGGCTTGGGCGACGAAGGCGGCGCCGTCGCCGACGACGAGGTGAAGGCGCGGATCGGACCAGGCGGGGCCGCCGATGGTGGGCAGGTGCGCGCGGCACGCCTCCATCACCAGCCCGTCCACCTCGACCATGTCCACGCGCTCGACGCCGGGGTGGCGCAGCACCTCGCGGGCCGTGCCGCCGTCGCCGCCGCCGATGATCAGCACCCGGCGGGGCGCCTGGGCGGTGAGCATGGCCGGGTGCGTCAGCAGCTCGTGGTAGGTGGCCTCGTCGCCCTCGGCGGTCATCCACATCCCGTCGAGGAGCAGGGCGCGGCCCAGCCCCTCGGTCTCGATGAGGGTGACTTGTTGAAAATCGCTGCGCTGATCAAAGAGGGTGCGCGTGGCCTTGAGCCCGAAGCGCATGACGCCCTCGTAGATCTCATCCATCCAGCTCGGCATGGCGGGTCTCTCTACTCTGATGGGGTTTGGAGGGGGGTGGGGGCGTGTGATCGATCAGTCATTGCGCCAGAGGACGACGGCGGCGAAGGCGCTGCCGTGCTCCTCGACGATGTGCGTCGCGCCGCGCACCAAGACGTCCTTGATCGCCCGGCCACGGTGCTCCATGCCCGCGATGGCCATCTGGCGCACGGTGGCCTCCACCTCGGCGAGCGGGGCGGCGGCGTGGTGCTCCATGATCAGCCCTGGCAGGGTGTCGTCCATGGGCAGGGCCAAGGCCACGGCGGCGGAGATCTCCTCGCCGGGGTTGGAGGAGGTCATCTCGGCGTAGGCGATGGGCACCATCGCGCCGCCTGGGAGGGGACGGGCGCTCATGGGCTGCGTGCCTGGCGGCAGGATCGAGCTGAGGCGCACCAGGTTGGTGTCACCCACGCCCGCGTCCAAAAGCGCGTGATCAAAGGCGTTGAGCGGGGTCGGCCCCTCAGCGTCGCCTGCGACCATAAAGTAGTGAGTTGGATCGGGGAGGACCGTCTGTCTGGAGCAGGCGGCGCCGATGACTTGAGCGTCCTCGCTCCACCCCGCGCGGTTGACGCGCATGCGGCCTTGCATATCGCCGCGGTGGACCAGGATCAGCTCGCCATCGGTGGCGTGTAAACCTCTCGCTAAGACCGCGTGGGCGCGGGTCGGGTCCGCGTCACCACAAGTATAAAAATCGACGGCGGCGTACCCCAGCTCGGGCCATGTGTGGATCGAGATGTGGGACTCCTGCACGACGACGACGCCGCTGACCCCTTGAGGAGAAAACTGGTGGAAGACCGACTGCACGATGTGCGCGCCAGCGGCGAGCACCGCGCGCTGCATCAGGTCTTCGATCAGCTCTCGGTTATCGAGGAGTTGGGCGTCGCACCCACGGTATTCGGCCAAGAGATGGCGGCCCTCAGTTCGTGTATCCAATCTCACTCCAAAGCGAACATATCGCTGGAACGGGTGATACGCATTGCCCTCGTCTTAGGCTTAGGTGAACTTGACCTTGAGGGAGGAGTATCAAGGCCAAAGTGGGTGCGAGGACAAAGTGTGATACCAAACGAGCCCAGCCCGCGCGGGCTGCCGGTGCTGGGTGACGGCGGAAGGTACAGATGAGGTGGGGGGGGGTCAATTGAAAAGGTTTCACGCTATTAAAATTGGTTTAAATTCAATGAGATACCCCCTCACAATGTCCGCCGCCGCCGCCTTGTGCGTTTTGCGCTCGTGTCGAGAGCGATCATCCTGACACTTTTCCGGAGAGATTCTTTTGAATCGAGCCGCAGGCCGCTTTAGCGGCCGAGGACCGACATTTTTCGGACATCATCCGCTCAAGGCGGACAGGCCGGAGCAAAGAAATAAATCTGCGAAGCGGATTTTTTCTGCAGCGAAGCGCCTGCCCCAGCGCGCGATTCATCGCGCGCTGGGGTGATGGCCGAGAAAATGTCAAAACTAATCGAGAGCGTGTTGACGAGAAATCTGGAGCCCTCATGGACCCGACCCTTCAAGCCCTCCAAGCCCACTACGCGCAGATCCGCGACCTGCATATGCGTGATCTCTTTGATGCTGAGCCTGATCGCTTTGATCGCTTCTCGCTGCGCGTCGAGGATCTGCTCATCGACTACGCCAAGAACCGGATCACCGAGGAGACGCTGTCTCTGCTGATCGATCACGCCCGCGCCCGAGGCCTGGAGGCGTGGCGCGATCAGATGTTCGCCGGGGCGCGGATCAACAACACCGAGGGGCGAGCGGTCCTGCACACCGCGCTGCGTCATCAAGGCTCGACGCCGGTCCTGCTCGACGGCGAGGATGTCATGCCCCAGGTCCGCGCGGTCTTAGAGCAGATGAAGGCGCTGAGCGAGGCCGTGCGCGGCGGCGATTGGCGCGGCGCGACGGGTGAGCGCATCACCGACGTGGTCAACATCGGCATCGGCGGCTCCGATCTAGGGCCGGTGATGGTCTGCGCGGCGCTGGCGCCCTACGCGCGCCCCGAGCTGCGCAGCCACTTCGTCTCCAACGTGGACGGCGCGCACATCTACAGCACGCTCAAGGGCCTCGATCCCGCCCGCACGCTGTTCATCATCGCCTCCAAGACCTTCACCACCCAGGAGACGTTGACCAACGCCCACACCGCGCGGCGCTGGCTCGTCGAGGCGCTCGGCGAGGCGGCGGTGGCGCGGCACTTCGTGGCCATCTCCACCCACGCCCAGGCCGTCGCCGCCTTCGGCATCGACGCCGAGAATATGCTCGGCTTCTGGGACTGGGTGGGAGGCCGCTACTCCCTGTGGTCCGCCATCGGCCTGCCCATCGCCCTCGCCGTCGGCTTTGATCACTTCGAGGCCCTCCTCGGCGGCGCCTATGCCATGGATCTGCACTTTCAACAAGCGCCGCTGCGCCATAACGCCCCCGCCCTGCTGGGCCTCATCGGCTTCTGGTACAACGACTTTTTCAACGCCCAAAGCTACGCCGTCCTGCCTTACGATCAGCACCTCAGCCGTTTGCCCGCCTATCTCCAGCAGGCCGACATGGAGAGCAATGGCAAGCGCGTTAAGCGCGATGGCACCCCCGTAGATGGACAAACCGGGCCGATCTTATTCGGTGAGCCCGGCACCAATGGTCAACACGCTTTTTATCAGCTGATCCACCAAGGCACAAAGCTCATCCCCTGTGATTTTCTGGCCGCCGCTCACAGCCACTACCCCAGCGATCATCACCCCATCTTGATCTCCAACTTCCTGGCCCAGACCGAGGCGCTGATGCGGGGGCGCGCGGCGGCGGAGGCGCGCGCTGAGCTGGCGGCGGAGGGGCGCGCTGAGGCGGAGATCGCGGCGCTGACCCCACACAAGGTCTTCGAGGGCAACCGCCCCACCAACAGCTTGCTGTTTAAGCGCCTCGATCCGCGCACGCTGGGGATGCTCATCGCCCTCTATGAGCACAAGATCTTCGTCCAGAGCGTGCTGTGGGAGATCAACGCCTATGATCAGTGGGGGGTGGAGCTGGGCAAGAAGCTGGCGAAGGTGATCTTGCCCGAGCTGGAGGGCGGCGCGGCGAGCGCCCATGACGCCTCAACGCGGGGGCTGATGGCCGCCTATCAGGCGATGCGCGCCGAGGCTTGAGCGGCGCGGGGCGGCGGCTGAGGCAGCAGATCGGCGATGCTCACCGTCAGCGCCTCTTCGTAGCTGAGCTTGGCCGCCTTGAGGGCCGCCTCGAAGTGGCTGGCGGGCGGCGAGGGCGGCAGCTCGCCAGGGCGATAGCCAGCCTCGGCGCAGCAGCGCTCCAAATCTAAGAGCGTGACCTGATCTAAGGCGCGCCCCGGCACCACCAAGAGGTTCTCATCCCCACGGATGCTGCTGACGAGCAGTAACATCTCAGCCCGGCAGAGCAAATGCACCGCAGGTAAGACTTCATCAACGGGGATCTTCAGCTCATCTGCCAGCTCAAGCGGCTTAATCCCCCCCCCTCGGCTCTGGAAGCGCCGCGCGACCTCAAAGAAGATGCGCGACATCAGATAGGATGAAGGCGGCGCCAAGATCAAGTCCGCGCGGCGATGAAGCACGGCGGTGCTCAAGGCGCGGTGGTTGTGGATCATGTAGCTGACCTCTACGCCCGCCAACACCACGATCCACAGCAAGTACACCCATAAAAACAGCAGCGGGATAAGGGCAAATGAGCCGTATATCTTGGACTGCACCGAGCCTTGGTAGGTGGAGCGGATGTAGAGATTGAAGCCCCACTTGAGCAGCTCCAAGGCGATGGCCGCCAAGACGCCGCCGGTGATGGCCGCCCGCTTCTTGACCACCGTGTGGGGCAAGAGCTTGTACATCAAGGCCAGGGCCATGGCCTCCAAGGTCCAGGTGATCGTCGTGGAGCTGAGCGCTAGGCCAAAGGTGAGGTTGGAGAAGCCGCTTTGGACCCAACGCGCGGCGACGAAGCCCAGGCCGATCAGCGCAGGCGTCAGGGTGACGACGGCGTAAAAGGTCACCAAGCGGCGGTGCAGTGGTCGGGTGGCAGGCACACGCCAGATCTGATTGACGGCCCGCTCCGCTGAGAGGAACGCCGAGAGGGCGCTGAAGAGGAGGAAGGTGAAGCCCACGAGGCCCACCGCCCCGCTCTGGGCGCGCTCCAGGAAGCTCTCCAAGATGCCGCCGACCTCCGCCACGCTGTCGGCCAGGAGCGTCCCCAGCATCCAATCGCGCACGCTCTGAGCCATATCACCGCTGGGGACGACGGCCTTGATCAGCGCAAAAGAGACGGCCAGCATCGGCACCATCGAGAGGATGGTGGTGTAGGCCAGCGCCGCGGCGTTGCGCGGGGCTTGATCAAGGACGAGGTGGTGGAAGACATCGACGGTGAGGCGGGCGAAGAGGAGGAGGCGGCGGCTGATGGGGTTGTCGGAGAGGGCGAGGCGTCGATCGAGCCAACCACCCAACCGCGATGTCTTCACAGCTTCTCGTACTTCTTCGTGGTCGTCTTATCGGGATCGGGCTTCTTGGGATCGGGCTTGTTGACCTTGGGTTTGCCGCCCCCCCCGCGCTTCTTGAGGCTGAAGTCGAGGCCACGCGCGGTGGTGGAGGCGCGCAGCTCAACCTTGCGGCTGATCAGCTTATAGCCCGCCTTAGAGAGCGTCAGCTGCACAGGCGCGCCGACCTCGGGCTTCCACTCAAAGGGCGTGACGCCGATCTTCTTCTTGCCGATCAGGGCCACGGCGCCGCTGGGTGAGGAGGTGATCTTCAGCCAGTCATGCTTGCCCTCGCCAGCGTGAGGCGTCGGCGCGGGCGTCGGCGCGGCGTCGGCCTCGGCGTCGGCCACGCCCGCGTCCTTGGCGACCTCATCGGCGCCCGCGTCGGCGGGCTTGGGCGGCGTTGGCGCCGTCTCCGCCTCCAGATCGTTGTGCATGCTCTGCTCAGCCTTGCCCTTGCCCTCCAGGTCGAGCCAGATCTCCTTAAAGCCCTCATGGCGGATGGCCACGCGCAGCTTCTCGCCGCGCTTGACGGGGAGGGTCAGCGGCGTCTCACCCAAGGCGTTGTCGGTGGTGCGATCAAAGACCTGCGCCTGCTTGGGGGCGGTGGTGAGGGTGTGGCGGACCTCGTCCTCGCGGGGATCGAACGTCACCGTGACGGGGCGCTCCTCGGGGGCAGGCGGGGTCTGAAGCTGGAGATAGCCCAGGTAGCCGCCGCCGCCGAGGAGCAGCAAGAGCAGCAGGATGATGAGCTTGGAGCTGTGGTTGGTGATCGGCGGCAGCGTCTCCAGCTGCCCCGCGTACTGCGGGGTCTGACGGGAGACGACATCGACGCTGCTGCGATCGACGGGCATGGCGTGGGCGCCGCTGGCGCCGCTGTACTGACGGAAGGTGCCGCTGTGATCACCGAAGTCGCTTTGGGCGTCCACCAAGGCCACGAGCATGGCGTCCACGGAGGACATCCGCGCCTCGCGATCCTTAACCAAGCAGCTGTTGATCAGCTCGGCGATGGCGTCGCTGATGCCCAGCTCAGGGTGCGTCTTGCGGATATCCGGGGGCGGCTTGGCCGCTTGAGACATCATCACGGCCATGGGGGTGGCGCCATCGAAGGGGGGTTTGCCCGTCAACAGCTCGTAGAAGATGACCCCCAATGAGTAGACGTCGGTGCGGTGATCGACGCGCTCGCCGTGGACCTGCTCAGGGCTCATATAGTGTGGCGTGCCAAAGACGGCGCCGGCCAAGGTCAGGCCGCTCTCGCTCTCCCCATCCTCGGCGTCGCCGTGGACGATCTTGGCGATCCCGAAGTCGAGCACCTTGGCGAAGTCATCATCGTTGCCCACGCGCATGATCTGCACGTTCTCAGGCTTAAGATCGCGGTGAATGACCCCGAGCTTATGCGCCTCGCCCACCGCCGCGCAGATCTGCCCCATGATATGCACCGCCCGCCCTTGCTCTAGGCGGCCCACCTCGTGGAGGAGGGCGGAGAGGCTGCTGCCGCTGAGCAGCTCCATGGCGATGTAAGGCGAGCCATCCTCTAAGTGGCCGAAATCGTGGACAATAATCGCGTTGGGGTGGCTGATGCGTGAGACGCTGCGGGCCTCTTGCTGGAAGCGGGCGAGGAGCTTCTCGTCGTTGCTGACGGAGGCGCGCAAGATCTTGAGCGCGATCATGCGGTTCATGGAGATCTGGCGCGCTTGGAAGACGCGCCCCATCCCGCCCTCGCCGATCAGCTTTATTAGCTCGAAACGACCGCCATCTACGGTCATCCCGACCATTGAATCATTCTCGGATCTCATATGACTCATCCGCGTGATCGGCCTAGTCCTTCGAGGGCGCCGCCAGGAGCAGATAACCCCCCGTCAGCAGCGAGGTCGTGCCCACCAGCAGCAGCCCATCGGCGGTGTAGCTGAAGGCGCGGCCGTCCTCTTTATATGTCTCGTATGTGTCTGCGTTATAGGTGGCGTGGCCGCCGTCCATCTCATCGAGCTTGTTGTTCTTGTCGAGGGCCATATAGCCCACCAAGCCGCTGCCGATGAGCATCGCCCCGCCGGTGACCACCAGGCCCCAGGCGAGGTAGTTGGGCGGCTTGACCGGGGTGATCGGCTGCTTGGGCAAGGGCACCAAGGTGAGGTGCTTGGTGATCGGCGCGTCAGCGACCTCAACCTCATCGGAGATGCGGCTAAACCCTTCAGCCTCCAGCGCGATAAAGTGGGTGCCCTGAGGCAGCGCCTTCTTAAAGGGGGTGACGCCCACCTCTTGGCCGTTGAGGAAGACCCGCGCGCCGTCGGGCTGGGAGGTCAGCTGTAGATCAAGGCGCTGCTCTTGGGCCTTGCCCGCCAGCAACTTGAGGGTGGTGATGCTCTCCTCGACCTGCGCCTTATCCGCCGCCTCTGGGTTCATCTTGAGGTACTTCTGATAGAAGTCCACGGCGGCCTCGTAGTTCTTCAGCTCCTCAAAGCAGCGGGCCATATTGAAGACCAAGATGGGATGAGGGTTCGCCCGATAAGCCTTGTTGAACTCGAGGATAGCGTCCTTAAATTGACGCGCCTTGAAGTGCTCTACGCCCGCGCTGTACGCCGCGTCGGCGGTGCTGTTCTCCGCCTCCGCGCCTTCACCCGCGACGACGAGCGCCGGCCAGAGCGCGAGCGCGAATAAAAGTCCTCTCACAGATCCTCCAGGAGCAGCAGGCGGCATCCTATCACAGCGGCTGAAGAATTAAAGAAATGCCCGAATCGATGGATGGAAAATTCAACGGGGCGTGGCTCAGCGGCGCCCACCTTGGATGACGCGCAGGCGGCGCCGGGCGCGCAGGCGCCAGAGCTTGAGGTGATCCTTGAGGATCTCGGGGCGCCACCGCCCAGTGACCAAGAGCCAAGAGGTCAACAAGGCGCTGAGCCCCATCCAGCCCAAGGCCTTGCTGGTTAACAGGAGATGCAGCCCCTCGATGACCACCAAGAGCTTAAAGAGCTTGTCCCCCGTGACGTTGAGCAGCGCCACCCGCCGCCGCCCCAGGCCCAAGCACCACGCGCCCATCAGGGCCGTGATCACGGCGCCGACGCCTTGGAGCGGCGCGTGGCCTGCGCCCAAGAGCGGCGCGGTGGGGTGAGGCACCAGCCATAAAAAGAGCGCGCCGAGGGTGTTGGTGGTCAAGGCCACGATCAGCACGAACTCGATCAAGCGCCGCGCGCCCCAGCGGCGCTCCATGCTGACGCCAAACCAGGCGATGAGCAGCAGCCCCATCACCAAGCCCCAGCCCATCCCCGGCAAGATCAGGGCGTCGAAGAGGCTGAGGGCCAACAAGCCGCCCAGGCCATAGAGCAGCACCTCATTGCGGCGGGCGCGCCACAAGGCGCGGGCGAGATCGAGGAAGAAGTAGACGGCGATGCCGACGAAGATCAGCACGCCGAGGGGGCCGGCGGGGGCCACCACCGCGCTGTTGAGCAAGAGCGCGGGCAGGCGCAAGTCGGGGAGGGTGGCGGGGTGCAGCGTCAGCCAGTCGGTCGGCGCCAGCGACAGCGGCGGGCTGGCCGCCTGGGTGATCCAGTTAAAGAGGGCCGAGGTGATGATGACGACGAGCATCAACCCACGGGCGCCGGGGGTGATCATCCCCCAGAGGCGTTGAACCTGATTCATCTGCGCGACTCCATGCAGGCCAGCCAAGGCCCCGAGAGCCTCGGGCTCGGCGCTTCAATGATGATCTGACGCCCATCGGGCAGCGGATACGCGCCGCGTCGCCAAGGGCCCTCCAGCTTGGGCAGCGGCGGCGGCGCCTCATAGACACAGGCGGTCCTCAGCCCGTCGCTCCAGCCCACGGCGGCCTCGGTGGCGCAGGGCGCGGGCCGCCAACCCGAGGGACGCCCCTCTTCGCAGCTTGGTGACGCCAAGCGCAGGGTCAAGGCCCCCCCCAGGCCAAATAACCACGCCGCCAAGACCGGCCAGGCCAGGACGCGGCCGCCGCGCGCGGCGCCCAAGGCCACGCCCAAGCCCAAGCCCGCGTAGTGCGCCGTCGTGTCGGTGCCGCCCAGCTGGGTGGCGGTGACGCTCAATAAACAGAGGGCGAAGAAGGCCACGCGCCCGCGCCCTTGGATGCGCCCGCGCGCCTGCCAGGCCGCCGCCACCAAGGCCCCCAGGAGGGCGAAGACCCCGCCGGAGGCGCCGACGGTCCAGCGGGCGTTGACCCACAGGCTGAGGGCCGCGCCGACCAGGGCGCCAGCGCCGAAGATCCCCAGCGTCGCCGCCGCGCCTTGGAGGCGCTGGACCAAGCGCCCCAGGGCCACGAAGGCCAAGGCGTTGCCCAAGAGATGCGCGGCGTCGAGGTGCAGCCAGCCCGCCGTCACCAGGCGCCACCACGCGCCGTCCACCCCGCGCATCAGCGACGGGACCACCGCGCCGCCGCGCCACGCCGAGAAGAAGGGATCATCGGGGGTGTAGGCCCACCAGGACCAGCCCGCCATCCACAGGACGATGAGCGCCAAGGGCCAGCGGGGCGGGGCGGGGCTCATCCTCGACGCGCCATCAGGCGGGCGCGCAGGTAGTTCAAGAACCAGCGCCCGCGCCCCGCCGGGATCAGCCGTCGATCCTCCTTAAAGAGCAGCTGAAGGATGTGGCGGGTGGGGATATCGCGCTGAAAGCTGCGGGTGCAGTGCCCGCAGTAGGTCACCAGCGGCTGATCCTTGAGCGCGGCGCGCCGCCGCTGAGCCGTGGCGTCCTTGTTCAAGCAGCAAGACAGCGGGTGCTTCTTTTGGGGCGCCCGAGGCAGCGCCGCGAGGGCCGCCAGGGACTCAAAGGCCGCCGCCTGCTCTAGATCGACCCGCGCGGGGCAGGGGTGATGGACGATCACCGGCGCCTCACCGGCCAAGGCCCCGGCCCAAGCCTGATCCTGGGCCAGCAGATCATAGAGGGAGCGGGTCGGCACGCCGAGGCGCTCGAACTGATGCGCGCAGTTGCCACAGGCGGTGATGATCTCCTCGACGCCCGCACGAGCCACGCGCCGCCCGATCACCGCCTCAGCCCGCAGCGCCTCGGGGGTGGGATCTTTCGGGCGCTGCATCCGCAGGGGATAAGCGCAGCAGTCCAGCCACAGGCCGATATCGGGGTCTTGGGCCTTGAGGTGCCGCCAGACCTGCACGGTCAGCTCAGGGGCGGCGCTGGTCAAGGCGCAGCCGGGGTAGAAGTAGCGACGCTGCTGAGGAGTGCGCAGCCCAAAGGGCCAAGCCCGCCGCAGCTGATACTCAAGCCAAGCCCAAGCCCGGCCACCCGCGCTGGCCGCCATTTACGCCAACAGCCCCTTGATCTCGCCGTGATGCAGCCACTCATCGACGAGGGCGAGGCAGACCTCCGCCGACTTGAGCATGTGCTCGACGGCGATCCACTCACGGCGGCTGTGGAAGTTATGCCCGCCGGTGAAGAGGTTGGGGGTGGGCAAGCCCATAAAGGACAAGCGCGCGCCATCGGTCCCGCCGCGGATCGGCACGCGGCGCAGGGGCACCTCGACGCGCTCCAGGGCGCGGATGGCCAGATCCATCACCTCGGGGCGCTGATCAATCATCGACCTCATGTTGCGATACTGCGGCTGAATGACCCGCTCCGCCGACGCGCCGGGCCAGCGGGCCACGGCCTCCGCCGCCAGGCGCTCCAGCATCCGCGCCAGCGTCGTCAGCTTAGGCTCCTTAAAGTCGCGCAGGATAAAGCGAATCTCCACCGACTCCTCATCCCCGGACATGGAGTTTGGGTGGACGAAGCCCTCATAGCCCGAGGTCGTCTCAGGCGAGAGTCCGTTGCGGGGCAGCGAGGCCATAAAGTCCGCCGCGACCTTGATGGCGTTGACCAGCTTGCCCTTGGCGTAGCCGGGGTGGACGTTGACGCCCTTAAAGACCAAGGTCATCCCATCCGCGCAGAAGTTCTCCTCCTCCACCTCACCCAGCGTCTCCCCGTCGATGGTGTAGGCCACCTCCGCGCCGAGCTTGCCCAGATCGAACTTGGCCGTGCCGCGCCCGATCTCCTCATCGGGGGTAAAGGCGATGGACAGCGGCCCGTGGGGGATCTCGGGGTGTTGGATGAGGGCCTCAAGCAGGCTCATGATCACGGCGACGCCCGCCTTATCATCGGCGCCGAGGAGGGTGGTGCCGTCGGAGGTGACGATCTGACAGCCCACGCACTCGCCCAGCGGCGCGTCGCGCTCGGGGCTCAGGGTCACGCCGTTGAGGGCGATGGGGCCGCCTTGATAGTCATGCACCTGGGGCTTGACGTCCTTACCGGAGACGGCGGGGGAGACGTCCATATGGGCGATAAAGGCGATCGTGGGGATCTGCCCCGCGCGGGGGTGACCCTCGGGCAAGCGCTCGGGGAGGTGGGCGTAGACATAGGCGTGCTCATCAAGGAGCACGTCCTCCACGCCCATGGCCCGCAGCTCCGCCTCCAGCATACGCGCCAGATCCCACTGACACGCGGAGGAGGGGGTCTGGGGGTTGGCGTCATCGCTGGTCGTCTCGACGACCACATAGCGCAGGAAGCGATCGAGCAGGGCGGCGCGGTTGATCAGGGTGGACATGGGGCAAACTCCAAGAGATCGAAGGCGGGGATTAGCACGGGGAGGGGGCATAAAAAAACCCCGCCGGGGCGGGGTTGAAGGCGCGGATGGCGCCGCGCCTCAGATCTTGCCGACGAGCAGGAAGGCGATGATCAGGGCGTAGATGACGAGGGACTCGATCAGGGCGAGGCCGAGGATCATGGGGGTGAAGATCTTGCCCTGGGCGCCGGGGTTACGGGCGATGCCTTCGAGGGCGGCGGCGGCGGCCTTGCCCTGCGCCAGCGCGCCACCGAAGGCGGCGATGCTGATGGCGAAGGCGGCGGCGATGGCGACGGTGCCGCTGGGCTCACGGGTCGCGCCCTCAGCGAAGGCGGGGGCGGCGATAAAGAGGGTGGCGAAGGCGTAGAAGAAGCGCTTCATGGGGATCTCCACAGAGCAATGGCCCGCTGGGGGCGTAAATCCTCAGCCTCACGGCGCGCCCTCCTCTACTCTCTCTCTACACAAAACCACACAGGGGGCCGCGGGCTGGCGGCGATATAGCGGCTCAAGCGACAAAGCGCAAGGCGCAAAGGCGCAAAGGGCTCAGCCCTCCACGACCCGCCGCCAGCCGCGCTCGATGACATCGAAGAAGCGCGCTTGCAGCGTCGGCGGCTCATACAGCTTGATGCGCGCCCGCATCGACGCCGCCTTCTCCGCCCGCCAGCCCGGCTCCAAGATCAGCCGATCCATCAACGCCTGCCAGCCCTCATAGTCCTCTGGCTGGAGCAGCAGATCGGGATCGCCGACGAAGATCGAGGCCACCGTCTCCTCTGGCAGCCAGTAGCGCCGCGCGAAGTCTTGATAGAAGGCCACCGAGGGCAGCCCCTCGGCCATGGCCTCCAAGATGGAGCTGCCGCCGCCCGAGGGGAAGAGATCGACGTAGATATCCGAGATCGCCAGCAGCTCCATCACGTCGCGGCGGAAGCCCGGCGTGATCACGCGCGGCCGCGCGGGGTGATCCAACGGCAAGGCGTCGCCGACGGCCTCCAAGCCCACCAGCAGCAGGTACACATGGGGGTGGCGCAGCATCAAATGCCCCACCTCACGCCAGAACTCGGGCTGGGCGTAGCGCACCCCTCGGTTTACGGAGACCAACACCAGCGCGTCTGGGGGGATCTTGAACTCAGATCGACGCAGCTTCGCCTCTGAGGGCTTCTTATTGATCGTCGTCAAGGGGGGCGACGCTGAACAAGTGGCCTCTAGGTAGAGCTTGGAGGGCGTAAAGACCAGATCGATGGCCTGATGATACTCCGCTTGTTGGTGCTCCACGGCCGCTTGGAAGGGCGCGCAGCGCAGGTTCGCCAGCAGATTATGCTGGGGGACGAAGTAGATCGTCTGGAAGACCAGCGCGTCGATCTGATCGGCGACGATCTGGCGGGCGAGGAAGTCCACCTCACCCGAGGGGCTCAGCGGTTTGGCGGGGTGGCGCACCACGCAGCCGCGCCCCTCAAGCTCCGCCTTTGTCTTGTCATAGTCTTCTTTTTTGGCGACGGGCGCTTCATGGGACCAGCGCGAATAAAAGAACAGGTGGTGCCGCGCGGGATCATGGACGGCGGCGATGGGCAGATAGCTGCGCGTGGGCGCTTGGCGGCGGCTGAGGCCCTCCAAGACGAAGCCGATCCGCAGCCGACGCCCCGCCAGCGGCGCGCTGACCCGGTTGGCCTTGACCCACGGCGTCAATGTCAGCCGCCCCGCCAGCAGACGCATATAGGTGTGGATGTCCCAGTCGATCTCGGAGTAGAGATAATTGGGGGTGGCGCTGAACATTTGCTCGGAATAAATCGAGATGTAGATGATCCGCAGAAAATCATCGACGCGATCTTGCTCCAGAAGCGCGACGGCGACCCGCTTCCACAGCGCCATCAGCGCGGGGATGTCCTCACGCGCCTTGTAGAGCTGGGCCAAGCGGTTGATCACCGGATCGGCGCCATAGCGGGAGAGCTTGGCGCAGCGCTCCAGCGTGATCTCCGCCAAGTCGGCGCGCCCAGCGTCGATCTGGCGCGTGGATTCATCGAAGAGGGCTTGGAGTCGTGGCTGCACCTCGGGGTCAAAGGCGGCCTCGGGGAGCACCCAGCCCGATCCGCGCTTGGGCGGGCGGTCGAGGGGCGGGATCGGGGGGCGCGGGCGCGGCGGACGGGCGCCCTGAGCGGGGATGCGCAG